>NZ_JBEXRC010000067.1:0-27527 GCF_040612915.1 Streptomyces sp. NPDC006326 | reverse complement strand
GGCAGTCTTTGTCTTTCCGGGGCGGGCCGGGCGGTCAAGGGTGGCCGAAGGCCATCGCGAAGCGACGCGACGACGAGGAACGAGGAGGAGCGCCCTTGACGGGCCGGCACGACACGGAAGGACAGTGGACTGACGGGACGCCCCCGGACCCCCTCCGACCCCGCCCCTGGGCATCCCGCCCCCGAAGCCCCCGCCCCGCCTACCGCCCCCTCCCGCCGCGGCCCCCACCCCCACCCCCCCCCGCTCTCAAACCGCTCCCGCGCCCACGAAGCGCACCGCCGTCCCCGGCCTTGCCTGGGCTGCGGCGTCGAGGGCCGGGCCCGGGGGGACCACGCCGATCACCGGGTAGCCGCCCGTCACCGGGTGGTCCGCGAGGAACACCACCGGGAGGCCGTCCGGGGGGACTTGGACCGCGCCCAGGACCATGCCCTCGCTCGGGAGTTCCCCCGGGCGGCTCCGGGCCAGCGCCGGGCCCGCCTCCGTGCGCAGCCCGATGCGGTTCGACGCCGGCGACACCCGGTACACCGCACGCCACAGTGCCGCGAGCGACGCCGGCTCGAACCAGTCCGCCCGCGGCCCCGGCCGCAGCGGCAGCACCAGCTCGGCCGGCGGCCCCGGCACCCCCAGCTCGTCCGCCCCGCGCGCCGGATCCGGCCCCGGGGCGCCCACGGGCAGCACCATGCCGCCCGTCAGCACCGGCGGCCCCAGCCCCGACAGCAGGTCCCGCGAGCGGCTGCCCAGCACCGGCGGCACGGCCAGGCCGCCCCGCACCGCCACATAGCTGCGCACGCCCGACTCCGCCCGGCCGACCTCCAGCTCCGCCCCGGCCCGGAGCCGGACCGGGGCTCCCCAGGCCGCCGGGCGGCCCGACACCCGTACCGCGCAGGGCGCACCCGTGACCGCCACCGTCAGCGGGGACAGTGCGCGCAGGGCGACCCCGTCGAGGGTGGTCTCCAGGGCCGCGGCCTGCGCGGGGTTGCCCAGCAGCCGGTTGGCCAGCGCGTGCGCCGCCGTGTCCAGGGCGCCGGAGCGGGGCACCCCCAGGTGGGCGTGGCCCGGCCGCCCCTGGTCCTGGACGGTGGTCAGCGCCCCGGGCCGTACGACCTCCAGCGCCCTCACCGGCCCGCCTCCTCGAACCGCACCCGTACCCCCGGCGCGAACAGCGCCGCCGGTTCCCGGTCCGGGTCCCACAGGACCGCGTCGGTGGTCCCGACCAGCTGCCAGCCGCCGGGGGAGGAGCGCGGGTACACCCCCGCGTATTCGCCCGCGAGCGCCAGCGAGCCCGCCGGGACGGCGGTGCGCGGGGTGGCCCGCCGGGGCAGGTGGAAGCGTTCCGGAAGTCCCGTCAGGTAGCCGAACCCGGGGGCGAACCCGCAGAACGCCACCCGGAAGACGATGCCGCCGAGGATGCCCGGCACCTCCTCGGCCCCCACCCCCCACCTGCGGGCCACCTCCGCCAGGTCCGGCCCGTCGTAGCGGACCGGCACGGCGACGAGCGGCCCCTCGGTCTCGGCGAGCGGTGCCACCTCCCAGCGCGCCATCCGCTGCGCCAGTGCGCCCGGCTCCCGTACGCCGTCCAGCAGCACCGTGCGCGCCGCCGGCACGATGTCCCGTACGGGTCCGAGCTCCGCCCGGCGCCGCTCCAGCTCCGCGTGCCAGGCGGCCACCTCGGCGGCCGAGTCGAGCTCGATCAGCAGCGCCTCGCCGCCCACCAGGAGCGGCCTCACGCGAAGGCCTCCACCCGGACCCCGGCCGCGCCCAGCGCCTCCCGTACCCGGCGGGCGAGCAGCGCCGCCCCCGGGGTGTCCCCGTGCACGCACAGGGACCGCGCCGCCACCGCCACCCGGGAGCCGTCGGCGGCGGTCACCGCGCCCTCGGCGGCCATGGCGACCGCCCGGGCGACCACGGCGTCCGCATCGTCCAGCACCGCCCCGGGCTCACCGCGGGGTACGAGCGTGCCCGCCGGGGTGTAGGCCCGGTCGGCGAACGCCTCCGGCACGGCCGTCAGCCCCGCCGCCTCGGCGGCCGCCAGCAGCACCGACCCGGGCAGCCCCAGGACCGGCAGGTCACCGGTCCCGGCCGCCGTCCGCACGCCGGCGACGACGGCCCCCGCCTGCTCGGTGTCGTGCACGGTGCGGTTGTACAGCGCGCCGTGCGGTTTCACGTACGACACCCGGGAGCCGGCGGCCCGTGCGAACACCTCCAGCGCCCCGATCTGGTACGCCACCTCGTCCGCCAGCTCACCGGCCGGCACGTCCATGGCGCGCCGTCCGAAGCCCGCCAGGTCGCGGTAGGACACCTGGGCGCCGATCCGTACCCCGCGCCGCGCCGCCAGCTCGCAGACCCGGCGCATGGTGGACGGGTCGCCGGCGTGGAATCCGCAGGCGACGTTGGCGCTCGTGACGACGGACAGCAGCGCCTCGTCGTCCGTCAGCGTCCAGCGTCCGAAACCCTCACCGAGGTCGGCGTTGAGGTCGATCAGAGGTGTGATCATGGGAGCCATGCGGTGAGCGTAGAACAGCGCGCGCGCCGCGCCCCCGCGCGGCGGGGTCCGCCGGGGGCCGGCCCGGGACCGATCCGGCCGAACCATGCCGTTTGGGATGTTGTCCGTGACAGCGCCTAGTCTTTGTCCGTGACTCTCCCTGCCCCGGCGAAGACCCTCCCGTCCCCGGCGCCGGGCCCGGCCGCCGACGAGGGCCTGGCCCGGCGGCTGCGCGCGCTCGCCTGCACCGCCCCGCTGCACGACCTCGACGTACGCAAGGCCAATCTCGCCGGCGAGTACGGGATCTACGCGATGGCCGAGGTCGCGCTCGCCGCGATCGACCTGGTCACGCTCACCATGGACTTCGACACGGGCGCCGACCACGAGCAGATCGTCGCCAGGCTGCTCCCGCGCGTCGCCGCGCAGGCGCCGGCCCGCCCGGCGGCCGAGCACGAGCGGGTGGCCCGCTGGGTCCTGGAGAACCTGATCAACGTCGGCAGCGTCGACCGGGGCTTCCGCGCGATCTACGGCACGTTCGGCCCCGACGGGGTCTACGTCCGCCGCGACTACGACTTCAAGCTGATCGAGGAAGTCCCCGGGTACGGGGGCGCGGTGTACCTGCGCACGACCGACGAGGCCGTCAACGTCCTGGTCGGCGCCCTCGACACCGACGTGACCAGCGCGCAGATCGCGGCCGAGGTGAAGCTGGAGGTCCTGATCAGCCGGGGGCGGCTGGCGGACGCCCAGCTGGCCGCCGAGCAGGCCCGCTACCGCACCGTGCAGTACGCCGAGACCCTGCGCCGTACGTTGGACGCGACGCGGCGGAACGTCCGGGCGGTGGACTGGCTGCAGTCCGTGCCCGACATGATCGAGGAGGCGCTCGACCACGTCGCCGACCGCTACCGCCACGAGAACGCGATCCTGACCAACATCCGCAAGGCCCGCGACGAGGCAGTGGAGCCCGAGAACAAGCGGCGCGCCGCCGAGCTGGTCGACATCGTCAAGGACTGCATCCGCCGCCACACCCAGCTCCAGTCCAGGCTGCTGGACGCCGGCCCGCTCTTCCGCGCCGAACAGGACCGCCAGGCCTTCGCCGCCCCGGCAGGGCGTACCGGCATCGACCTCTACGGCCAACTGGTCGCCCCCGTCCTGCCGTTGCCGCTCGCCGACGCCACCCGTGTCACCGACGCCTTCTTCGCCCGGGGCACGGGGCTGCGCACGCCCGTCTCCGTGCGGGTCGCCGACCTGGTGGAGATACTCCTGACCCCGCCGGTGGAGCGGGAGCACCTCGGCGCGGAGATGCCGGAGCCGGACCTGATCGCCACCCCGGACGACAGCCGCTTCAGCGAGGAGCAGCTCGCCGCCGCGATGGAACTGCTGGACCTCCCGCACGACGCGCCGCGCCGCCTGTCCGGACTGCTGGCCGAGGCCCGGCGCACGGACCCGGACCTGCCGTACCTGGTCGCCCTGCTCGCGGTGCACGCGGCGAGCCCCGCGGTGGGCACGGCCTACCGCCAGGGCGAGGAGCGGCTGCTGTTCGCGGTGGACGACGGCACCACGCTCGACGACCCCGAATTCGGCGGCGCGGACCTGATCGTCGGCACCGCCCTGCTGGACGCGGCGGCGATGACCGCGGACCGCACGGAGGCCTCATGACCTGCGGCAGACCGGCCGCCCGGCAGCGCCGGGCCGACCCCGGCGCAGTCGCAGCGGGCGCCCACCGCCCCTGCACCCGAGTCCACGTCCGTATCCGTACCCGCAGTACCCGTAGCGTCGAGGAGATCCACCCGTGAGCGACCACCACGCCGAGCACCCCGCGTGGAGCGAGGCCGACACGGCGCCGTCCCCGGTCGCGCCCGCGCACGGCCCGGGCGTCACCCCCGCCGACGCCGCCGACGCGGCCCGGCTCGTCGCCTTCGGGCTGCAGCCCAAGCTGCTCCCTACCCGCGACGCCCAGTACACCGAGCTGCTGCGACGCTACCGCGAGGACCCCGCCTTCGGGCGGCTCGCCGACGCCGTCGCCACCGGCCTCGGGCTCGTCGTCCTGGAGGTCTCGCCCCGCGCGGGGATGGCCGTGGCCGCCGGAGAGGACTCCGTGTTCGCCGTGCGGATGGGCGACTACGCCCGGCGCACCACCGCCGACTCCGCCGACCGGTTCCTGCACGGCCTGGCCCACCTCGCCCTCGCCGCCCTCGCCTTCCCCCGCCCCGAGGACCTCGCCGACGACGCCTACATCGGCCGCGTCACCGTCAACGGGGTCGACGCCTTCGTCCGGCAGGCCTGCCGCCGCCTGGAGGAGCGCGCGGAGGAGCTCGGGGAGAACACCGACCCGGCCACCGACCGCCCCGGCCTGGAGGCCGCCTGGCGCGTCTACGCCCGCCGCAGCGCCACCGGCGCCACCAAGGACGCCCGCCGCCTCGCCGGTTCCACCACCGGCATCGTCGGCAAGGCCGCGGCCTTCCTCACCGACTCCGGCTTCCTCCAGCGCACCGGTGACGACGCCGGAGGCACGTACCGCACCACCCCCCGCTACCAGCTCCAGGTCCGCGACATGGCGGGCAGCGCGGCCATGGCCGAGCTCCTGGACCTCGGCGTGGTCCCCGTCAGCGACGGCTCCGCGAGCCTCCTGCCGCCGCCCGAGGGCGACGACCTGGAGCTCGCCGCCGACGCCGGCCTGCCCTTCCACGCCTGAGCCCCCGTCCCCGTACGACCTACGAAAGACCACGAGAGTCCGCCGCCATGTACGAGCTGTCCCGGATCCGCCTCTACTCCATCGGGCCCGCCGGTGCGCGCTACGCCGACACCGTGCTCGACCTGCGCGGAGTCGGCGAGCCGGTGCCCCACCCGGCGCCCGCGCAGGCGGAGTTCTTCGAGGACGAGCCCACCGGCCCGCCGCGCCGGCCCGCACCCGCCGGTGTGCTCTTCCTGGAGAACGGCGGCGGCAAGTCCGTCCTGCTCAAGCTGATCTTCTCGGTGATGCTGCCCGGCCACCGCAACACCCTCGGCGGCGCCAGCTCCGGCGTGCTGCGCAAGTTCCTCCTCGCCGACGACTGCGGCCACGTCGCGCTGGAATGGCAGCACACCCAGACCGGCGAGTGCGTGGTCGTCGGCAAGGTCAGCGAATGGCGCGGCCGCCAGGTCTCCAACGACCCGCGGAAGTTCGCCGAGGCCTGGTACTCCTTCCGGCCCGGGCCCGGGCTGAGCCTGGACAACCTGCCCGTCGCCGAGGCCACCGCCGTCCGCCCGCCCGTCGAGGGCGCCTCCGGCGCCCAGGGCCGGCGCCGCACGATGAAGGGCTTCCGCGACGCCCTCACCGAGGCCGGCAAGGCCTACCCGCACCTTGAGGTGTACTTCGAGGAGATCCACGACCGCTGGAACGAGCACCTCACCGAACTCGGCCTCGACCCCGAACTCTTCCGCTACCAGCGCGAGATGAACGCCGACGAGGGCGAGGCCGCGGGCCTCTTCGCGGTCAAGAAGGACTCCGACTTCACCGACCTGCTGCTGCGCGCCGTCACCGACACCCGCGACACCGACGGCCTCGCCGACCTGGTCCACGGCTTCGGCAACAAGCTCGGCCGCCGCTCCGAACTCATGGCCGAACGGGACTTCACCGCCGGCTCCGTCGACCTCCTCACCAAGATCGTCGAGGCCGCCGAGACCCGCTCCCGGCTGCGCGACGTCCATGCGGGCGCCGAACGCCGCACCCGTACCCTGGCCCGCCGGCTGTCCGCGCGCGCCGCCGAGGAGCGGGGGCGCGCGGCCGATCTCGCCGAGCGGGTCACCGCCGCCGCCCACGCCGTGACCGCCGCCGAGTCCGCGCGCGCCCGCAGCGCCGCGATCTCCGCCGAACTCGCCTACCGGCACGCCTCCCTGGCCCTGACGGTCGCCGACAAGGCCGCCGCCGCCCAGCGCCGCGAGCTCCTCGAAGCCCGCACCCTGCACTCCGCCTGGCAGGCCGCCGAGACGGTGCTGCGCCACCGCGCCGCCGCCGACCGCTCCGCCCGGGTCGCCGCCGCGATCCTGGAGGCCGAGCGGGACGCCGCCCCGGCCCTGGCCGCGCGCGCCACCGCAGCCGCCGCCCTCGTACGCGCCCTGCACACCGCCGCCGAGGACGGCGAACGCCTCGCCAACGAGGAGGAGGAGCGTTCCGCCGCCCTCCAGGAAGCCGGCGAGGCCGCGCACCGCGACGCCACCGCCGCGGCCACCGCCGCCCAGCGCGCCCGCAGCGAGGCCGAGCACCTGCGGGCGCGGCTGTCCGAGGTCCAGCAGGAGACCGCCGAGGCCGTCCGGGCCGGCTGGCTCGACGACTCGGCGCCCGACGCCGACCCGGCCCGCGCCGCCCTCGCCGCCAGCGACGCCGAGAAGACCGCCGTGGCCGCCTGGGACGAGGCCCGCGAGGCCGCCCGCACCGCGGCCGAAACCGCCCGCGAGGCCGCCGCCGCGGAATCCCGCGCCGAACTCACCGCCGCCCGCGCCGCGGACGCCGCCGACGCGGCCGAAGCCGCCCACCAGGCGGAACACCGCGCGGCGGAGTCCCTCGCCGCGGCCCCCCGCCTCGCCGAGCTCCTGGGCCTCCCGTCGGCCCCGGACACCTTCCTGCCGCACCCGCGCGCAGCCACGCCCGCCGGTACGGCGGCAGCCACCGGTGCCTCCGCGGACGGCTCCGACGACCCCGGCGCGGCCGGGCACCCCGGCACGGCGGCCGCAGCGGCCGGTTCCCGCACCCCGGCTCCCGACGACGCCGGAGGGCTCACCGCCGAGGAACTGGACCGGAACGCCGACGAGCTCCACACCCTGCTCACCGACGGCGTCGCCTCGGCCGAACGCCAGCTGTTCGAGCTGCGCACCGCCGCCGCCGACGACGCCCGGATCCTCGGCGCGCTCGGTGACGGCGGGCTGCTGCCGCCCGGTCCCGACGTCCTGGCCACCGTGGAGTACCTCGGCGAGCACGGGATCCCGGCCCTGCCCGGCTGGCGCTACCTCGCCCAGTCCGTGGACCCCGCCGACCACGCCGCGGTCCTCGCCGCCCGCCCCGAACTGGTCGACGGCGTGGTCATCACCGACCCCGACACCCACGCCCGGGCCCGCGACGTCCTGTCCGGCGCAGCCCTGCTGCCCCGCTCGACCGTCGCCGTCGGCACGGCCGCCGCCCTGCTGGCACCCGTGCCCCCCGCCGGCGGCGACGCCACGGGCGCCTCCGGCATCTTCATCGTCCCGCCGAACCCGGCCATGCACGACGAGCACGCCGCCGACGAGGAACGCCAGGCGCTGCGCAGCCGCGCCACCGCCCGCGACACCGAGATCCGGGACCTGGCCGCCAGGCTCGCCGGGGACCGCGAACTCGCCGCCCGGCTCGCCTCCTGGCGCACCGGCTGCCCGCCCGGCCGGCTCACCGAGCTCGCCCGGCAGGCCGAGGCCGCCCGCGCCTTTGCCGAAGAGGCCGACGCCGAACTCGCGGAGGCCCGTACCGTACGCGCCGAGGCCGACGAGGCCGCCGCCGACGCGGCCCGCGTCCGCGACGAACGCCAGGACACCGCCCAGCGCGCCCGCCGGGCCGCCGACGCCTTGGCCGGCCTCGCCTTCCGGCTGCGCGAACGCGCCGGCTGGCAGGCCAAGGTCCGCGAACTCGCCGACGAGGCCACCGAGTCCGAGGCCCGCGCCGAGGCCTGCCTGGCCCGGGCCCGCGCCGCGGACGAGGACCGCCGGGCCGCCCAGCGCGCCGCCGACGACGCCCGCCGCACCGCCCGCGCCCTGCGCGCCGAACGCGCCGAGATCGCCGGCGCCCCCGAGGCCCTCCCCGAGGAGGACGCCGCGCCCAAGGCACCCCTGCCCGACCTGCGCGAGGCATACCGGGCCGCCTCCCAGCTCTACGAGAAGGTCGGCGTCGGCGCCGACCTGCGCGCCGAGCAGGCCCGCGCCGAGAGCGACGAGAGCGCCGCCCTCGCCGAACTCGACCGCCTCACCAACAAGGTCCGCACCCGCGCCGCCCAGCTCCTCGAAGGCACCGACGGAGCCGACGGCCCCTCCCGGCAGGCCGCCGCCGCCCGCGCCGAAGCCCTCGTGCAGATGCTGGAGACCCGCGCGTCGGCCGCCAGCGAGCAGCTCGGCCGGCTGCGCGGCGAGGCCGAACGGCACGCCCCGACCGAGGGCGAGGCCCACACCGAGCTCCCCGAGGAACTCCTCCCCGCGGACGTCGAGCACGCCCAGGCCCTGCTGCGCACCGCCACCGCACAGCTGGCCGCCCACACCGCCGCCGTCGAGACCGCCCGCGCCGCACACGCCGACCTGCTGCGGGCCCACCGCACCGCCGAGGACGGCGCCGGCGGCTTCGACGAGACCGCCGCGATGCTGCGGGACCTGCTCCGCGACCACGCCCACCAGGACGACGAACAGGAGCCGGCGGCCCACCCGGGCACGCTGGAAGAGGCCCGCCAGTCCGCCGCCGAGGCCCGCCGCTCCCTGCGCGGCTGCGCCGCCGACCTCTCGGCCGCCGAAGCCGCCGTGCGCGAGTCCTGCGACATCCTGGTCCGGCACGCGAACGCCACCCGCTACGAGCAGGTACGCACCCCGGCGCGCCAGCAGATCCGCGAACTGCCGGCCTCCGCCCTGCCCGAGCACGCGGCGGCCTGGGCCGCGGCCTTCGCCCCGCGGCTGCGCGTCCTCACCGACGAACTGGCCCAGCTGGAACGCAACCGCGACAGCATCGTCGACCGGCTGCGCGGACTCGTCGAGTCCGCCCTGGCCACCCTCCGCTCCGCCCAGCGGCTCTCCCAGCTCCCCGAGGGGCTGGGGGAGTGGTCGGGGCAGGAGTTCCTGCGCATCCGCTTCGAAGAGCCCGACCAGGCGACCCTGACCGAGCGGCTCGGCGAGGTCATCGACGAGGCGACCCGCACGGCCGTGAAGAAGAACAGCGGCGCCTCCTTCGGCGAGGGCCGCCGCGACGGCATGTCCCTGCTGCTGCGCGGGGTCCAGGCGGCGCTGGAGCCCAAGGGCGTCTCCGTGGAGATCCTCAAGCCGGACGCGGTGCTGCGCGCCGAGCGGGTGCCGGTCGGCCAGATGGGCGACGTGTTCTCCGGCGGGCAGCTGCTGACCGCCGCGATCGCCCTCTACTGCACCATGGCGGCACTGCGCAGCAACGACCGGGGACGGGACCGTCACCGCCACGCGGGCACGCTGTTCCTCGACAACCCCATCGGGCGCGCGAACGCCACGTACCTGCTGGAACTCCAGCGGGCCGTCTCCGACGCGCTCGGTGTCCAGCTGCTCTACACCACCGGCCTGTTCGACACCACGGCGCTCGCGGAATTCCCCCTGGTCATCCGGTTGCGCAACGACGCCGACCTGCGGGCGGGGCTGAAGTACATCAGCGTCGAGGAGCACCTGCGCCCGGGGCTGCCCCAGCCGTCCGCGGAGGAGGACACCATCCACGGCGAGATCACGGCGACCCGCATGTTCCGCCGCTCCACGACCGTCTCCTGACGACGGCCGCCGACGGACCACCCGCTCGCCCCCGGCCGGAGGCCGGCGGCCCGCCTGCCCCGGGCCGCCGGCGCCGGCCCGTCCGGCGCCGGCCCGCCTACCCGCGTCCCGAGGTCGCCTGGTAGTGGCGGTCGCCGGCGGCCGACGGCCAGGCAGCCACCCGGCCGCCCCCGGCGGGCCGCCGTATTCGGCCCGCCGGACCGGGCTGCGCCGCGGCCCGTGCCGCCCGGCCGGCCCGGCGCTGCTCGCGCCGCAGCGCCCGCGCCGTGCTGCTCGGCTCCGACACGACCCCGTACCGCTGGTTCCACGTCTGGCGGGTGATCAGCACGTCCAGCACCCCCCAGGTGGCGACCACGGTCGCGGCTATCGCCCCCAGCGCCATCGGCAGGGCCAGCCAGGAGCCGGTCAGCGTGAGAAGGAAGGCGATCGTCGCCTGCGTCAGCGTCACGGCGACGATCAGCACCGCCCGCACCGCCGCCTCACGCACCGGATCCGGCATCCGGCGCCGCTTGGCCGGCTCCACCTGCCACAGCGACCGCCCCACCGAGCCGGCCGTACCGTCGTCCTCGTCCTCGTAGATCCCCATGGTGCACCCCTACCCCTGCGTATCCCCTCGAACAGGTAGACGTTCGGCGTCGTCGGGAGATTCCCGCATCGCGGACTTCTTCTGCGCGGCTACCCGCTCCGGAACGAATAATTCCAGCCATCCGTCCACGTGCGGGAACCGATACCCCACCCAGTGCCATCTGCCACATAACGGGCCGGTCTTGACCGGAAGTGTCGGACAACTCATGATCTACGCCCTGGGGTCCGGCCGAAAACGTCCGGACACGCCTTCGAAGCCGTCCCCCGGCAGTAGTAGGCTCACGCCGTTTAAATGACGGAACACCGACCCCCGCCAACGGGGTTGAGCTGGGGGAGGCTGAGGACGCCATGCGCTTTCGCGGGAAGTCCATCCGCCGGAAGATCGTGGCGTTGCTTCTGGTGCCGCTCGTCTCCCTCACCGCACTGTGGGGCTTCGCCACCGTCATCACCGGCCAGCAGGCCGTCCAACTCCTCGACGTCGCCTACGTCATCGACAAGGTCGGCTACCCCATCGAGGACGTCGTCCGCGTCATCCAGAAGGAACGCCGCCAGACCCTCGTCGTCCTCGGCGACCCCCGGGCCGCCACCGCCACCGCCGAACTCGCCAAGCGCCGCACCGCCACCGACGAACTCGTCGACCGGATCAGCAAGGACGCCAAGGACCCCGAGGTCGTCGACGAGCTGACCCCCGCCACCGCCCAGCGCCTCGACTCCATCCTCGACGCCTTCCACGGCATCGGCGCCCTGCGCCGCTCCGTCGACCAGAACACCCTCGACCCCAGCCAGGCACTGGAGCTCTACAGCCGCCTCGTCGACCCCTGCTACGACTTCCTCATGAACCTCCACGCCCTCCAGGACGTGGAGATGGACAAGCAGGGCCGCGCCCTCGTCGGCATCACCCGCGCCCGCGAGGCGCTCTCCCGCGAGGACGCCGTCATCGCCTCCGCCCTCGCCGCCCGCAACGTGAGCCCGGCCGACGTCCGACGCGTGTCCGACCTCGCCGCCAACCGCGCACTGCTCTACGAGTTCAACCTCGCGATCCTCCCCGCCGCCGAGCGCGACCTGTTCGAGCAGTACTGGGCCGGCCCGGACACCAAGCCGCTGCGCGACGCCGAGGAACGATTCATCGCCGGCGGCCCCGGCAAGAATCCGCGTCTCACCGCGGCCCAGTGGGACGAGGCCGCCAACAAGGTCCTCGACGAGGTCGCCGCCATGGGCACCGCCGCCGGCGACCGCTACCAAAAGCGCGTCGAGCCCGTCGCCATGAAGGTCCTGCTCCAGGCCGCCGTCGCCGGCATCCTCGGCTTCATCGCGCTCGTCGTCTCCCTCGTGCTGTCCGTGCGCATCGGCCGCGACCTGGTCCGCGACCTGTCCCGGCTCCGCAAGGAGGCCCACGAGGTCTCCGGAGTCCGGCTGCCCGCGGTCATGCGCCGCCTCGCGGCCGGCGAACACGTCGACGTCGAGACCGAGGCCCCCCGCCTGGAGTACGAGAAGGACGAGGTCGGCCAGGTCGGCCTGGCCCTCAACACCCTCCAGCGCGCCGCCGTCGAGGCCGCCGTCAAGCAGGCCGAGCTGCGCCGGGGCGTCTCCGAGGTCTTCGTGAACCTGGCCCGCCGCAACCAGGTGCTGCTGCACCGCCAGCTGACCCTGCTCGACACCATGGAGCGGCGCACCGAGGACACCGAGGAACTCGCCGATCTCTTCCGCCTCGACCACATGACCACCCGCATGCGCCGTCACGCCGAGGGCCTGGTGATCCTCTCCGGCGCCGCCCCCTCCCGCCAGTGGCGCAAGCCCGTGCAGCTGATGGACGTCGTGCGGGCCGCCGTCGCCGAGGTCGAGGACTACGAGCGCATCGAGGTACGCCGCCTGCCGCGCCTCGGCATCGCCGGCCCCGCCGTCGCCGACGTCACCCACCTCGTGGCCGAACTCCTGGAGAACGCCACCGTGTTCTCCCCGCCGCACACCGCCGTCCAGGTGCACGGCGAGCGCGTCGCCAACGGCTTCACCCTGGAGATCCACGACCGCGGCCTCGGCATGAACCCGGAGGCCCTGCTCGACGCCAACCTCCGGCTCGCCGAAACCCCCGAGTTCGAGCTCTCCGACACCGACCGGCTGGGCCTGTTCGTCGTCAGCCGCCTCGCGCAGCGCCACGGCGTCAAGGTCGTCCTGCAGCCCAGCCCGTACGGGGGCACCACCGCGGTGGTCTTCCTCCCGGCGGCCCTGCTGACCGAAGCCCCCGAGACCAACGGCAGCGGCCTGCGCCTCGGGGACGGCAAGGGCGCCAGGAACGGCAAGGCCCCGGCCCGCTCCGCCCGCAGCGCCGTGCGGCACGCCGCGGGCGCCCGCCCGCTGCCCGCCTCCGAGCTGCGCGGCCCCGTCGAACTGGAGGCCCCGCTCGGCGTGCTCGGCCTGGACGGCGTCGACGACAGCGCCGCACCCGACGAGGCCGCCCCCGGGATCGCCGGCCTCACCGGCGTCGGCGGCCGCCCGCCCGCCATGGCCACGCTGGACGACGAGACGCCGCCGGGCGGCACCCCGCGCAGCGCCCTGCTCGGCCTGCGCCCGGCCGACCGCCCGCGCCCCGACCGCTCCCACCCGGAGCGCCCGCACACCGACCGCCCGCGCGCCGACCGCGACCGCGAGCGGGAGCCGCTCGCGCCCACCGGCCCGGTGCGCCTGCAGAGCTCCCGCCTGGACACCGCACGCCCGGACGGCCCGCGCGCCCACGGGGCCGTACCGCTCCCGCGCCGCCGGCCCACGCCCACCCTGGTCGCCGACCACGGCCGCCGCGTGGAGCCCCGTCCGGTCACGGCGGTACCGGAGCCCCCGGCGGCCCCCGCCGCCCGGCCCGGCGAGACCCGCACGGCCGAGGGCCCCGGCGGACTGCCCAAGCGCGTCCGCCAGGCCAGCCTGGCGCCCCAGCTTAAGAACGCCCCGGCCCCCGCACCCGCCGAGGCGGCCACCGACCCGGTGCAGGAGCGCGACGCGGAAGACGTACGCACACGCATGTCCGCACTCCAGCGGGGCTGGACGGCGGGCCGCAAGCACCAGGCACAGCAGCAGTCCGAGACCGGAACCGGCACCTCCGCCGCTCCCGGTCCCGCGAACGAGAACGAGGGGGACGGTCGATGACCGCACCGCAGACCGGCAACGACACCAGGGGCCGCGGCTCCGGCCAGCTCAACTGGCTCCTCGACGAGCTCGTCGACCGGGTCGGCAGCATCCGCAAGGCGGTGGTCCTCTCGGGCGACGGCCTGCCCACCGGCAGCTCCAAGGACCTGACCCGGGAGGACAGCGAGCACCTGGCCGCCGTGGCATCCGGCTTCCACAGCCTTGCCAAGGGGGTCGGACGCCACTTCGACTCCGGCAAGGTCCGCCAGACCGTGGTCGAACTCGACGAGGCGTTCCTCTTCGTCATGGCCGCCGGCGACGGCAGCTGCCTGGCCGTGCTCTCCGACGCCGACTCCGACGTCGGGCAGGTCGCGTACGAGATGACCTTGATGGTCAAGCGGGTGGGCGACCACCTGGCGACCGCGCCGCGCTCCGGGCTGCCAGCCGGAGGGTGAGGCGCACGGCATGAGCGATTCAGGCCACAACCGCCAGGACCACCCCTCCCACACCCCCGGCGAGCCACAGGAGCCCGCCCACCCGCACTGGTTCGACGACGAGGCGGGCCCGGTCGTACGCCCGTACGCCATGACCCGCGGCCGCACCAGCCACGCCGGCCAGCACCGGCTCGACCTGATCGCGCTCGTCGTCGCCGAACCGGCCGCCGACGACCCGGTCTGGGACATGACCCTGTCCCCGGAACACGCCCACATCCTCGGGCTGTGCCGGGAACGGCCGCAGTCCGTCGCCGAACTCGCGGCCGAGCTCGACCTCGCGGTCGGGGTGGTACGGGTCCTCATCGGCGACCTGGTCGACGACGAACTGGTCCACGTGACCAGGCCGGTACCCCCGGCCGAACTGCCCGACGAATCCATTCTGCGTGAGGTGATCGATGGCCTTCGGGCGCTCTAGCCGCACCGGCGCCATGCATGCCGTGTCGCCGGTCGAGCCGCTGACCCTGAAGATCCTGGTCGCGGGCGGCTTCGGGGTGGGCAAGACCACCCTGGTCAGTGCGGTGAGCGAGATCAGACCGCTGCGGACGGAGGAACTGCTCTCCGAACCGGGCGTCGGCATCGACGACACCGGGGGAGTGGAAGCCAAGTCCACCACGACCGTGGCCATGGACTTCGGGCGCATCACCCTGCGCGAGGACCTGGTGCTGTACCTGTTCGGCACCCCGGGGCAGGACCGCTTCTGGTTCCTCTGGGACGAACTGGCCCAGGGCGCCCTGGGCGCCGTGGTCCTGGCCGACACCCGTCGCCTCGCCGACTGCTTCGCCGCCGTCGACTACTTCGAGCGGCGCCAGATCCCCTTCGTGGTCGCCGTCAACTGCTTCGACGGGGCCGAACGCCACCCCGTGGTCACCGTACGGGAGGCACTCGACCTCGACCCCGAGGTGCCGGTGCTCCTGTGCGATGCGCGGGACCGGGAGTCCGTGAAGGACGTGCTCGTCGGGGTCGTGGAACACGCCATGTCCCTGGCCCGGGCGCGGCGACGCAGCCTGACGGCAGGAGCCTGAGGCACCCGCGTGCATGGAGGCGGCCCGTACCCCCGCCGACTGGGGTACGGGCCGCAGCTCTCATGGGGGGATCAGGGGTCCCCGTCGCGGCGTCGGACGCGGCGCGGGACTGTGGAGCGAGTGTGAACCTGCCGCCCTGGGCCGTCAAGCGTTCGGACAAGAACGGACAACAGGCCCAGGTCAGCGCACGGCGACGACGGCCGAGCCGTGCCCGAACAACCCCTGGTTCGCGGTGATCCCGGCCCTCGCCCCGGGAACCTGCCGCTCCCCGGCGCTGCCCCGCAACTGCCAGGTCAGCTCGCACACCTGGGCGATCGCCTGTGCGGGCACCGCCTCCCCGAAGGAGGCCAGCCCGCCGCTGGGGTTGACCGGCACACGGCCACCGAGCGAGGTCGCCCCCTCCCGTACCAGCTTGGCCCCCTCGCCCTCGCCGCACAGCCCGATGTCCTCGTACCACTCCAGTTCCAGGGCCGTGGACAGGTCGTACACCTCCGCCAGGGACAGGTCCTCGGGACCCAGCCCGGCCTCCTCGTAGGCGGCACGTGCGATGGAGGCCCGGAATGACTCCGGTGGGGGCGCCACTGCCGTCGTCGCATCGGTGGCGATGTCGGGCAGGTCCAGCACCGTACGCGGATACGTCGGCGTCACCGTCGACACCGCCCGGATCCGCACCGGATCGGTGATCCCGCGCGAGCGGGCGAAGTCCATGCTGCTCAGCACCAGCGCCGCACCCCCGTCCGAGGTCGCGCAGATGTCCAGCAGCCGCAGCGGATCCGCGACCACGGCCGAGGCCGCGACCTCCTCGGCGGTCACCGGCTTCCGGTAGCGGGCCAGCGGGTTCAGCGCGCCCGCCGCGGCGTTCTTCACCTTCACCTGCGCGAAGTCCTCGGCGGTGTCCCCGTACACCGCCATCCGGCGCCGGGCGTACAGGGCGAAGTACGCCGGATTCGTGGCCCCCAGCACGCGGAACCGCAGCCAGTCGGGGTCGTCGGGCCGGTCCCCGCCCGCCGGGGCGAAGAACCCCTTGGGCGCCGCGTCCGCACCGACGACGAGGACGACGTCGGCGAGCCCGGCCAGGATCTGCGCGCGGGCCGCCCCGATCGCCTGCGCCCCCGACGCGCAGGCCGCGTACACGCTGGTCACCCGCGCGCCCTGCCAGCCGAGGGCCCGGGCGAAGGTCGCGCCGGCCACATGGCCCGGGTACCCGCCGCGCACCGTGTCGGCGCCGACGACGGACTGCACCTCGGTCCACTCCAGGCCCGCGTCGGCGAGCGCGCTGCGGGCCGCGGCCCGCCCGTACTCGACGAAGCTGCGGCCCCATTTGCCCCAGGGGTGCATACCCGCCCCGAGGACGGCGACATCGCCGGCTGCGGTGCTCACGAGCGGCCTCCCGCGGTGTCGACGGGGCGGAAGTGCCAGGTGGTCCAGGTCGTGTCGGCGTCCTCGTTCAGCACGCCGCCCACCACCTCGACCTCCATGCCCACCGCCAGATCGGCCACGCCCACCCCGGGCGCAGCCTGCCCGAGCACCACCATGCCCTCGGCCTCCAGCTCCACCGCGACCAGGGTGTACGGCTCCCAGGGCTCGGACGGCTGCGACACGTACGGCGCGGGCGGCCGGTAGCGCCCGTCGGTGTAGGACCAGACCCGCCCGCGCGGCGAGAGCGGCTCCTCGGTGAGCCGGCCGTCGCCGGGGCAGTGCGGGTTGCGGCAGTAGGCGTCCTCGCGCGGGAAGAACACCGCGTCGCATGCCGAGCACCGGGTTCCGAGCAGGCGGAAGCCGCCTTCCGCGCCGTCGTCGGTGAACCACCCGCCGACGACGGGTATCCGTGTGCGTGCCAAGGTTCCCTCCCGGGACAGAAATCTGACGTAGCGTCAGAAGTCTGTCACGCTGGACCCGCCCGGTCACCGGTTCCGGACGAGCCGATCCGAGCGGCTCCGCTCGCCTCGTCACTGCCCGCGTCAGCCGCTCGTACCGGCGCCGAGCTCACGGCCGGACCGAGGCGACGGCCACCGGGAAGTCGAAATACGTGGCGGGGAACTCCTCCGGCTCGAAGGTGAAGTGCCACCACTCCTCGGGCAGGTTCACGAAGCCCTCTTCGGCGAGCGCCTGCTTCAGCAGCCCGCGGTGGGCGCGCGCGGCGCCGGCGATCCCGGGGGAATCGGTGTGCGAGAGCGGATCGAAGAAGTCGAAGGCGGTTCCCATGTCCAGGTCCCGCCCGGGCAGCTCCGCAAGGGTCACGTCGACCGTACTGCCCCGGCTGTGACCGGACTTCGCGGCGATGTACCCGTCGGGGATGAGCCGGTCCTTGTCCACCCCGGGATAGAACTCCGCCTTCCGCTGCCGGTCGTCCGGCTCCCCGGCCCAGCGCACGAACCGGTCCACGGCCCGCTGCGGCCGGTAGCAGTCGTACACCTTCAGCGTGTACCCGCGCCGCAGCAGCCTGCGCTGGGCCCGCCGCAGCGCCTCGGCGGCGGGCCGGGCCAGCAGGCAGACGGGCTCCTCGTAGCCGTCCACGACGCGGCCCGTGAAATTGTCGGCCGTGGCGTACCGCATGTCCTGCCGGATACTCGGGTCGACGTCGGACAGGGCCACGAAACCGGGCGCGGACGCCCCTCCGGCCAGCACGGCCAGGAAGCTCACAACAACCGGAATCCTCATGGGCCTTGGCATACCATCGCGGAATGCCGGCACAGCTGAAGGACTCGCACTGCTCCACCTGCGGAGCGCCCTACGGTACGACCGACTGGCCCCGACTCTGCCCGTCCTGCGGCGCCACCGTCTACCGCAACCCCCTTCCGGTCGCGGTCGCCCTCCTGCCGGTCGAGGACGAGCGCGGCACGGGCCTCGTGGTCATCACCCGCACCATCGAGCCGGCGCTCGGCGGGATCGCCCTGCCCGGCGGCTTCATGGACTTCGGCGAGGACTGGCGCGACGCGGTGGTCCGCGAGCTGTGGGAGGAGACCGGCATCCGGGCGCCGGCCTCGGAGGTGGCCCTGGCCGACGCCATGAGCTCACCCGGGGGCCACCTGCTCCTCTTCGGCCTCCTCCCCCTGCGGCCGGCGGCCGCCCTCCCGGCCTCCGCAGCCACCGACGAGACGACGGGCTGGCACGTCCTGCGCGGTCCGGAGCCCCTGGCCTTCCCGCTGCACACGAAGGCGGCCGCGGCGTGGTTCGCGGGACGCTACGCCTGACCGGGCGCGCACCCCGCTACAGCGGCAGCTCCATCACGAAGCTCATCAGCATCACCACACCCGTGATGCTCCCGGCCACCACGGCCCCGCGCCGCCACACCTCACGCGCCGCGACCCGGCGGCCCCGCAGGACGGCGCCCGTGGCGAGCGGCAGCACCGCCGAGGCCGCCGTCCACGCCCACACGTCCAGGAAGCCGGCCTGCTCCACCGGCACAGGGGAGCGGAGCCCCCAGGTCACACCGGCGGCGACCGCAGCCGACACCGGCGCCAGCACGGCGGCCACCGCCACGGGCTCCGGCCAGGCCGTCATCCGGGCCGTCCAACGGCCGGCCAGCGCCAGGGGCTTGACCAGGAGCATCCCGTGGAGGAATCCCACCGCGACCGCCCCGACCGACACCGCCCCGATCACCGCGAGCGATCTGACCGGCGTCTGCTCCGTCACGACCACCAGGGCCCACACCGTCAGCAGCTGCCAGGCACCCACCGCCTCCGCGCCCGGAGCCGTGTCCCGGCGCGGTCGCATCCGCCGCCTCGTCGGATACGGCCGCGCCGGGCTCGCTAAAACCATCACAGACTCCCTGATCGCACGGGTGGAGGGTAGGCGGCGGGCGAAGGCCGGCGGCCCACGCCACTGGGGCACCGACGCACCGACGCACCGACGCCCCGCACCAGCCTCCCGACACCCGCTACAGAGGGCCTGCATCAGCGGTCGAGCCCGCCTCGACCGCACCGCCCGCCGCGGCCGCACCGCCCCCACCCGCCGCACCCTCACCCGCCGCCGGGCCCGCCCCCAGGGCCTGAGCCGGGCCCCGGTCCACCGTCGGCGCCAGACCCCGTACCACGACCCCCTCCACCACGCCCCCGGCCTCGTCCTCCACCACCACCGCATCCCCGGCCCACCGCACCGCGTACCGCTCCACCTCGCCCGGCTCGAAGCCCGGCCCCGGGTCGCGGATCACCAGCCCGCCGCCCGTACGCCCCCGCGCCGGAGCCCAGGCCTCCAGCACCACCGCGCCCTCCGCCGAGCGCACCGGGAGCACCGCACCGGCCCGTGCCAGGACCGGGATCCGCCCCGGCGGCGCGTCCAGCAGCACCTGCCCGGGGCCCTCGTACGCCGCTCCCGTGGCGGTGTCGTACCACCGGCCCCTCGGCAGCCGCACGGCCCGCCGGTCCGCCCCGGGCTCCAGCACCGGGGCCACCAGCAGCGCGTCGCCCAGCAGGAAGGCGTCCTCGCAGTCCCGCAGGCTCCGGTCCTCCGGCGCCCCCCACCACAGCGGCCGTACGTACGGGGCGCCCGTCCGCCGCGCGAGGTGCGCCAGGGTCACGAAGTACGGCCGCAGCCGCTCCCGCTCCGCCAGGACGGCCCGGGCGTGCTCCTCCACCTCCGCCCCGAACTCCCACGGCTCGCGCCGCCCCGCCCAGATCGCCGAGTGGGTCCGGAACAGCGGCAGGTACGCCCCCAGCTGCAGCCACCGCAGGTACAGCTCCGGCGAGGGCGACCCCGAGAAACCGCCCACGTCCGGCCCCGAGTACGGCACTCCGCACAGGCCGAGCCCCAGCACCAGCGCCAGCGAGGCCCGCAGCCCCTCCCAGCCGGTCTGCACGTCCCCGGACCAGGTGCCCCCGTACCTCTGCATCCCCGCCCACCCCGACCGGGAGAAGAGGAACGGCCGCTCGTCCGGCCGCAGCCGGACCAGGCCCTCCCAGCCGGCCCGCGCCATGGCCAGCCCGTACACGTTGTGCGCGGCCCGGTGGTCCCCGCCCGCCCCCTCCAGGGCGTGCCGCGCCGACCGGGGCAGGCTCGGGTCCCCGAAGGGGGCGAAGGACACCGGCTCGTTCATGTCGTGCCACACCCCGGAAAAGCCCTGCGCCAGCCGTTCCGCGTACAGCCCGCCCCACCACGCGCGCACGGCCGGATCGGTGAAGTCCGGATACACGCACTCCCCGGGCCAGACCTCGCCCCGCACCTCCTGACCCCGGGCGTCCCGGACGAACGCGCCGCGCGGACCCACCGCCCGGCCGGAGGCGTGGAGCGCGTCGTCCACCTTCACCGCCGGGTCGACGATCGAGACCAGCCGCACGCCCTGCTCCCGCAGATCCCCTGCGAGCCCCGGCAGGTCCGGGAAGCGCCCCTCGTCCACCGTGAAGACACGGTGCCCCTCGTAGTGGTCGATGTCGAGGTGGACGGCCGACAGGGCCAGCCCGCGCGAGGTGTAGCCCGACACCACCCGCCGTACCTCCGCGGCGCTCCCGAACCCCCACCGCGCATGCTGGTACCCGAGCGCCCACTCGGGCGGTACGGCGGCTGCGCCCGTCAGCCCGGACCAGCCCTGGAGGACCCGCGCCGGCGTGCCCACCAGCACCCAGGACCGCAACGGCCCGCCCTCCATGCGCAGTTCGACCGAGCCCGGCCGGTCCGGCCCCGAGCCCGCGCCGTCCTCGCCCTCCCGCAGCAGCACCCGCCCGTCCCAGGGGTTGTCGTGGAACACCAGGTGCGTCCCCGCGTCCGCGACGACCAGCTGCACCGGCATGGTGATGTACAGCGGGTCGTCGCCCGGCCGGAAACCCCCCTTGGGGTCGGTGTTCCACAACCGGTACACCCCGTCCCGCAGCCGGGGCCCGGCCGCCCGCCCGCCCAGCCCGAAGAAGCGGGCGTCCGCCGGGACCTCCGCGCGCTGCCTCCACCGCGGCTCGGCCGGCCCGTCCGGGGCCCCGTCGGCCGGCTCCCACCAGCGCGGCGGCAGCTCCCGGCGCAGCACCGTCCCGCCCGGGGTCCGCACCTCCACCGCGCCGTGCCGGGACACCGCCACCGTCACCCGCTCCGACACCACGCGCCAGCCGCCCCCGGTGTCCGGTTCGAGCACCGCCCGCGGGTCCGGCTCCGGTCCGCCGCCGACCACCGCGTACGAGGGACCCGGCCCGGCCCCGTCCCACCCCCAGAACACCGCGCCGCCGACCGTGACCCGTACGAGCAGCTCCGAACGCGTGAACCGCAGCACCCCGCCGCCGGGCCGCGGCTCCGTACCGGTCAGCAGACCCGGCACGCGCGCCCGCTCCGCGCCCCGCCGCGGGAGCCCCAGCGCGTCCGCGCGCCGGTGGCGCAGGGCGGAGCGCCAGGCGCGCCGTCCGCGCTCCGTACCGATCTCTTTCACCGCACGCACCAGATCACGACCGTTCATGCTGCTCACCCTGCCACCGGCCGCCCGCCGAGCGGGCCGCGTTCAACTTCCGTTCACCGTCACGGGAAGCGCGGCACGACGGGCGGCACGACGGGCGGCACGCCGCGCGGCCGGCCCGCCCGGCCGCCGCCCGGCCGCCCGGACACCTCTGGTGCGGATGTAGATCACATGGCATGGTCCCTGTGAGCCGCCGCACGCACACCCACCGCGCGACGGCACCGTACGCACACCACGCGCGAGCCGCAGACTGACCCGGGAGCCGATCCATGACCTCAGCCACCCAGCCGGAACCCCTCTGGTCCCCGGGGCCCGACCGGATCGCCGCGGCCCGCATCACGGCCTTCCAGGCCTGGGCGGCCGAGCGCTACGGGGCGCCCGCGGACGGCGGCTACCCCGCGCTGCACAGCTGGTCCGTCGACGAGCTCGACACCTTCTGGGAGGCCGTCGCCGCCTGGTTCGACGTACGCTTCACCGACCCGTACGAGTCCGTCCTCGCGGACCGGTCCATGCCCGGCGCCCGCTGGTTCGCCGGCGCCTCCCTCAACTACGCCGAGCACGCCCTGCGCGCTGCCGAGGACCCGGCGCGCGCCGACGACGCCGCCCTGCTGTACGTGGACGAGACGCACGAGCCCACGCCCGTCACCTGGTCGGAGCTGCGCCGCCAGGTCGGCTCGCTCGCCGCCGAGCTGCGCGCCCTCGGCGTACGCCCCGGCGACCGGGTCAGCGGCTACCTCCCCAACATCCCCGAAGCGGTCACCGCCCTCCTCGCCACCGCCGCCGTCGGCGCGGTGTGGACCTCTTGCGCCCCCGACTTCGGGGCGCGCAGCGTCCTCGACCGCTTCCAGCAGGTCGAACCGGTGGTGCTGTTCACCGTCGACGGCTACCGCTACGGCGGCAAGGAGCACGACCGCCGCGACACCGTCGCCGAAATGCGCGCCGAGCTGCCGTCCCTGCGCGCCGTGGTCCACATCCCGCTGCTCGGCACCGCGGCCCCCGAGGGGGCCCTGACCTGGGCGAGCCTGGTCTCAGGCAGTGCCGAGCCGGTCTTCGAGGCGGTCCCGTTCGAGCACCCGCTGTGGGTCCTGTACTCCTCCGGCACGACCGGACTGCCCAAGGCCATCGTCCAGTCCCAGGGCGGCATCCTCCTGGAGCACCTCAAGCAGCTCGGCCTGCACTGCGACCTCGGCCCGGAGGACCGGTTCTTCTGGTACACGTCCACCGGCTGGATGATGTGGAACTTCCTCGTCTCCGGACTGCTGACGGGAACCACGGTCGTCCTGTACGACGGCAGCCCCGGCTACCCCGACACCGGCGCGCAGTGGCGGATCGCCGAGCGGACCCGCGCCACCCTGTACGGGACGTCCGCCGCCTACGTCATGGCCTGCCGCAAGGCCGGGGTCCGGCCCGCGCGCGACTTCGACCTGTCCGCCGTGAAGTGCGTGGCGACCACCGGTTCGCCGTTGCCCCCCGACGGCTTCCGCTGGCTCCACGAGGAGGTGGCCGAGGACCTGTGGATCGCCTCGGTCAGCGGCGGCACGGACGTGTGCAGCTGCTTCGCGGGCGCCGTCCCGACGCTCCCCGTCCACATCGGCGAACTCCAGGCGCCCTGCCTCGGCACGGACCTGCAGTCCTGGGACCCGTCGGGCAAGCCGCTCACCGGCGAGGTCGGCGAGCTGGTGGTCACCAACCCCATGCCGTCCATGCCGATCCACTTCTGGAACGACCCCGACGGCAGCCGCTATCGCGAGAGCTACTTCGAGATGTTCCCCGGAGTCTGGCGGCACGGGGACTGGATCACCCTCACCGGCCACGGCTCCGTCGTCATCCACGGCCGCTCCGACTCCACCCTCAACCGCCAGGGCGTCCGGATGGGCTCCGCCGACATCTACGAGGCCGTCGAACGTCTCCCGGAGATCAAGGAGTCCCTGGTCATCGGCCTGGAGGAGGCGAACGGCGGCTACTGGATGCCGCTCTTCGTCCACCTCGCGCCGGGGGCCGCGCTCGACGACGAGCTGCGCGGCCGCATCAAGGCGACGATCCGGGAGGAGCTGTCCCCGCGCCATGTCCCCGACGAGATCATCGAGGTGGCGGGCATCCCGCACACCCTGACCGGCAAGCGCCTTGAGGTGCCGGTCAAGCGGCTCCTGCAGGGGGCGCCGATGGCGAAGGCGGTCAACCCCGGCTCCGTGGACGATGTGGAGCTCCTCCGCTTCTATGAGGAGCTGGCCCGCACCCGCTCCTGAGGCCACCGAGGGGTCACTGTCAGTGGTCATGGTTACGGTGAGTGAGCAATGGAGTTCACTCAGGGGGAGCCAGAACCATGCCACGCCGACCGGACCACACACCGGACACCGCCCACACCGCCGGCGCTGCCGACAGCGCCGCCGCCGCGAGCAGCAGGCGCCGCACACTGCGCCGCGAAGTCCCCAGCACCGTAGGCCTCCTGGCCGAAGCGGGGGACTTCGCGGCCATGTGCGGCTACCCCAGCTTCACCTTCGACCACCCCGCGGACTACGCCGAGTACCTCCGCCACGTCGAAGCCCTGCTCCGCTCCCTGGCGGCCCAGGGCATCCACACCACCGTCGCCCTCTTCGACCCCGAGGAGTACGCCGCCTACTGCGCGGACCACGCCCTCGAACCGGACAGCGCCGCAGCCCGTACCCGCTTCACCGCTGAGCTGGCCGGCACGGGGGCCGGCCTGCCCTACAGCGGCCAGCCCATCGACGAACTGGTCCCGCTCCTCGTCGACGAGGCCGTCCGTCAGGCCACCTGGGAGTGCGCCGCCACCCTCCTGGCCGGAGTCGGCAGCTGCGCGGACTGCGGCGAGGACATCGGCCACGCCTCGTTCGAGCGCGCCACCGAGGCGCTCTCCCGCCTCCTGGAAGGAGCCGGCCCCGGCCACCACCACCTGGTGTGCAGCGTCCCGACCCAGGACGAGCAGCTCGTCGCCGTCCTCCATGCGGAGACGGCCGGGCAGCCCGCGGGCCCGCCCCGGATCGCCGGCCGCGAAGGTCTCGACTTCGTGACCGTCCTCGCCGCGGGCCTGGCGCTCGGCGGGCCCGGGGGACTGGTGCTGCGCAGCACCACCGAGGGTTCCGGCGACCGGGTCCACGGCTGGCGCCTGGACCGGGGGCGCCTGGTCGCGCTCTCCGCGGCAGCCGTGTTCAACGCCTACTGCACCGACGCCGACACCGGGGAACCCGTCGCCCCCGAACAGGGCGTCGAGTACTGCCCCGGGTACGAGGTGGACGGCCCCGGCCCCCACCCGTAGCACCCACGGCCGAGGGGCCCCCGCCACCACCGGCGAAGGCCCCTCGGTCGTCAGCGCGCCGCTACTCGCCCGACAGCACCGCCTGCGCGGCCGTCCGCGCCTCCTCGGCGGTGTCGCAGGCGCGCGCGGCCGCAGCGGCCCGCTCGCACTGCGCCAGCGTGTACTTCGCGAGCGTCGCCCGTACGTACGGAATCGACGCGGCACCCATCGACAGGGAGGTGACACCCAGACCGGTCAGCACACAGGCCAGCAACGGGTCCGAGGCGGCCTCGCCGCAGACACCGCAGCTCTTGCCCTCCGCCCGGGCCGCCTCCGCCGACATGGCGATCAGATCGAGCAGAGCCGGCTGCCACGGGTCCTGCAGGCGAGAGACCGCACCGACCTGGCGGTCGGCGGCGAAGGCGTACTGCGCCAGGTCATTGGTGCCCAGGGACAGGAACTCGACCTCCTGCAGGATCGAGCGCGCCCGCAGCGCGGCGGAGGGGATCTCCACCATCGCGCCGAACTTCGCCCGCAGCCCGGCCTCCCGGCAGGCGTCGGCGAACGCCTTGGCGTCGGTCCGGTCGGCCACCATCGGAGCCATGACCTCCAGGTAGACCGGCAGCCCCTCGGCGGCCTTGGCCAGCGCGGTGAGCTGCGTACGCAGCACCTCCGGGTGGTCCAGCAGCGTCCGCAGACCGCGTACGCCCAGCGCCGGATTCGGCTCGTCCGCAGGAGTCAGGAAGTCCAGCGGCTTGTCGGCACCGGCGTCCAGCACCCGTACGACGACCCGGCCCTCGGGGAAGGCTTCCAGCACCTTGCGGTACGACTCGACCTGCTTCTCCTCGGACGGCGCCTTCTTGCTGTCGTCCAGGAACAGGAACTCGGTGCGGAACAGGCCCACGCCCTCGGCGCCGGCCTCCACGGCCGCCGGCACGTCCGCCGGGCCGCCGACGTTCGCCAGCAGCGGCACCTTGTGGCCGTCGGAGGTCGCACCCGGACCGGAGGAGGCGGCCAGAGCGGCCTTCCGCTCCGCGGCCGCGGCCTCAAGCCCGGCCCGCTTCTCGGCGCTCGGGTCCACGAAGAGGTCGCCCGTGCTGCCGTCGACAGCGATCAGCGTGCCCTCCGCGATCTCACAGGCACCCGGAAGGGCCACGATCGCCGGCACACCCAGCGCCCGCGCAAGGATCGCGCTGTGGCTGGTCGGGCCGCCCTCCTCGGTCACGAACCCGAGCACGAGCGCCGGGTCGAGCAGCGCCGTGTCCGCGGGAGCGAGGTCCCGCGCGATGAGCACGTAGGGCTCGTCACTGTCCGGCACGCCCGGCATCGGCACGCCGAGCAGCCGCGCCACGATCCGGTTCCGCACGTCGTCCAGGTCGGCCACCCGGCCGGCCATGTACTCCCCGGCCCCCGCGAGCAGCTCCCGGTACTGGGAGAACGCGTCGTACACCGCACGCTCCGCGGTGCTGCCGACGGCGATCCGCCGGTCCACGTCCGCGATCAGCTCGGGGTCCGTGGCGATCAGCGCCTGCGCCTCCAGTACGTGCTGTGCCTCGCCACCGGCCAGCTGCCCACGGGCGATCAGGTCGGCCGAAACGGCCTCCACGGCCTTGCGCGCCCGCCCCTGCTCGCGCTCCGCGTCCTCCGGCGCGATCTGCTTGGCCGGCGGTTCCAGGACCGCCGTGCCCATGTGCCGCACCTCGCCGATCGCCACCCCGTGGCTCACGCCGACGCCTCGCAGCGTTGTCTCCATTTCACCCGTCTCCGATTGAGCGGCGGGCCCACCCGCCGCGATGGATATCCGACTCACCAGCGCAGGCGGGTGCGTCACTGCCAGCTGAAGAGGACGTCGCCGGCCTTGACGTCCCCGCCCTCGTTGAGGTCGGAAAGGGCTTCGGCCGAAGCCTCCAGGGCGACGACCGGACAGATCGGCGACTTGCCGGCCGCCTCGACGGCCTGCGGGTTCCAACGGATGACGGCCTGACCACGGGTCACGGTGTCGCCCTTGCTGACGAGCAGCTCGAAGCCCTGGCCGTTGAGCTGGACGGTGTCGATCCCGAGGTGCGTCAGCACGCCGTGTCCGTCGCCGTCCACGACGACGTACGCGTGCGGGTGCAGGGAGATGACCACACCGTCGACGGGGGACACCGCCTCCGAGAGCTCGCGCACGGGGTCAATGGCGGTGCCCGGACCCACCATTGCGCCGGAGAACACCGGATCGGGCACTGCGGCGAGTCCGATGGCGCGCCCGGCGAGTGGGGACGTCACGCTGGTCATGGGGGGCCTCCCAAGGGGTGGGCTTCGTCGCGTAGTCGTCACTGCGAGTGCTGGACGACGTACTTTCAGAAGGGTATGTCATGACACGTCCCGGTTCGCTTGAAGTACACCTCCCACAGGAGGTGACGACGCGCCACCGCGACGACGTAGTGGACTAGACCATACGCCTGAATCGATTTGCCTGGGCACCGGCAGCGTTGTACTGTCGTGACTCCCGCCAGGACGTGCCGCGTGAACATCTCGCGAACAACCGATGGACGGGACTCCTCCTCTGCAGTGCCGATCTCGATCTCGCTGCTCCTCGTCGTGCCCGCTCGGGACGCCGGGTGAGTGGTCAGGGAGACGGAAAAGCACTGATAGAGTCGGAAACGCAAGAACGAAGGGAAGCCCGGAGGAAAGCCCGAGAGGGTGAGTACAAAGGAAGCGTCCGTTCCTTGAGAACTCAACA
>NZ_JBEXRC010000066.1:0-30221 GCF_040612915.1 Streptomyces sp. NPDC006326 | reverse complement strand
GCCCCCCGGGGGGCGCGCGGGCCCGCGGGCCGGGCGCCGTCGGTGCCGGTGCCGGTTCTGGGGCCGGTCCCGGGCCGGGTGCTCGTCTCGGCCTTGAGGGTCAGCCCGGGATCAGGCCGTCGTCGCTGAGCATCTCCCGGACCTCGTCCAGCGTCGCGTCCGGGCCGGGCAGGATCAGCTCGGACGGCTCCAGCGCATCGTCGGGCAGCGGCTCCCCGAGGCGCCGCACCGCGTCGAGGAGCGCGCCCAGCGTCCGCCGGAAGCCCTCCTCGTCACCGCCCTCCATCTCTTCGAGCAGCTCGTCGTCCAGCTTGTTGAGCTCGGCGAAGTGGCTGTCGGCCACGTTCACCTGGCCTTCCCCCATGATGCGGACAATCATGACGGGCCCCGTTCTACTGCTTGTCGAACCGGTGCTGGGTCTGCGACTGCTGGGCGCTGCCGGGGGCGCCGCCCTCGATGGCCTGCTGCTGCGCGGACGCGCCGCCCGCGAGCTCGGCCTTCATCCGCTGGAGCTCCAGCTCCACGTCCGTCCCGCCGGAGAGGCGGTCCAGCTCGGCCTGGATGTCGTCCTTCGAGCCGAGGCCGCTCTGGTCGTCGAGGGCGCCGGAGGCCAGCAGCTCGTCGATCGCGCCGGCGCGGGCCTGGAGCTGGGCGGTCTTGTCCTCGGCCCGCTGGATGGCCAGGCCGACGTCGCTCATCTCCTCGGAGATGCCGGAGAAGGACTCCGCGATCCGGGTCTGCGCCTGGGCGGCCGTGTAGGTGGCCTTGATGGTCTCCTTCTTCGTACGGAAGGCGTCGACCTTGGCCTGCAGGCGCTGCGAGGCGAGGGTCAGCTTCTCCTCCTCGCCCTGGAGGGTCTGGTGCTGCGCCTCCAGGTCGCTGACCTGCTGCTGCAGCGAGGCTCGGCGGGACAGGGCCTCGCGGGCCAGGTCCTCCCGGCCGAGGGCCAGCGCCTTGCGGCCCTGGTCCTCCAGCTTCGCGGACTGGCCCTGGAGCTGGTTCAGCTGCAGCTCCAGGCGCTTGCGGGAGGTCGCGACGTCGGCGACGCCGCGGCGCACCTTCTGCAGCAGCTCCAGCTGCTTCTGGTACGAGTAGTCGAGGGTCTCGCGCGGGTCCTCGGCCCGGTCCAGGGCCTTGTTCGCCTTCGCGCGGAAGATCATCCCCATACGCTTCATGACACCGCTCATGGGCTTCGCGCGCCCCCTTCTAGACGGACTTCGCTCCAGGTCGTCAGAACCCACAGTACGGGCCCTGTCTCCATTACCGCACTGTTCGTGAACGGATGCGCTCCTCCTCCAGGACGACTGCCTCCCCGCCCGTGTCAGGCGTGAGGAGGAGGTGCTCCCCCGACACCGCCGAGGGTTCCCCGATGAGCGGCGGCCGCTGCCCGAACCCTGCACAGGGAAGACGCCCGCCGTTGCCGGATCGTTCCCCGCCGAGGTGGGGTACCCGGCGGCGACCACGTAGGCTTGGGTTTTGTGTTTGGTAGCCGTTCCTCCAAGGAAGAGAAGGCCGCCCCCACCGAAAAGGTGAGCGCCGACCTCTCGCAGCCCCGTGACCCGCAGGCCCCGAAGGGCCGCCCGACGCCGAAGCGTGCTGTGGCCCAGTCGCAGCGCAAGGCCGTGGTGGCCTCGACCGGCAACCGCAAGGAGGACGCCAAGCGTGCCCGCGAGCGCCGCCGCGTGGAGCTGGCCAAGCAGCGCGAGGCGCTGGCCAGTGGCGACGAGCGCTATCTGCCCGCCCGTGACAAGGGCCCCGTGCGCCGGTTCGTCCGCGACTTCGTGGACTCCCGCTTCTCGGTCGCCGAGATGTTCCTGCCGCTGGCCGTGGTCATCCTGGTGATGAGCATGGTGCGGGTGCCGCAGATCCAGAACATCGCCCTGATGCTGTGGCTCGCGGTGATCGCCCTGATCATCCTCGACTCGATCGGCCTCGTCTTCCGCCTGCGCAAGGCGCTGAACGAGCGCTTCGCCGACCAGCCCCGCCGCGGCGCCGTCGCGTACGGCCTGATGCGCACCCTCCAGATGCGCCGGCTGCGCCTGCCGAAGCCGCAGGTCAAGCGCGGGGAACGACCCTGAGCGGAGGGAAGCCCGCAGCGCCGGGGGACAGCTTCTCGCAGGGCGCCAGGCTGTGGCTGGAGGGCCTCGGCGGACTGCGCAACGCCGTCCGCCAGGAACTCGTGGGCCGGCAGGTCGACGAGCAGATCGCCCAGCGCTTCCCGGTCGGGCAGCGGCTGCGCGTCCTGGACGTCGGCATGGGCCAGGGCACCCAGGCGCTGCGGCTCGCCCGCGCCGGGCACAAGGTCACCGGCTTGGAGCAGGACCGGGCCATGCTGGCGGTCGCCCGTGAGGCGCTGGCCGCCGAACCCCCCGGCATCCAGGACCGGGTCCGGCTCATGGAGGGCGACGGCCGCGAGACCGGCGCGCACTTCACGCCCGGCAGCTTCGACGTGGTGCTGTGCCACGGCGTGCTGATGTACGTCCCCGAGCCCGACGGGATGCTCGCCGGGCTGGCCCGGATGCTGGCGCCCGGCGGACTGCTGTCCCTGCTGGTGCGCAACGGCGACGCCCTCGCGATGCGGCCCGGGCTGGACGGCGACTGGTCGGGGGCGCTGGCCGCCTTCGACACCACCGACTACACCAACCGGCTCGGCCTGGACGTACGGGCCGACCGGCTGGCGGAGCTGACCTCCACGCTGTCCGGGATCGGCGCCCCCCTGCAGTCCTGGTACGGGGTCCGCGTCTTCACCGACGGGACCGAGGCCGGCGGGACGCTCCCGCCGGACGAGGAACTGGAGCGGCTGCTCGCCGCGGAGGACCGCGCCGGCCGCACCGACCCGTACCGCGGGGTCGCGGCGCTGCTGCACCTGTGCGGCGTACGCGGCCAGTAGCCTGGCCGGCTCTCGACGGGGCCGACTCAGGCGGGCGGACTGCACGCGGGCACGAACCGCGCCGGCCGGCCCTGGCCCCCGCGGGCTTTCCCCGTCCCGCCGTTCCGCCGCCTTCCCCCGGCCGCCGCCGAGGCGCCCCGGGGCTCCGCCCGGGCCCGGCCCGGCCGCCGGAACCCCTCGAACGCCGGACGGACTGAAGGGATTCAGCCCGTCCGGGCGACGGGTGTCCCGGGCCGGAATCCACCGAGCCCTCGGCAGGAGTCAGGCGTCCAGGGCCTCGCGCAGGCTCATCGTGTACAGCTCGACGCCGTTGTCGTCGGAGAGCTTCACCTTCTCGGCGCCGCCCTCCAGCAGGTCCTTCCAGTACTCACCGATCCAGGACTCCGCGTCCCCCTGCGTGGTGAACTCCTCCGGCTCCACCGCCGGGTCCGCCGCGCTGCCGTCGGCCTTCTCGAACCGCCACGTCCACGCCATGTCCGCCTCCGTTGCTCGTCCGCTGCTCGCACGTTCGCCTTGAGTCTGCCCCGCAGAGTAGCCGGGCGCGCACCACTCCCGGCGACGCGGGAGGATCATCCTGTGGAACTCACTCTGCTCGGCACCGGCACACCCGAAGGACTGCCCCGCCCCGGCTGTCCCTGCGCGGCCTGCGCGGTCTCCGTGGGCCCCCGGTCGCGCGCCGCGACCTCCCTCCTCGTCGACGGGGCGCTGCTGCTCGACCTGACCCCCGGGGCGGTCCTGGCCGGCGCCCGCGCGGGGCATTCGCTGGCCGGAGTACGGCAGGTCCTGCTCACCCACCCGCACGACGGCCCCCCGGTCGAGCTGCCGCCGGGGCTGCCCGCCGCCGGGCGGGTGCCGGACGGACGGGAGCTCTCCGTGATCAGCGGGCACCGGGTGCGGGCGGTGCCGATGGACGCGCCGGGCACCGGGTACGAGGTGACCGGGCCGGACGGGAGCCGGCTGCTGTACCTGCCGCCGGGCGGGGCGCCGGCCGGGATGGAGCCGGACGCCGGGAGGCGCCCGTACGACCTGGTCCTCGCCGACGTACTGGGCCGCCCGGAAGCGCTGGCCCGGCTCCGGGCGAGCGGCGCCGCCGGGCCGACCACGGACGTGATCGCCGTCCACGTGGACCACGACACCCCGCCCGGACGGGAGCTGGAGCGCCGGTGCGCGGCGGCCGGGGCGCGGGCGGTGCCGGACGGGACGACGGTGACGGTGGGCGAGTACCACGCGGTGCCGGACCTGCCGCGGCGGACCCTGGTCCTCGGCGGGGCCCGCTCCGGCAAGTCCTTCGAGGCCGAACGGCGGCTCGGGAGCTTCCCCGAGGTGGTCTACGTGGCCACCGGTGGCTCCCGGGACGGCGACACGGAATGGGCGGCGCGGATCGCCCTGCACCGCGACCGGCGGCCCGGGAGCTGGCGCACGCTGGAGACCTGCGAGCTGGTGCCCCTGCTGGTGGAGGGAGGCCCGCCGCTGCTGATCGACTGCCTGGCGCTGTGGCTGACCGACGCGATGGACCGGGCCGGGGCCTGGGACGACGCCGTCTGGGCGGGGCGGGGCCACAAGGAGCTGCGGGAGCGGGTCGCCGAGCTGGTGGCCGCGCTGCGGGCGACCCGCCGCACGGTGGTCGCGGTGAGCAACGAGGTGGGTTCGGGGATCGTGCCCGCGACCGCCTCCGGCCGCCGTTTCCGTGACGAACTGGGGCGGCTGAACGCGGCGGTGGCCGCCGAATGCGAGCACGTCCTGCTGGTCGTGGCGGGCCAGGCGATGGTGCTGAAGGACTGACGAAGGACCGGCCGAAGGACCGGCGAAAGACCGGCAAGGAGGCACAGCGCACCGGGGCTTGGGCAGGGCCTCACCGGCTGTACGCTCTGGCAAATGACCACGCTGAATCTCGACGACTTCTCCGATCTGATCGAGCGCCCCGACGGGGGCGTCCGGCGTGACGCCGAGGAACGCCGTGGGCGGCTGTCCGTACCGGCCGGGGCACTGGGCCGGCTCGACGAACTCGCCGAGTGGCTCGCCGCTGCACAGGGGCAGGTCCCGGTCAAGCCGATCGAGCGGGCCCGGGTCGTCCTCTTCGCCGCCGACCACGGCATCGCCGCCCAGGGGGTCTCCGCCCGGGCCGCCGGCACCACCCACGAACTGGTGCGGGCGGTGCTGGACGGGAACAGTCCCGTGGCGGTCCTCGCCCGGCGGCTCGGGGCCGGCGTACGGGTCGTGGACGCGGGCCTGGACTGCGATCCGCAGCTGCTCCCCGAGGACGTCGTCCGCCACCGCGTCCGCCGGGGCAGCGGCCGCATCGACGTGGAGGACGCGCTCACCCTGGAAGAGGCCGAGGCGGCGCTGCGCCTGGGCATGCGGATCGCCGACGAAGAGGCCGACTCCGGGACCGATCTCGTCGTCCTCGGCGATCTGAGCGTCGGCGGGACCACCATCGCCGCGACGCTGGTGGCCGCCCTGTGCGGAACCGACGCCTCCGTCGTCACCGGCCGCGGCGGACTGCCCATCGACGACCTGACCTGGATGCGCAAGTGCGCCGCGATCCGCGACGCGCTGCGCCGCGCCCGCCCGGTCCTCGGCGACCAGGTGGCGCTGCTCGCGGCGGTCGGCGGCGCGGACGTCGCCGCCGTCACCGGCTTCCTGCTCCAGTGCGCGGTACGCCGTACCCCGGTCATCCTCGACGGGGTCGTCTCCGCGGCCGGCGGCCTGGTCGCCCAGCGAGCGGCGTTCCGGGCCCCGGACTGGTGGCTGGCCGGGCAGACCAGCGGGGAACCGGGCCAGAGCAAGGCCCTGGACCGGATGGCACTCAACCCGGTGCTCGACCACGGCGTCACTGTGGGAGAAGGCACCGGGGCACTGCTGGCGCTCCCCCTCGTCCAGGCGGCCGCCGCACTCGCGGCGGAACTCCCGGTGGGGGACGCCTCGGACACGTCTGCGGACGAGGTCTGAGGGAGCGCGGAGCACGGGCCGGCGGACCGGGCCCCGTCAGGGACGGTCCCGGCCCGCGCACCCATGGACGGCGACGCCCCATATCATCGCGTTTCATGGGAGAGGCCCGCTTGACCAGCGCAGATAAAGACCGGATCACCACACAGGCCGCACACGGCACACAAGCCGCGCAGGCCGCACCGGCCGCACCGGCCGCGAAGGTGACCGGCAGGGAAACGAACGGCAGGAAAGAGGACAAAGAAGAGGAGGGAGGCGGCCGGGGGTCCGCCCGCTCACGGCGCAGCGCCGCGTTCGCCGTCTGGTACCTGCGCGCCATCACCTTCGTCAACTTCCTCAGCGCGGTGTGGCTGTCCTTCGGACAGGACCTGCGCCGCCACAACACCGCCGACTTCTACACGCCGTACCTGCTCACCGCCGGCTTCGCGTCCGGGCTGTTCTCGCTGCTCCTCGCCGTCACGATGGGCCGCCGCAAGCGGGCCGCGTGGATCCTGAACCTGGTGCTCAGCGGCGTCCTGCTGCTGGCCTTCGCCACCGCCGCCTTCGCCCCGTGCACCAGCGGCGCCTTCAACCTGTGCTACCCCGAGTTCCGCGACCACACCCAGAACTGGGTCTCGCTCGCCCTGACGGCGGCCTTCGTCGGCGCCCTGCTGCTCGGCCGCAAGGAGTTCTACGCCAAGGGCGACCGCTCGAACCCCAAGCTGGCCACCGCCGTCGCCGCCGTCGGCCTGCTCGTCACCTCCCTGCTCGCCGCCGTGATCGTCGGCGCCGCCAACATCGACCCGGACGCCTCCGACGCCTCGTTCCTGGCCCGCTGGCGGTACGGCGTGATGCGGCTGATCACCCTGGCCCCCGACGACCGGGACTACGCCGCGATCACCACGCCCGGCTGGGTCGACGTCTTCATCAACGTCATGTCGATGGTGCTGCTGCTCGCCGTGCTGTTCGCCGCCTTCCGCTCCCGGCGGGCCGTCGACCCGCTCACCGAGGAGGACGAGGAGCGGCTGCGCGCGCTGCTCGCCAAGCAGGGCGACCGCGACTCGCTCGGCTACTTCGCGCTGCGCCGCGAGAAGTCCGTCATCTGGTCCCCCACCGGGAAGGCCGCCGTCACCTACCGCGTCGTCGGCGGGGTCTCGCTGGCCTCCGGCGACCCGATCGGCGACCCGGAGGCCTGGCCCGGGGCCATCGAGCCCTGGCTCGCCGAGGCCCGGGAGCACGGCTGGGTGCCGGCCGTGATGGGGGCCAGCGAGGAGGCCGGGCAGATCTACGCCCGGCACGGCCTGGACGCGCTGGAGCTGGGCGACGAGGCCATCGTGGAGACCGCCGAGTTCACCCTGGAGGGCCGCGCCATGCGCACGGTCCGCCAGGCGTACAACCGGGTCAAGCGGGCCGGGTACACAGTACGGATCCGCCGCCACGCCGACATCCCGGCCGAGGAGATGGACGTCCTGCTCACCCGGGCCGACGACTGGCGCGACGGCGCCACCGAGCGCGGCTTCTCGATGGCGCTGGGCCGACTGGGCGATCCCGGCGACGGCCAGTGCGTGATGCTGGAGTGCACCGACGGCAACGGCGAACTGCGGGCCGTGCTGTCCTTCGTCCCGTGGGGCCCCAAGGGCCTGTCGCTCGACCTGATGCGCCGTGACCGGGACTCCGAGAACGGCCTGATGGAGTTCATGGTGATCGAACTCCTGGAACGCTCCAAGGAGATCGGCGTCACACAGGTCTCGCTCAACTTCGCGATGTTCCGTTCCGTCTTCGAACGTGGGTCGAGGCTCGGTGCCGGTCCGGTGCTGCGCATGTGGCGCTCGCTGCTGAGCTTCTTCTCCCGCTGGTGGCAGATCGAGTCCCTCTACCGGGCCAACGCCAAATACCGGCCGATCTGGGAGCCGCGGTTCATGCTCTTCGAGAAGAGCTCCGACCTGCTGCGGATCGGCATCGCGGCGGGCCGGGCCGAGGGCTTCCTGGAAGCCCCCGGCCTGCCGAAGTGGCTGAACCGCAGACATCTGGAGACCAATCGTTGACGGCTTGGGCACCCTCCCCACTCCGGCGGTTCGCCCGCCGTGAGTGGGGACCGCTGTTCTGGACGGTCCGGGACGCCCTCGTCCACGGGAAGTGGCGGGCGGTTCCCATGACGATCGGGGCGGTCTGCCTGACCTCGGTCTTCCAGATCGTGCAGAACACGTCCTGGGGGTTCCAGCCCGTCCAGAACCTCGGGTCCGTCAAGGCCGTCGACCCGCTGTGGCTGGCGCTGCTGCGGACCCCGCTGTCGCTGTTCGTGCCCGCGCTCGACCTGCCCGTCTGGGGGGCGCTGGCGCAGATGCTGCTGGTCTTCGGGATCTCGGAGATCTGCATCGGCTGGTGGCGGACCCTGGTGATCGGTTACGTCGCCACCCTCGCCGGGACCACCTACGCCCGGATCGGGCTCTCGCTCGGCCCGGACCACCCCTTCGGCCTGCCGGTCTCGGACCGCGTCGTCAACGACACCGGCCCCTCGGCCGCCGTGGTCGGCCTCGCCATCTATGTGTGCTGGCGCTACCGGGCCTATCTGACCGGGGCCGTGGTCATCGCGGTGATGATCGGCGAGGTGCTGATCAAGGACAACCTGGCGGGCAAGGAGCACCTCGCGGCCATCGCCGCGGTCATGGCGGTGTGCCTGGTCCGCGCCAAGTGGGGCCCTGAGCGCTCCCGTACCCCGCTCGGACGGCGCCCGCCGCCCGCCCCGCATCCCGCACCCGGCTCCACGCCCGGTTCGACACCCGGTTCCACGCCCGGTCCCCGCGGCTGACGTCCGGCGCCCAGCCGGCCGCCCCGGGGCAGGCCGTACCGTATCGGGGTGACGACAGACCTCGGGCCGTTCGCCCCCACCCGGCAGTGGATGCGGGCCCATCCGCTCGCCACCGACGCCGTTCTCGCGCTCGGGGCGCTCGTCTCGATGGTCGTCGGGTCCTTCGCCGATCCGCACGGCCCGCACGGGCCCACCTTCGGCACCCGCACCCCCGAGCCGTTCTCGCTGCTGCTGATGCTGCTGGGAGCGGCGGCCCTGGTCTTCCGGCGCAGGCAGCCGCACGCGGTGCTCGCCGTGACCGTCGGCCTCTCGCTGCTGGAGCTGACCACCGGCGAGCCGCGGGCGCCGGTCGCCATGTCCGCGGTGATCGCGCTCTACACGCTGGCCTCCCGTACCGACCGGCCCACCGCCGGGCGGATCGGCGTGCTCACCATGGCCGGCATGACGGGGGTGGCCATGCTGTCGGGCCCGCTGCCCTGGTACGCCCAGGAGAACATCGGCATCTTCGCCTGGACCGGGATGGCCGCCGCCGCGGGCGACGCGGTGCGCAGCCGGCGGGCGTTCGTCGATGCGATACGGGAGCGGGCCGAGCGGGCGGAGCGGACCCGCGAGGAGGAGGCCCGGCGGCGGGTCGCCGAGGAGCGGCTGCGGATCGCCCGCGACCTGCACGACGTGGTCGCCCACCACATCGCCCTGGTCAACGTGCAGGCGGGGGTGGCCGCGCACGTCATGGACAAGCGGCCCGACCAGGCCAAGGAGGCCTTGGCCCACGTACGGGACGCGAGCCGCTCCGCGCTGAACGAGCTGCGGGCGACTGTGGGGCTGCTGCGGCAGTCCGGCGACCCGGAGGCCCCGACCGAGCCGGCGCCGGGACTGGCCGTCCTCGACGAACTCGTGGACTCCTTCCGCAAGGCCGGGCTGCCGGTGAAGGTCATGATGGAGCTGGGCCGGGACGGGGACCCGCTGGCCGCTGCCGTGGACCTGGCGGCGTACCGGGTGATCCAGGAGGCGCTGACCAACGTCCGCAAGCACGCGGGCCAGGGGGCCCGCGCCGAGGTGAGCGTGGTCCGGGTCGGCGCCTCGGTGGAGGTGACGGTGCTCGACGACGGGGGCGCCGACGGCGGGGCGGCCGAGGGCCCGGAGGGCGGCGGCCACGGCCTGCTCGGCATGCGGGAACGGGCCACCGCCCTGGGCGGATCCTGCTTCGCGGGCCCCCGCTACGGCGGCGGCTACCGCGTCCACGCTGTCCTCCCGGTCGGCTGAGGGGGCCCCGGCCATGACCCGCCGGACACCGCCTACGCCCGCGGGCAGGTCTTGCGCCAGGCGTCGAGGTCGTACTTCTTCTCCAGCGAGCTGAGCTTGAGCTCGGCCGACTGCGCGCAGAATCGGCGTACCGGCAGCTCGTACTCCACGTGGAACACGGCCTTGCCCGCCTCGATGAACGGGGTCAGCCGCTCGCACTCCTCGTACTCGGCGCACTGCTCGTTGACCGCGAAGTCGAAGTCCCCCACCAGCTGGGGAATCTGGTCCAGGTCGTTCTTCAGTCCCACCGACAGGCCCCGGTCGTGGGCCAGCTTCGCGATCAGCCGGTTGTAGGCGAGCTGGTCCCCGGCGGTCAGGGGGAAGCCCGTCTTGTTGGCGTAGCCGTCCATGTTGTCCGGCTCCACCGCGTCGAAGCCCTTCTCCCGGCACATGTCGATCCGCTTGGCCATCAGCGGCTCCAGCTCGGCGGTCCTGCGGATGTCCAGCCACCGTTCGCCCTCCCAGCCGTTGCCCTGGCCGAGCAGCTGCGCCGGGAAGTCCCGGGCGTCCGGGCGGAACTCCTCCCACGCGCCGGTGGAGAGGTAGCAGATGGTCTTGCGCCCGGCCTTCTTCAGCTCGGCCATCTGCTCGGCGGTCGCGTGGAAGCCGTCGATGTCGAACACGGCCGCCTTGACCGAGGTGTCGAGCCGGCCGGTGAGCTGCCACTGCCAGCTCACCCCCGGCCGGGGCCGCCAGCGCTGCCCGGCCGGCGGGTCCGGGGCCACCTCGTCCTGCTCCGGTTCCGGCTGCGGGCCCGCGCACGCGGCCAGCAGCAGCAGCGGTACGAGCAGCAGCAGGCGGCGGGCGGCGAAGCGCTTCATCCGGCGGCCTCCAGGGCGTACGGGAGGGTCCCCCACGGGTGCGCCCCGGTCCCCGGGACCGCGCAGTGCACCCCCGCCCTGCGCTGCCGCGCGAGGTCGGCGGCAGGGGCGCCCGGCGGGACGGCGTACACCAGGTGGCAGAACCGCTGGGCGGGGTGGTCGGCGGTCCAGGGCGGCACGGCCGCGTCCCGGTAGGCGTCCCACGGCCCCTCGAAGGTGACGAGGAGGTCGGCGAGTTCGGCGTAGCCGGGGTGCGGGTGGACCCCGTGGTTGAGGACGAGGGTACGGGCGCCGGCCGCCCGGGCGGCGACGGCGAGCCGCCCGTAGTGGGCGAGCAGCCCCGGATCGGAGGAGGCCTGGTCGAGGAAGGCCCCGTCGGCGCCGTACCAGTCGCGGTGGCGCAGCAGGTCCTGCACCACGGCGGCGTGCGGGCGGCGCCCGTAGTCGGTGTCGGTGTATCCGAGGACGGGGACCCCGGCCTCGCGCAGCCGCCCCGCGACGGCGGCGAACCGCTCGTCGGGGGCGTCGCCGGGACCGCTGTCGGGGTTGAGGACCACCGAGTGCAGCCGGCCCGCGGAGGCGATCAGGCGCTCCCAGTCCTCGGGCCGGTCGGCGGGGTGCTCGTAGAGGGGCACCAGCAGCATGACGTCCTTCTTCTCGTACGGGGCCATGTCAGCGGTGCGCCGTGGCCCGGCCGAGGCGCAGGCAGACGAGCACGCCCAGGGCGGCCGCGGCCGCACCGGCCACCACCAGCTGGACCAGCCGCGGCTGTCCCAGCCCCGCCAGCAGCGCGAGGCTCTGGGTGAGGGCCGCGCAGGCGCAGACCACGGCGGCGGGCCGGACCGCCCCGAAGGACTGGAGCAGCAGCCCGGTCCACATGACGGCGCCGAGCAGCAGCAGGGTCGCGCACCGGAGCCCGGTCAGGCCGGGCGCCCCGGGCCACAGCAGGGTGCCGGCCAGTCCCAGGACCAGCAGCACGGCCAGGTAGGCGACGAGGCAGCGGGCCAGGGTGGCGAGCATCCGCAGCCGGAACTGCCGGGGCGAGCGGGCGGCCCGCAGTCCGGCCAGGCTGCCGCTGCGGAAACGGTGCAGAAGCCATTCGGCGGGACCCATGCTGAGGGTGAGGGCCACCGCCGAGGGGGCGGCGACGGCCTCGGCGGGGCCTCCGGAGAGCACCTCGCCCAGGGCGGCGTACAGCACGAGCAGGCCGGTGCCGAGACCGAACACCCCGTAGGGCACCGAGTCCCCGAGCCGGGGCCCGCGGGGGCCGTACTCCTCCTCGGCGCCCCGCAGCATCCGCCAGCGCACCGCTCCTTCGCCGGTGCGGTGCCCGGTGCGGCCGCGGATGCGGCGCAGGCCGGCCCGTACCCCGTCGGCCAGCGGCAGTTCGCGTACGGCCAGCGTGCAGGCGGCCAGCAGGGAGAGCACCAGCAGGCCCACCCGTAGCCGCAGGGGCAGGTCGGTGAAGAGCGCGAGCACCGACCCCGCGGTCATCGGGCCGAGCGCGGCCAGCAGCACCCGCTCCCGGCCGAGGACCAGGAGCACGGTGGCGGCCCCCACGTACAGGGCCTGCCCGGCGGCGAAGGCGTACGAGAACGGCGGCCCGCCGGGCACGGTCAGCGCGGCGGCGGTGCCGAGCAGCGCTCCGGCGGGGGCGCCGACGAGCAGGGTCCGCCCGGCGGCGGCCCGGTCGCCGAGGCCCATCCAGGAGTAGGCGCGGTGGGACAGGGTCTGGTCCCAGACCCAGCCGATGAGCGCCCCGGCGAGCAGCGTCAGCGTCCCGGCGGGCAGTCCGAGCCGGTCCTTGGGGCCTTCCAGCAGGGGGGCGCCGAGGACGTAGGCCAGGCCCGGCAGCGCGAAGACGACCCCGCGCAGCAGGCAGGCGGTGAGGGAGACCCTCCAGGGGTCGGGGACGTGCTCGGGTTCCGGGAAGGCGCGGGGGACCCGGGCGTAGAGCTCCTCGGCGAGGCCGAAGGAGTCGTTGCGGCCGTAGGTGAGCCGGATGTGCTCGTCGGTCATCCCGTCGGATTCGAGGATGGCGGCGATCTCGTCGGGGTGGACGGCGGCCGCCACGAGCACGTCGAGACGCTGCGCCAGTTCGTCCAGGGGGTCGGTGGCGGCGGTGCCGGGTTCCCCCGGCCCGCTGCGGCGGGGCCGGGGGATGGCGGGCAGGGTGTCGCCGCCGGGGACGCGCAGCCAGAGGGATCCGCTCACCACAGGCTCCCGTCGGCGGCGAGTTCCCGGTACCAGGGGTCGGCGAGCCGCTGGGTCCAGTCGTCGCCCGCGTGGACGGGCAGGACCGGCCGGCCCGCACGCGTTTGATCAGCGAGGCCGCGGTAGATGTGCCGGAAGCCGTCCACGGACTGGTGGAGGGTGAACTTCTCGACGACCCGCTTGCGGGAGAGCCGGCCCAGCTCGGCGCGGCGTTCGTCGTCGCGCAGCAGGGCGAGGGCGGCGCGGGCCATGGTCTCCGGTTCGCGCGGCGGGACGACGAGGCCGGTGTCGCCGACGGCCTCGCGGACCCCGCCGACGTCGGTGGAGACGGTGGTGCGGCCGCAGGACATGGCCTCGATGATGCTGAAGGGGAAGCCCTCGCTGATGCTGGAGAGCATCACGATGCTGCCGGCGGCGTAGGCGCGGGCGACCTCGTCGATGCGGCCCTCGTAGGTGATCCCGTCGCTCACCCCCAGTTCGGCGGCGAGTTTCTCCAGCCGGAGCTTGTAGTCCTCGCAGCCGGCGGGGACGGGGCCGAACAGGCGCAGCCGCACTGCGGGCAGTTCCCTGCGCATGAACGCGTAGGCCCGGATGAGGGTTTCGAGGTCCTTGATGGGGTCGATGCGGCCGCACCAGCTGAGGGTGGGCACCTCGGGTTCGGGTCCGGCCTCGGGGAAGGCGTGCGGGTCGACGCCGTTGTAGACGGTGCGGATCCTGTCGGAGGCGGCGCCTCCGCGCTCCTCCCAGCGGCGGTTGTACTGGTTGCAGGGGGTGATGAGGTCGGCCTGCCGGTAGCCCTCGGTGTTGAGCTCGCGGTAGAAGCCGAGCATGAGGGCCTTGACGGGCCAGCGCTCGGCGGCCCGGCGGTAGCCGAGGTAGCGCTCGCGCAGGTAGATGCCGTGCTCGGTGAGCAGGAAGGGCACCTGGTCGAGGTACTTGGCGGCCAGGGCCGGCAGGGTGGCCAGGCCGCTGCTGACGGCGTGCGCGACGCTGTCGGGCGGGATCCGCACGGCCAGCGGCCGCAGCGCGTGTTCCAGCAGGTCGGTGGCGGTGAGGGCGTCGTGGATGGTGGGCGCGGCGGCGGCGGTGGCCAGGCCGGGGCGGTTCCACACGTCCATGAGCAGGCGCAGAACCGATTCGGAGCGCAGGGCCGGGGCGAGCCGGCCGGCCCGGGCGAGGAGGGCGAGTTCGTGCAGGGACGCGGAGAAGTCGTGGCCGGCCGGGCCGGCCGCGGGGTCGAGCAGCGACAGCAGGAAGGTTTCGTACGTCTCGCTGAACCGGCGGTGGGCCCGGCCCCGGAGGGCGGCGCGGCGGCTGCGGCCGGGCGGCGGCCCCCACAGCGGGACGGCGGTGTGCCGGTAGACGTTGCGCGGGAGCTCCCAGGTGACCGGTTCACGGCCGGTGCCGGTCAGGGCTATGACGTTGAAGTCGACCTCCGGCATTCCGCGTACCAGCTGGTCGCACCAGGTGCTGACTCCCCCGTGGACGTGCGGATAGGTGCCTTCGGTGAGCATGGTGACATGACGCCCATGGCTCATGCGGTGTGTCCCCCCAGGACGGAAAAAGGGGCCGGCGCCCGTGGGTAGGCGGAGCGCCGGCGCTCGTGGTACCAGGCAGTGCGGTGGTACGGGTGAAGGTGGTGCGGGTGAAGGCGGCGCGGGCGAACCCGGCGCGGTCAGCTGGGCAGCTTGAGCGTGACCGAGCTCTGGAGCAGCTCCGGGCCGGTCCAGGCGGAGCGGTTGCCGGCGTAGGCGGTGCCGAAGTCGGCGGTGCCCAGCAGGAGCTGCTTCTTGGTGCCGTTCGGGGCGGTGAGCGGGGCGAGGACCCCGGAGGGCGCCTTGACGGTGACGGCGGTGCCGATCCGGTAGGCGGTCACCTTGCCGTCGGCGAGCGCCTTGTCCCAGGCGGCCCGGCGGTTCAGCTCGACCCCGGTGTCCTTCATGCTCTGGTTGACGATCGGCGCGCTGGGCGCGTACAGGCTCCGGTAGGTGTCGAGGACCCGGTCGAGGACCGGGTAGAGGGTGCGGTCCTCGGCGAGGTTGGACTGGTGGACGTAGTGCGGGCGCGGGTCGTTGGCGAGGACGTGGCGCAGGGCGGTCCGCGCCTCGGCCGGGACGATGTAGCCGAGGTACCCGGTGGCGGTGTCGAGCGGGGCCGGCAGACAGGTGGAGGTGGCCGGGTTGTCCTCGCAGATGCCGCTGCCGCCGTCGGCGCGGCTGGTGTAGACCCAGTTGTACTCGTCGGCCATCTCCGCGTTGGTGCCCGTGTTGTAGTACACGTTCATCGGGTGGCGGGGGACGGTCAGGGCGGCGCCGACCGCCCGCTGCGCCGGTTCGCGGGAGTTGTCGCTGCCGGCCCACTTGACCCCGTTGTCGGCGAGCGCGCCAGCCAGGTTCGGGTTGTCGACGGGCTGCTCCGGGAGGGTCTTGAGGCCGGAGTGCTCGCCGGTGACGAGCTCGGTGCGGTCGGTGGTGATGCCCTTGGCCGCCGCCCAGTTGTTGTTGTCGCGGATCTGCGCGGAGATCTCCGCCCGGCTCATCCAGTTGACGGCGCCGGTGGCGGTCTTCGTGCAGGTCCACGGGACCGTGGTGGTGTCCTGGACGCAGCCGAGGAAGGGATGGGTGTAGGTGTGGTTCATCCAGCGGAACTTGGCCCGGTCCGCCACCAGTTGCGCGGTCAGGGCGTCGGTGCCGCCGTTCTCCGCCTTCCACTCCTCCCCGGCGCCCGCGTTGAAGAGCATGTCGAGCTTGAAGTTCTTGCTCTGCTGCCACTGCACCGCGTACTGGGCGTCCGCGGCGGTCATCCGGATGGTGCTCTCCTTGCCCTCGCCGCCCGCGCAGGCGTAGTCGCCGGGCGTGCAGTTGAGCTCCTTGCTCCAGCGGGCGTCGGGGGCGAAGACGTCGTCGACGTGGACGGCGAAGTAGTTGCGCTCCTGTCCGAGGTGGACCCCCTGGGTGAGCCAGTCGACGATGCCCCGGGCCAGCAGCCGGAACTGCTGCTGGTACTGGTTGTAGCCGAAGGTGACGACGAGTTCGCTGCGCCCGTCGTGGGCGTACTCGCCGACGAGCGAGGCCCGGCCGGAGCCGACGGGGGCGTCGAGGTAGCTGGTGTATCCGGTCCGCGGTTTGCCCATGAACCCGTAGCTCTCCGGGATGAGGGGCGAGTTGTCCTCGAAGGCGACCTGCCCGCCGAGGTAGCCGAAGGGGCCCGCCTTGCCGGCCGCGGTGACGGCTGCCGAGGTGCCGTCCAGCTGGCCGCTGTAGCCCCCGTTGTCGGTGTACTCCAGGCCCACGCCCGGGTGGGCCCAGGTGTACGCGTCGACCTGGCGGATGCCGTACGCCGTCTCGTACGCGCTCAGCGCCGCCATCTCGGCGGAGCCCTCGCCGAACGGGTTCTCGTTGGGCAGCACCACCCCCTGGAACTTGGCGCGCGGTCGGCCGTCGACCGTGTCGGCGAGGAACGCCGCGTCGATGACCGGGCGGCCGGCGGCCCCCAGCTGGACGCGGGTGAAGGGAACCCCCGTGTCGCGGAGCTCCGCGGTGATCGCCTCGACCGAGCTGCCGCCGTCGTCGACGACGAGCACCTTCAGGTCGATGCGCGGTGTCACGGCCGCGGCCGCCGCATGGGCGGACGCGGCGGGCAGTGCCACGGACATCAGCGCAGCCGCGGCCATGGCGGCGGCAGCCCTGTTCATCCGGTTCTTGTTGACCATGTCGGCCTTTCCCCCCGCAGGCATCACTCGACTACGGCCCATGGCGGTCGGCCGGGCCGAGGAGGCTCTGTGGAAATCATGCAAAGGGACCCCGCGCCCCCTTGCGAGAGTGCGTCGAGTCTCTCGGACCTCGTCAGGTCTAAAGGGCAAACCTGGAACAGAGACCACAGATGGGTGAACCTGACGGCCTCCGCGTCGAACAACTTCCCAAACCTTCGAGTGACGTACGGACGAGCCGCTACGCGTAGGCTCATTTTCTGGCGGCCGTCGGGCCGGAATACGATCGAGACGGATGGCCGTCCACCCACTCGGCCCACAACACAAACGGAAGCGAGACTTCACCACCGTGACTGCTCTGACTCTCAGCACTGCCGGCGTGGCGACGCTGCGCGCCGACGCCCTCGTGGTCGGCGTGGCGAAGGGCCCGAAGGGCCCCGTCGTCGCCGCAGGCGCCGAGGCCGTGGACAAGGCCTACGACGGAAAGCTCGCCACCGTGCTCGACGCACTCGGCGCCTCGGGCGCCGAAGGCGAGACCACGAAGCTGCCGGCCCCGGACGGTCTGAAGGCCCCGGTCGTGCTGGCGGTCGGACTGGGCCCCCTCCCCGCGGAGGACGAGTCGTACGACGAGGAGGCGCTGCGCCGCGCCGCCGGTGCCGCCGCCCGCGCGCTGCACGGCAGCAAGAAGGCCGCCTTCGCCCTCCCCCTCGACGACGCCTCCGCCGTCACCGCCGTCGCCGAGGGCGCGCTGCTCGGTGCGTACGCCTTCACCGCCTACCAGGGCGGCGAGAAGAAGGCCGCGGCCGCCAAGAACGGCGGACCCAGGCAGCCCCTCGCCGAGGTCGCCCTGCTGGGCGCCAAGCCGCGCGACAAGGAGCACAAGGCCGCGGTCGAGCGCGCCACGGTCGTCGCGACCGAGGTCAACATCGCCCGCGACCTGATCAACACCCCGCCGAACGACCTCACCCCCGAGGCCTTCGCCGCCGTCGCCTCCGCCACCGCGAAGGAGCACGGCATCAAGGTCCAGGTCCTGGACGAGAAGGCGCTGACCAAGGGCGGCTACGGCGGCATCATGGGCGTCGGCAAGGGCTCCGAGAACCCGCCGCGCCTGGTGAAGATCTCCTACACCCACCCCCGGGCGGAGAAGACCCTGGCCTTCGTCGGCAAGGGCATCACCTACGACTCGGGCGGCATCTCCCTGAAGCCGGCCGGCCACAACGAGACGATGAAGTGCGACATGTCCGGCGCCGCCGCCGTGTTCGCCTCCGTGGTCGCCGTGGCCCGGCTCGGCCTCCAGGTCAACGTCACCGGCTGGCTCGCGCTCGCGGAGAACATGCCGTCGGGCTCGGCCACCCGCCCCGGTGACGTGCTGCGCATGTACAGCGGCAAGACCGTCGAGGTCCTGAACACCGACGCCGAGGGCCGCCTCGTCCTCGGTGACGCGCTGACCAAGGCCTCCGAGGAGAATCCGGACGCGATCGTCGACGTCGCCACCCTGACCGGCGCGATGGTGCTGGCCCTGGGCAACCGGACCTTCGGCATCATGTCCAACGACGACGCCTTCCGCACCGCGATCCACGAGATCGCCGAGGAGGTCGGCGAGGCCTCCTGGCCGATGCCGCTCCCCGCGGACCTGCGCAAGGGCATGGACTCCCCCACCGCCGACATCGCCAACATGGGCGAGCGCATGGGCGGCGGCCTGGTGGCCGGCCTCTTCCTCCAGGAGTTCGTCGGCGAGGGCATCACCTGGGCGCACCTGGACATCGCGGGCCCGGCCTTCCACGAGGGCGCCCCGTACGGCTACACCCCCAAGGGCGGCACCGGCTCGGCCGTCCGCACCCTGGTGCGCCTGGCCGAGCGCACCGCCACGGGCGACCTGGGCTGACGCGGTCCCGCGGCCCTTCCGGGGCCCTGGTGTGAGACGTGACGCACAGCGGCCCCCTTGATCACCACTTGATCGAGGGGGCCGCCGTGTTCACCCACAACGAAATCCGTAGGTTTCTACGCTTCGGTAACCCCTGCTCCGGGCAGAACGACCTGCCACAGTGCGGGCCCGGCGTCCCGCGTTCCCCCGACAAATGCGAAGATGGGTTCTCGGCAGGACAGGGCCCCCACCACAGGGCCGAAGAAACAAGCGGCCGATTACCAGCCGCCGCCCGGTCACAGAGGACCGGTGCCCGGCGCACATGCATGGAGGACGTGACGTGGCGAACGACGCCAGCACCGTTTTCGACCTAGTGATCCTCGGCGGTGGCAGTGGCGGTTACGCCGCGGCTCTGCGCGCATCCCAGCTGGGTCTGGACGTTGCCCTGATCGAGAAGAACAAGCTCGGCGGCACCTGCCTGCACAACGGCTGCATCCCCACGAAGGCTCTGCTGCACGCGGGTGAGATCGCGGACCAGGCCCGCGAGGCCGCCCAGTTCGGTGTCAAGACCTCCTTCGAGGGCATCGACATCGCGGGTGTCCACAAGTACAAGGACGAGATCATCGCGGGCCTGTACAAGGGTCTGCAGGGCCTGGTGGCCTCCCGCAAGGTGACGTACATCGAGGGTGAGGGCCGCCTTTCCTCGCCGACCTCCGTCGACGTCAACGGCCGGCGCATCCAGGGCCGCCACATCCTGCTGGCGACCGGCTCCGTGCCGAAGTCGCTGCCGGGTCTGGTCATCGACGGCAACCGCATCATCTCCTCGGACCACGCGCTGGTCCTGGACCGCGTCCCCGAGTCGGCGATCGTGCTGGGCGGCGGCGTCATCGGCGTCGAGTTCGCCTCGGCGTGGAAGTCCTTCGGCTCCGACATCACCGTGATCGAGGGCCTCAAGCACCTCGTCCCGGTCGAGGACGAGAACAGCTCGAAGCTGCTGGAGCGCGCGTTCCGCAAGCGCGGCATCAAGTTCAACCTCGGCACCTTCTTCGACAAGGCCGAGTACACCGAGAACGGCGTCCGCGTCACCCTCGCCGACGGCAAGACCTTCGAGGCCGAGGTGCTGCTGGTCGCCGTCGGCCGCGGCCCGGTCTCCCAGGGCCTGGGCTACGAGGAGCAGGGTGTCGCGATGGACCGCGGCTACGTCCTGGTCGACGAGTACATGCAGACCAACGTGCCGACCATCTCGGCCGTCGGCGACCTCGTGCCGACCCTGCAGCTCGCGCACGTCGGCTTCGCCGAGGGCATCCTGGTGGCGGAGCGCCTGGCCGGTCTGAAGACCGTCCCGATCGACTACGACGGCGTCCCGCGCGTCACCTACTGCCACCCCGAGGTCGCCTCGGTCGGCATCACCGAGGCCAAGGCCAAGGAGATCTACGGTGCGGACAAGGTCGTGGCCCTGAAGTACAACCTGGCGGGCAACGGCAAGAGCAAGATCCTGAAGACCGCGGGCGAGATCAAGCTCGTCCAGGTCAAGGACGGTGCCGTGGTCGGCGTCCACATGGTCGGTGACCGGATGGGCGAGCAGGTCGGCGAGGCCCAGCTGATCTACAACTGGGAGGCCCTGCCGGCCGAGGTCGCGCAGCTCATCCACGCGCACCCGACCCAGAACGAGGCGATGGGCGAGGCCCACCTGGCCCTGGCCGGCAAGCCCCTGCACGCACACGACTGATCGTCACGGGCGCGACGACCACTTCCGCACTTTCGTTAGGAGCAACTGAAACCATGCCGGTTTCCGTAACCCTTCCGGCGCTCGGAGAGAGCGTGTCCGAGGGCACTGTCACCCGTTGGCTGAAGGCCGAGGGCGAGCGCGTCGAGGCCGACGAGCCGCTGCTCGAAGTCTCGACCGACAAGGTCGACACCGAGATCCCGTCCCCCGTCTCCGGCGTCCTGGCCTCCATCAAGGTCGCCGAGGACGAGACCGTCGAGGTCGGCGCCGAGCTGGCCGTCATCGACGACGGCTCCGGCGCGCCGGCGGCTGCCGCCGCTCCGGCCGCCGAGCCGGCCGCCGCCCCGGCGCCGCAGGCCCCGCAGGCCGCCCCGTCCCCCGAGGTCGAGACCCCGGCCCCCGCACCGACGGCCGAGGCGGCCGCCGGCGGCGGTTCCGCCGAGGGCACCGACGTCGTGCTCCCGGCCCTGGGCGAGTCCGTCACCGAGGGCACCGTCACCCGCTGGCTGAAGCAGGTCGGCGAGTCCGTCGAGGCAGACGAGCCGCTGCTCGAAGTCTCCACGGACAAGGTCGACACCGAGATCCCCGCGCCGGTCGCCGGCACGCTGCTGGAGATCCTGGTCGGCGAGGACGAGACCGCCGAGGTCGGCGCCCGTCTGGCCGTCATCGGCGTCGCCGGTGCCGCCCCGGCCGCTGCTCCGGCCCCGGCCGCCCCGGCTCCGGCCGCCGCTGCCCCGGCTCCGGCTGCCGCTGCCCCGGCTCCGGCTCCGGCCGCCGCCCCGGCTGCTCCGGCCGCTCCGGCCGCCGCTCCGGCCCCGGTCCAGGCTGCCGCCCCGGTGGCCGCCCCGGCTCCGGTGACCCCGGCTCCGGCCGCTGCCGCTCCGGCTCCGGTCGCCCCGGCCGCCCCGGCCGGTGACGAGGGCGCCTACGTGACCCCGCTGGTGCGCAAGCTCGCCTCGGAGTCCGGCGTCAACCTGAACACGGTCACGGGCACCGGTGTCGGTGGCCGTATCCGCAAGCAGGACGTCCTGGCCGCCGCCGAGGCCGCCAAGGCCGCCGCTGCCGCCTCGGCTCCGGCCGCCGCCGCTGCCGCCCCGGCCGCCAAGGCTCCGGCCGCCGCGGTCTCCGAGCTGCGCGGACAGACCGTCAAGATGACCCGCATGCGAAAGGTCATCGGCGACAACATGATGAAGGCGCTGCACTCGCAGGCGCAGCTCAGCTCCGTGGTCGAGGTGGACATCACCAAGATCATGAAGCTGCGCGAGCAGGCCAAGGGCTCGTTCCTGGCCCGTGAGGGCGTCAAGCTCTCGCCGATGCCGTTCTTCGTCAAGGCCGCCGCCCAGGCGCTGAAGGCCCACGCGGTCGTCAACGCCCGGATCAACGACGACGAGGGCACCATCACCTACTTCGACTCGGAGAACATCGGCATCGCCGTGGACTCCGAGAAGGGCCTGATGACCCCGGTCATCAAGGGTGCCGGTGACCTCAACCTGGCCGGTATCGCCAAGGCGACCGCCGACCTGGCCGGCAAGGTCCGCGGCAACAAGATCACGCCGGACGAGCTGTCGGGCGCGACCTTCACCATCAGCAACACCGGTTCGCGCGGTGCGCTGTTCGACACGGTCATCGTGCCCCCGAACCAGGTCGCCATCCTGGGCATCGGTGCCACGGTCAAGCGCCCGGTGGTCATCGAGACCGCCGAGGGCACCGTCATCGGCGTCCGCGACATGACGTACCTGACCCTGTCCTACGACCACCGCCTGGTGGACGGCGCGGACGCGGCCCGGTACCTCTCGGCCGTCAAGGCGATCCTGGAGGCCGGCGAGTTCGAGGTCGAGCTCGGCCTCTGAGCGGCCGAGGACCGCGACGAGCCGAACGGCTTGTAACCAGCCTCACTGTCGGCGCCCCCGTCCGGGATACTCCCGGGCGGGGGCGCCGCCGTATTGTCTACGCATCAGGCCCGCCCCGCCCACCACCGCGCACTTCCTGCCCACCCCTCAGGAGATGAAGCCCCGATGATCACCCCACCCGTCGTGCACTCGCTGCGCGAGCAGATCCGCGAGCACATCGTGGAGGGGATCGTCAGCGGGCGCTGGAAGCCCGGCGAGCGGATCGTGGAGCGGCGGATCGCCGTCGAGCTGGAGGTCAGCCAGACGCCCGTGCGCGAGGCCCTGCGCGAGCTGGAGACGCTGCGGCTGATCGAGTCGGCGCCGAACAAGGGCGTCCGCGTACGGAACCTGTCGGCGGCGGACCTGGAGGAGATCTACCCGGTCCGGGCCGGCCTGGAGCAGATCGCGGCCGAACTGGCCGCGCCCCGGCTGGCTGCGGACTGCACGGCGCTGGAGCCGCATGTGGCGGCCCTGTGGGAGGCCGACCGGACGGAGGACGGGACCGCGCAGGTCCGGCACACCGTCGGCTTCCACCGGGAACTGGTGCGTGCGGCGGGGAACAGCGTGCTGCTGCACACCTGGGAGAGCCTGGGCATCGAGGTGTTCACCGCGCTGTCCATCCGGTGGCTGGGCACGGTCCAGAAGTCGTACGCCGAGGAGCACGAGGCCCTGGTGGAGGCCTTCCGCAACCGGGATCCGGACATCGGGGTGCTGGTGAAGCGCCATGTCCTGGGGTGCGCGCCGAGGGCCTGACGGGGCGGCTTGTCCTGGTTTGCCAGGCACCGGGTGCCCGTTTTGCTGGCACCCGGTGCCGACTTTCCCCGGATCGCCATTTCTTGGCCACTTTCATTTGATCGATCATCGATCAGCGATTTACAGTCATCGGCGGACCCCTACCCGGGTCCGCCGACCCTGTCCTGCCCGTCAGGGATTTCTTCACCACCTCTCCTTTGTCCGGAAGGCGGCGCACACCGATGTCCGACCCCGTAGGAAAGCTTCCGAGCGAGCTCGACCAGCTCCCGGACCGCGACACCGAGGAGACCGCCGAATGGGCGGCCTCCCTCGACGCCGTCGCCCAGGCCGCCGGTACGCGCCGCGCCGAATACCTGCTCCGCCGCACCCTCCAGCACGCCGAGGCCGCCGGCCTCGCCCTGCCGAAGCTGCTGGAGACGGACTACGTCAACACCATCCCGACCTCCGCGGAGCCCGAGTTCCCCGGCGACGAGGAGATGGAAGCCAGGATCACCGCGTGGAACCGCTGGAACGCGGCCGCCATGGTGACCCGCGGCTCCAAGTACGGTGTCGGCGGCCACATCGCCACCTTCGCCTCGGCGGCCTGGCTCTACGAGACCGGCTTCCAGCACTTCTTCCGCGGGAAGGAGGCCGACGGATCGGGCGACCAGCTCTACATCCAGGGCCACGCCTCCCCCGGCATCTACGCCCGCGCCTTCCTCGACGGGCGCATCTCCGAGCAGCAGCTCGACAACTTCCGCCAGGAGTCCGGCGGCAACGGCCTGCCGTCCTACCCCCACCCGCGGCGCCTGCCGTGGCTGTGGGAGTTCCCCACGGTCTCCATGGGCCTCGGCCCGCTGTCCGCGATCTACCAGGCGCGCTTCAACCGCTACCTGCAGAACCGGAACATCAAGGACACGTCGCAGTCGCACGTCTGGGCCTTCCTCGGCGACGGCGAGATGGACGAGCCGGAGTCGACCGCCGCCCTGGCCCTGGCCTCCCGCGAGCAGCTCGACAACCTGACCTTCGTCATCAACTGCAACCTGCAGCGCCTCGACGGCCCGGTCCGCGCCAACTTCCGCGTGGTCCAGGAGCTGGAGGCCCAGTTCCGCGGCGCCGGCTGGAACGTCATCAAGTCCCTGTGGGGCTCCGCCTGGGACGAGCTGTTCCAGCTGGACACCACGGGCGCCCTGGTGCGCCGCCTGCGCGAGGTCCCGGACGCGCAGTTCCAGACGTACGCGACCCGCGACGTGGCGTACATCCGCGAGCACTTCTTCGGCGCCAACGCCGAGCTCGTGCAGCTCGCCGGCGTGCTGTCGGACGCGAAGATCGCCGAGTGCTTCCACAGCTCCCGCGGCGGCCACGAGCCCCGCAAGGTGTACGCCGCGTACAAGGCCGCCCTGGAGCACAAGGGCGCGCCGACGGTCATCCTCGCGCAGACCGTCAAGGGCTACACGCTGGGCGCCGGGTTCGAGTCGAAGAACGCGAACCACCAGATGAAGAAGCTGACGATCGACGAGTTCAAGGGCATGCGCGACCTGCTCGGACTCCCGATCCCGGACAGCGCCTTCGTCGACGGCGTGGTCCCCTACGGCCACCCCGGTGCGAACAGCCCCGAGGTGCAGTACCTGAACGAGCGCCGCGCGGCCCTCGGCGGCCCGGCCCCCGCCCGCAAGGTCCACCACGTGGCGCTGCCGGCTCCGGCCGAGCGCTCCTTCGCCCCGCTGCTCAAGGGCTCGGGCAAGCAGGAGATGGCCACCACCATGGCCTTCGTCCGCCTGGTCAAGGACCTGATGCGGGACAAGGAGACCGGCAAGCGCTGGGTGCCGATCGTCCCCGACGAGGCCCGCACCTTCGGCATGGAGTCGCTCTTCCCGTCGGCCGGCATCTACTCGCCGCTGGGCCAGACGTACGAGCCGGTCGACCGCGACCAGCTGATGTACTACAAGGAGGCCAAGGACGGCCAGATCCTCAACGAGGGGATCACCGAGGCCGGCGCCATGGCCGACTTCATCGCCGCCTGCACGTCGTACGCGACGCACGGCGAGCCGATGATCCCGTTCTACATCTTCTACTCGATGTTCGGCTGGCAGCGCACCGCCGACCAGATGTGGCAGCTCGCCGACCAGCTCGGCAAGGGCTTCATCGTCGGCGCCACCGCCGGCCGCACCACGCTGACCGGTGAGGGCCTCCAGCACGCGGACGGCCACTCGCACCTGATCGCGTCCACGAACCCGGCGTCGCTGAACTACGACCCGGCCTTCGCGTACGAGATCGCGGTGATCGTCAAGGACGGTCTGCGCCGGATGTACGGCGAGAAGCCGGAAGACGTCTTCTACTACCTGACCGTCTACAACGAGCCGAAGCCGCAGCCCGCGATGCCCGAGGGCGTCGAGGAGGGCATCGTCCGGGGCCTGTACCGCTTCAACACGGCGGCCGACCTGGGCGAGGCGGCCCCGGCCGCGGACGCGCCGAAGATCCAGCTGATGGCCTCCGGCACGGCGATCCACTGGGTCCTGGAGGCGCAGGCGCTGCTCGCCGCCGACTGGAACGTGGCCGCCGACGTCTGGTCCGCCACCTCCTGGGGCGAGCTGCGGCGCGATGCGCTGGAGTGCGACGAGGCGCTGCTGCGCGGCGAGATGCGCACCCCGTACGTCACGCGTGCGCTGGAGGGCGTCACCAGCCCGGTGCTGGCCGTCTCCGACTGGATGCGGCAGGTCCCGGACCAGATCAGCCAGTGGGTGGAGCAGGACTACACCTCGCTCGGCACCGACGGTTTCGGCCTGTCCGACACCCGTGAGGGCGCCCGCCGCCACTTCGGCGTCGACGCCCAGTCGATCGTGGTGGCCGCGCTGGCGCAGCTCGCCCGCCGCGGCGAGGTTCCGGCGTCCTCCGTCAAGGAGGCCCGCGAGCGGTACGGCCTGTAAGGGCCGGTAGGCGTTCGACACGGCGAAGGCCGGTGTCCACCCCCGCCAAGGGGGTCGGACACCGGCCTTTCCCCGTGTGCGCGGTGGCGGCGCGGGGGCTCACCCGTGATGCTGGAGCGGTGATGGACGAGACGGAGTTCTGGGAGATCGTCGACAGCACCCGCGAGGCGGCCGAGGGTGACCCCGAGGAACATGCCGAGCTGCTCGTCGAGCGGCTGGCGCAGCTCGACCCGGACTCCGTCCTGGACTTCGCCCGCCACTTCGAGTCCCGGTACAACCGGGCGTACACCTGGGACCTGTGGGGGGCCGCCTGGGTGCTGCTCGACGGGGCGAGCGACGACGCGTTCGACTACTTCCGCTGCTGGCTGATCGGCCAGGGCCGGGAGGTCTTCGAGGGCGCGGTGCACGATCCCGACCAGCTGGCGGAGCTGCTCGGCGAGTTCGACGAGGAGATCGACGGGGACGGCGAGGAGCTGGGGTACGCCGCGGACGAGGCGTACGAGCAGCTGACCGGCGTGGTGGCCCCCGACCTCGGGATCCCCCTCCAGCCGGCGGAACCGGAGGGCGCCCCGCTGGACTTCGAGAACGAGGCCGTCCTCGCGGAGCGCTTCCCCCGGCTGTGGGACCGTTTCAGGGCCTGACGACACTCCCTAGTAGTGCGTGCCGCCGTCGATGCGGATCTCGGTGCCGGTGATGAAGGCGCCGTCCTCGGAGCCCAGCATGGCGACGACACCGGCCACGGTCTGCGGCCCGGCGAAGCCCTGGCCGATGGCCGGGGCGAGCTTGGTGAACAGGCTCCAGTCGGTGTCCTCGGGCAGGCCGGGGCCGTTGCCGGTGGTCATGCCGCTCTCGATGGAGCCGGGCGCCACGGAGACGAAGCGCAGGCCCTGCTTGCTGTACTCGGCCGCCAGGGCGTGGGTCATGGACTGGATGCCGCCCTTGCTGGCCGCGTACGCGGACATGTAGGGGTGGGCGAAGGACGCGGAGGTGGAGCTGAAGTTCACGACGACGGGCTGCTCGCCCTCCAGCAGGGCGGGGAGCGCCTCGCGGACCATCAGGAAGGTGCCGGTGAGGTTGACCCCGATGACCTTGTTCCACAGGTCGAGGGTGGTCTGGTGGGTGTGCGCGGAGCGCAGGATGCCGGCGGCGTTGACGAGGACGTCGAGCCCGCCGAGGGCCGCGACGGCTGCGGCGACCCCGCTCCGGACCGCGGCCTCGTCGGATATGTCCAGGACCGCGCTGCTCAGCCGCTCTGCATGGCCCGCGGCGGCGGCCGCCTCCGCGGTGCCCTTCAGCCCGGCTTCGTCGACGTCCACGGTGTGGACGCGGCCGCCCTCGGCCAGGATGCGGTGGACGGTGGCCCGGCCGATGCCGGAGCCGCCGCCGGTGATGAGGACACGACGTCCTTCGTAACGGTTCATGGAGCGAGCGTACGGGCGTATGACACGTTTTGCCATAGTGACAATGCATGCAATTACCGGCGGGTCCGGGGAGTAGGCTTCCCTCGTGAGATCCCCTCGTCCGTACTCTCCCCTGCCCGGCCCCGGGGCCCAGTCGCTGACCGAGCGCCGCAAGGCCGCCACCCAGCTCGACATCGCGCGCGCGGCCTGCGCCCTGTTCGCCGAACACGGGCCCGACGGCACCACCGCCGAGGACATCGCCCACCGCGCCGGTGTCGCGCTGCGCACGTTCTACCGCTACTTCCGCAACAAGCAGGAGGCGGTGGCCCCCCTCCTCGCCACCGGGGGCGACACCTGGCGCGCCCTGCTCGCGGAGGAGCACCCGGGCACCCCGCTCGCCGAGGCCCTGGAACGCGCCGTCACCCGCTCCCTCAGCGACCCCACGGCGGTCGGCGAGGGCCTGGAGGTGACCCGCGGCCTGCTGCGGGCGTCGGCGACGGACCCGGCGCTGCGGGCGGTCTGGTACCGCGTGAACCAGGACTCCGAGGAGCACCTGGTCCCGGTCATCGCCCGACTGGCCGGCCCGGCCGCGGACCCCCTCGCCGTACGCCTCCTCGCGGCGGCGGCCACCGACGCGATCCGGGTCTCCCTGGAGGTCTGGTCCGAAACCGACACCCCGCCCACGGGCCCGGACTCCCCTGCCCAACTGGCCGTCCGCTCCCTGCGGGAGCTGACCCGCGGGATGGACATCCTGTCCGGGCGGTGACGCGGACAACGGCAGAGGCCCTGCCGCTCTCCGAGGAGAGCGGCAGGGCCTCTGTCAGGCTTCGCCCGGTTCTTAGATGTCGAAGTACATCTCGAACTCGTGCGGGTGCGGGCGCAGCGCGATCGGGGCGATCTCGTGGGTGCGCTTGTAGTCGATCCAGGTCTCGATCAGGTCCGGGGTGAAGACACCGCCGGCCAGGAGGTACTCGTGGTCCTCCTCCAGGGCCTTGAGGACCGCATCCAGGCTGGTCGGGACCTGCGGGACGCTCGCGTGCTCGTCCGGGGAGAGCTCGTAGAGGTCCTTGTCGATCGGCTCCATCGGCTCGATCTTGTTCTTGACGCCGTCGAGGCCGGCCAGGAGCAGCGCCGAGAAGGCCAGGTACGGGTTCGAGGACGGGTCCGGGGCGCGGAACTCGACGCGCTTGGCCTTCGGGTTCGAGCCCGTGATCGGGATGCGCATGGCGGCGGAGCGGTTGCGCTGCGAGTACACCATGTTGACCGGCGCCTCGAAGCCCGGCACCAGGCGGTGGTAGGAGTTCACCGTCGGGTTGGTGAAGGCCAGCAGCGACGGGGCGTGCTTGAGGATGCCGCCGATGTAGTAGCGGGCGGTGTCCGAGAGGCCCGCGTAGCCGGCCTCGTCGTAGAAGAGCGGCTCGCCGCCCTGCCACAGCGACTGGTGGACGTGCATGCCCGAGCCGTTGTCACCGAAGATCGGCTTCGGCATGAAGGTCGCGGTCTTGCCGTTGCGCCAGGCGACGTTCTTCACGATGTACTTGAAGAGCATCAGGTCGTCGGCCGCGGCGAGCAGCGTGTTGAACTTGTAGTTGATCTCGGCCTGGCCGCCGGTGCCGACCTCGTGGTGCTGGCGCTCGACCTGGAGGCCCTGGGCGTCCAGTTCGAGGGAGATCTCGGCGCGCAGGTCGGCGAAGTGGTCGACCGGGGCGACCGGGAAGTAACCGCCCTTGTAGCGGACCTTGTAGCCGCGGTTGTTCTCCTCGGAGCCGGTGTTCCAGGCGCCGGCCTCGGAGTCGATGTGGTAGAAGCCCTCGTTCGCGGTGGTCGCGAAGCGCACGCTGTCGAAGATGTAGAACTCGGCCTCGGGACCGAAGAACGCCGTGTCGGCGATCCCGGTGGAGGCGAGGTAGGCCTCGGCCTTCTTCGCGATGTTGCGCGGGTCGCGGCTGTAGGCCTCGCCCGTGATCGGGTCGTGGATGAAGAAGTTGATGTTGAGCGTCTTGTCCTTGCGGAACGGGTCCAGACGCGCGGTGCTGATGTCGGCACGCAGCGCCATGTCGGACTCGTGGATCGCCTGGAAACCGCGGATCGAGGAACCGTCGAAGGCGAGCTCCTCCGCCGGGTCGAACGCTCGCGCCGGGATGGTGAAGTGCTGCATCACACCAGGCAGGTCGCAGAAGCGGACGTCGACGAACTTGACGTCGTTCTCCTCGATGTACTGCTTCACTTCGTCGGCGTTCTTGAACATCCAACTCCTCCTACTCCCGGTCCCGGGGCAGGGACGGGCTTTATAGCTCGTGGTGCGTCAGTGCGGTGCCGCACGCTGACCCGACCATAAGCAGACGGGATTTCTCAAGCATGACCCATTTGTTTCGCACAAGTTAACCAGGGTCCGGCCGGGAGGCCGCGGAGCCGCACAGGTACCGTGTTCGGGTGGACAACAGGCAAGCAATCGGATCATGGCTCTCCGGCCCCCGTGCAGCCGCCGAGGACATGGGTGTCGACCTCGGCTACCCGGGTCGGCGGCTCGGCCTGCCCCAGCAGGGCCCCGGCTCCGCGGCCCGCTTCGGGCGCCGCCTCGGCGCCGTCGCCGTCGACTGGATCGGCTGCCAGCTCATCGCGTACGGGCTGATCACCGGCGGCAGCGGGACCGCGACCGGCAACTGGACCCTCGCGCTCTTCGTCGCCCTGAGCGTCCTCACGGTCGGCACCGTGGGCTTCACGCCCGGGAAGCGGCTCCTCGGGCTGCGGGTCGTCGCGGAGGGCGGAGGCCGCCTCGGCCTCGGCCGGGTGGTGCTGCGCACGCTGCTGCTCGCCCTGGTCATCCCGGCGCTGATCTGGGACCGGGACGGCCGCGGCCTGCACGACCGGCTCGCCCGCGCCGTCCAGGTGCGGATCTGAGCGGCCCGAGCGGCACTACGAGAACGACGGCTTCTTCGACCACGTCGCGCCGCCGGTAGCCCCGCCGGGCACCCCGGGCGAGTACATCGACGGCGTGCCGATCGGGCTCGGC
>NZ_JBEXRC010000065.1:0-32014 GCF_040612915.1 Streptomyces sp. NPDC006326 | reverse complement strand
CCACCGCTGCACACTCTGCCCCTCCCCGCCGCTCTTCCGATCGGGTGGGGGCGCCGGCCCGCCCCGGGCCGCCGCGGCCTCGGCGCGGAGCGCCGCCCCGGGGGCCGTGCGCCGCGCCGGCGATGGAGGCGGGAACGGTGGAAGGGCGGGTAGGGGAGCTGCCCACGGGTGCAGCGGCCACGGACCGCAGGCACGGCGCGGTGCCCGGCCCGGGCCCGGAGCCGCGTCCCGCCGTCGGCGGACGGAGTCCGCCTCAGCGGCGCGAAGCAGCCCGCGGCCGAAGTGCGCGAGGGGCGCGTCAGGAGGGGAGGCCCGCCTGCGGCCGGGGCGGGCGAGGGGTGCGTCAAGACGGGGTGTGGCGGCGGGCGCGCAGGGCCAGGCTGAGGGAGAGCACCGTCTCCGGGTCGTCCAGGTCGGTGCCGAGGAGCTCCGAGATCCGCGCGAGCCGGTTGTACAGCGTCTGCCGGTTCAGGTGCAGTTCGCGGGCCGTCTCCGCCTTGCGGCCCGCATGGGCCAGGTACGTCTCCAGCGTGGGCAGCAGCGGCGGGCGGGACGTGGTGTCGTGGACCCGCAGCGCCCCGATCGCGCGGTCCACGAACGCCGCCAGGTCCGGGTGCTCGCGAAGACGCCAGAGCAGCAGGTCGATGTCCAGGCGCCGCGCGTCGTACCAGGGCCGGACGGGCAGGCCGTGAGCCGCCGTCGCGGTCTCGGCCGCATGGCGCAGGCCCGAAGACGCCGCCGTCCAGCCGCCGGCCACGCCCACCACCACGGCCGGCGGGGCCGCGGCCCGGTCCAGGCCGGCCCGTTCCACGCCGGCGCGCAGCGCCGCCGCCACCCGGTCGGCGACCGCCGTGCGCTCCGACTCCGCCCGCAGGGAGACCAGCAGCGGTACCCGCCCCTCCACCGGGCGTACGCCCAGCAGCACCGGCACGCCCACCGCGGACAGCTCCTCCAGCACCGCGCGGGCCAGGACCGCCCAGTTGCCCGCCGGGCCGAGGTCCGCGGACAGCCGCATGACCACCGGGAGCAGCGGGCCGGGGCCGGGCTTGAAGCCGAGCACGCGGGCCTGCGCCGGGGCGTCCTCGGCCGAGATGCGGCCCTCCGCCAGGTCCGTCAGGAAGTCGCCGCGGCCGCGCGCGGCCAGTTCCTCCTCCTGGCGGGCCTGCATGAGGACGACGGCCAGCACCCCGGCCGTCCGCTCCGCCGCCATCCGGTGCACCGGCAGCAGGGGGGCGGAGACACCCAGCAGGACGACCCGTGCGCGCACCGAGCCCGCGCCGTGGCCGCCGCCGGGGACGTCGACCACCACGGTGTTGGCCGAGGGCTCCGCCTCGCGCTGCCCCCGCAGCCCCTCCCAGACCTGCAGCGGGTCCGCGGCGGCCTCCCCGGCGACCGGGCCCGCCCCGTACAGGAGTTGGCCGTCCGGGGTCTCCAGGAACACCGGGTTGCCGGTGAAGTCGGCCAGGATGCGCAGTACCTGCGGGATCCCGCCGCCGCCCAACAGGGCCTCCGTACAGCGCCGGTGGACCTCCTCGGCCCGCTGGAGCAGCGCGTAGTGGCCGTTGACGATCTCGGTGTGGACCTCCTCCGTCACCGTCACGAAGGGGACCTCGCGGTGCAGCTGGACCAGCGGCAGCCCGGCCGCCCGGGCCGTCTCGACGAGGGTCGCCGGAAGGCGGGTGAAGCGCGGCCCCAGCTCCACCACCAGCGCGGCGATGCCCCGGTCCGCGAGGCGGCGTACGAAGGCGCGCTGCTCCGCGGGCCGGGTGCCCAGGCCCAGACCCGTGGTCAGCAGCAGCTCGCCTCCCTTGAGCAGGGACGCGATGTTCGGCACCTCGCCCGCGTGCACCCAGCGCACCGTCCGGCCGAGCCGGTCGGCGCAGGCAACGACCTCCGGCAGCCCGCTGCGCAGCCCCGGCAGCTCCAGTGCCCGCTGAACGGTGATCCCGCCCTGGTTCTCCATAGCGCCGGACGCTACCGGCCTGCATGTTCCCCGCACATCACCGGACGGTTACGGGGCCCGATTTGCCCCCGTCCGGCCCGACAACTCGTCGGCTCTGCAAGGAGATTATCGGACCGCGTGCCGATTGTGGTGTGCGTCACGCACGGGGAGAGTGGCGCCCCTCCCGACAGGAACGAGGAAGCGATGAGCGCAGACACCGCCGACACACCGCCCCAGGCCGCCGGAGCGGGACAGGTTCCCCAGGTACAGCGCCTGCGGGCCAACTCCGTCGGCCTGGTCGGCGTCGTCTTCATGGCCGTCGCCACCGCCGCCCCCATCACCGCCATGACCGGCAACCTCCCCATCGCCGTCGGCTTCGGCAACGGCACCGGCGCCCCCGCCGGTTACCTCTTCGCGACCGCCGTCCTGACCGTCTTCGCGGTCGGCTACGTCGCCATGGCCAAGCGGATCACCGCCGCCGGCGCCTTCTACGGGTACATCTCGCACGGCCTCGGCCGGATCGCCGGCATGGCCTCCGGCATGCTCGCCGTCCTCGCCTACATCGTCTTCGAGGCCTCGATCGTCGGCGTCTTCTCCTACTTCGCCAAGACCACCGTCCACGACCAGCTCGGCGTCGACCTGCCGTGGATCGCCTACGCGGCCGGCATGCTCGCCGTCACCGCCGTCCTCGCCCACTTCGACATCAACCTCACCGCCAAGGCCCTCGGCGTGATGCTCGTCGCCGAGATCGCCGTCCTCTTCGCCGTCGCCACCGCGGTGCTCCTCGCGGGCGGCGGCCCGGACGGGATCCCGCTCGCACCCGTCAACCCGAAGAACGCCTTCACCGGCACCTCCGCCGGACTCGGCCTCTTCTTCGCCTTCTGGTCCTGGGTCGGCTTCGAGTCCACCGCCATGTACGGGGAGGAGTCCCGCAACCCGAAGCGGGTCATCCCCAGGGCCACCCTGATCTCCGTCATCGGCGTCGGCCTCTTCTACATCTACGTCTCCTGGATGACCATCGCGGGCAACGGCCTGGCCGGTTCCGTCGAACTGTCCGCCTCCGCCAGCCCCCTCGACCTCTTCTTCGCACCGACCCGGACCTTCATCGGCGGCTGGGCCGTCAGCGCCTTCCAGTGGCTGCTGCTCACCGGCTCCTTCGCCTGCGGCATGGCCTTCCACCAGTGCGCCGCCCGCTACCTGTACGCCATCGGCCGCGAGGGCTTCCTGCACCCGGCGCTCGGCCGCACGCACGCCAAGCACGGTTCCCCGTACCTGTCCTCGATCGTGCAGACCGCGATCGCCACCGCCCTGGTCGCACTGTTCTGGCTCACCGGACAGGACCCGTACATCCACTTGTACACGCTGCTCGCGATCCTCGGGACGATGGCGATCCTCATCGTCCAGACCCTCTGCTCCTTCGCGGTGATCGGCTACTTCCGCAGGAACCACCCCGAGGACCGGCACTGGTTCCGCACCTTCACCGCCCCGCTCCTCGGCGGGATCGCCATGGCCGCCGTCGTCGTCCTGCTCGTCGTCAACATGGAGACCGCGGCCGGGCTCGCCGCCGACTCCTTCTTCTTCACCCTGATCCCGTGGATCGTCGGCGTCGTGTTCTTCGGCGGGCTGGGGCTCGGCCTGTGGCTGAAGGCCAAGGCCCCCGAGCGCTACGAGATCATCGGCCGCGTCGTCCTGGAGGACTCCGCGGAACGCACCGAGGACCCCGCCCCCGCGTCCGCCACCCGCTGAATCCGACAAGGAGCACCGCCATGGCCCGTACGCCCCTGATGCACGCGCTCCGGCAGCTGGCCGCCGAACACGCCGCCGCCCGCCGCCTCTCCCTGCCCGTCGCCGAGGTCCGCGGTCTCGGCCGCCGCGAACTGCTCGGCCGCGCCGCCGCCCTCGGACTCGGCACCGCGCTCGCCTCCTCCGGGCTGGGCTCCGCCCAGACCGCCCACGCCGCCGGGGCGCTCCCCGACACCAAGCCCGTCACCCCCGCCCGCGTCGTGGTCGTCGGCGCCGGCATCGCGGGCCTGACCGCCGCGCTCACCCTCCAGGACGCCGGTGTCGGCTGCACGCTCTACGAAGCCAACCCCAGCCGGGTCGGCGGCCGGATGTACAGCCAGCGCTCCCACTGGGCGTACGGGCAGACCTCCGAGATCGGCGGCGAGCTGATCGACACCAGCCACAAGAAGATCCTGGAGCTCTGCCGCCGTTTCAACCTGCCCACCGAGGACTTCCTCGGCGGCGGCCCCAACGGAGCGGAGGAGGTGCTGTGGTTCAACGGGACCTACTACCCGCGCTCACAGGCCGACGAGGACTTCAAGGCCGTCTACCAGGCCCTCCACCGCGACCTCCAGGAAGCCGGTGAGGTCTCCTGGAACTCCTCCACCCCGGCGGGCACCGCCCTCGACAACATGAGCCTGTACGAGTGGATCGAGAGCCGCGTCCCGGGCGGCCACGGCTCGCAGCTCGGCCGCTTCATCGACGTCGCGTACAACGTCGAGTACGGCGCCGACACCGACCGGCAGTCCGCGCTCGCCCTCGTCCTCCTGATGGGCTACCAGCCCAACCCCGGGCGGTTCAACGTATGGGGCCTGTCCAACGAGCGCTACCACATCACCGGCGGCAACGACCAGCTGCCCAACGCCATCGCCAAGGCCCTGCCCGCCGGTTCGATCGTGATGGGCCGCGAGCTCCTCGCCGTACGCGTGGCCTCCGACGGCACGCAGACGCTGACCTTCAACGACGCGGGCTCCCTGCGCACCGTCACCGCCGACCACACCGTCCTGTGCGTGCCGCTGCCGGTCCTCCAGCGGATCGACCTCTCCGGCGCCGGCCTCGACCCGCTGATGAAGAACCTGCTGCGCGACGCCCGCATGGGCTTCTGCACCAAGCTCAACATGCAGTTCACCGCCCGCCCCTGGCGCGGCACCGGCCCCTGGCCCGGGGTCTCCGTCGGCGACTGCTTCACCGACTCCACGGTCCAGCAGGTCTGGGACACCACCAAGGTCCAGCCGGGCACCGGCGGCATCCTGCTCCAGTACGGCGGCGGCAGCCTCGCCGGTGCGCTCACCCCGGCCGCACCGTTCTCCACCGAGAGCGACCCGTACGTACGCGAGCTCGCGGGCCGGGTCCTGACCGGTGTCGACGCCTTCTTCCCGGGCACCAAGGCCGTCTGGAACGGGCGGGCCCAGCTGTCCGCCTGGCACCGCAACCCGTACTCGCTCGGCGCGTACTCCTACTGGCCGGTGGGCTACCTGCACCGGTACGCCAAGTACGAGGGCACCGCCCAGGGCCGCATCCACATCGGCGGCGAGCACTGCAGCTACGACTTCCAGGGCTTCATGGAAGGCGGCGCCACCGAGGGCGAGAGGGCGGCGCGGGAGGTGATCGCCGCCCTGTCGTGAACCACCGGGCGGCTACGCAGGCTTGATGTTGTGGTTGAAGCGGAAGACGTTGTCCCGGTCGTACTCCCGCTTCACCGCGGACAGCCGCCGCAGGTTCTGCTCGCCGAGGCCCGCGACCACGCGCTCGGGGCCCTCGTCCCCCGTGAAGTTGAGGTAGACCGCGCCGGTGCTCCACGGCCGGACGTCGGCGCGGACGTCCTTGACCCACTGCACGGCGCGGGCATCGTCCGCCGGGTCCTCCCAGATCCCGAAGGGGTGCACGATCCACGGCGCGTCACGGTAGGGCACGGGCCACTCGGGAGGGCCCGCCGCGATGGCGCCGCCCTGCGGGAACAGCACTTGCTGGCAGCCCGAGGGCACCGGCATGGTGTCCGCGCGGGCGCAGAACACGTCCAGCATCTCGTCCGGGGCACCGGTCAGGTACTCCGCGGACCAGTAGTTGCGCAGATCGGGCGGGTCGTCGAACAGGCACTGGAAATCGGCGTAGGGGAGGGCGGTGACCATCTCCACCTCGTGCGGGACCGCCAGCATCGGCTGCGCCAGCTTGCGCACCTCCTCCTCGGGCCCGGTGTACGTGAGCAGGGCGCCGCAGAGCAGGCTTCCCACGAGGTGCGGCGGGACGAACTCCTCCGGCGGGGCGGTCATGTAGATCACCCCACCGGCCGCCTGGTCGGGGCCGTTCTCGACGATGTCCCGGTAGACCCGGGTCAGTTGCGGCCCGCGCTCCGGCAGCGCCAGCACCATGGCGACCGAGAAGACCGGCAGATCGTGCAGCCGCAGGGTCAGCGAGGTGGCGATGCCGAAGTTCCCGCCGCCGCCGTGCAGGGCCCAGAACAGCTCGGGGTTCTCCTGCGCCGTCGCCTCCAGGACCGTGCCGTCGGCCGTCACCAGCTCCACGCCGAGCAGGTTGTCGACGGCCAGCCCGAACGACCGGTCCACCCAGCCGGAACCGCCGCCCAGTACGTAGCCGCCCACGCCGGTCGTGGAGGCCCGGCCGCCGGTGGTGGCCAGACCGTACGGCTCGCAGGCCCGGTCGAGGTGGCTCATGACGGCTCCGCCCTCGACCCGTACCGCCTTGGCCGCGGGATGGACCGTCACCTCATGCATCCGGCGCAGGTCCACCACGACACCGCCGTCGTTGAGGGACATCCCCGCCACGCTGTGGCCGCCGCCGCGCACGGCGATGTGGAGGTCCAGCTCCCGGGCGAAGCGCACGGCCGTGACCACGTCGGCGACGCTCTCGCACTGCGCGATGACCGCGGGCCTGCGGTCGATCATGGAGTTGAAGATCCGCCGGGCCTCGTCGTACCCGGCATCGTCGGGGGCGAAGACCTCGCCGGAGAGGTCCTCGCGGAGCGCGGCAAGCGCCGTGCCCGCCTTCGACAGGGGCGCCATGGCTGCCCCCTTCCGCAGGGAGGGGCGTAGGACCATTCCAGCGTAGGCGGCCGCCTCCAGGCGGGCGCGGCGGAGCCGAGGGGCCGCGGCGGAGCCGAGGCCGCCGGCGCAAACCCCGCGGCGCAAGCCCCGCGGCGGCCGTCAGCCCCCGTACGCCCCGCTCGCCGTGAGCCGCAGCGCCGTGTCGATCAGGGGGACGTGGCTGAAGGCCTGCGGGAAGTTGCCGACCTGCCGCTGCAGGCGCGGGTCCCACTCCTCCGCCAGCAGCCCGAGGTCGTTGCGCAGCGCCAGCAGCCGCTCGAAGAGGTGGCGGGCCTCGTCGACCCGGCCGATCATCGCCAGGTCGTCGGCCATCCAGAACGAGCAGGCGAGGAAGGCCCCTTCGTCGCCCTCCAGACCGTCCACCCCGGCCTCCGTGCCGGCCGTCGGATAGCGCAGGATGAAGCCGTCGGGCGTGGACAGCTCGCGCTGGATCGCCTCGATCGTGCCGATGACCCGCTTGTCGTCCGGCGGCAGGAAGCCCATCTGCGGAATCAGCAGCAGGGAGGCGTCCAGCTCCTGGGAGCCGTAGGACTGGGTGAAGGTGTTGCGCTCCTTGTCGTAGCCCTTCTCGCACACGTCCTGGTGGATCTCGTCGCGCAGCTCGCGCCAGCGGTCCAGCGGGCCGTCCGCGTCCCCGCTCTCGATCAGCTTGATCGTGCGGTCCACGGCCACCCATGCCATGACCTTCGAGTGCACGAAGTGGCGGCGGGGGCCGCGCACCTCCCAAATGCCCTCGTCCGGCTGGTCCCAGTGCTGCTCCAGGTAGCGGATCAGCTTCAGCTGGAGCAGCGAGGCGTAGTCGTTGCGCGCCAGACCCGTCATGTGGCCGAGGTGCAGGGCCTCGGTGACCTCGCCGTACACGTCCAGCTGGAGCTGGTGGGCGGCTCCGTTGCCGACCCGGACCGGGCGCGAGTTCTCGTACCCCGGCAGCCAGTCCAGCTCGGTCTCGCCGAGCTCCCGCTCGCCCGCGATCCCGTACATGATCTGCAGGTTCTCCGGGTCGCCGGCCACGGCGCGCAGCAGCCACTCGCGCCAGGCCTGGGCCTCCTCGCGGTAGCCGGTGCGCAGCAGCGAGGAGAGGGTGATCGCCGCGTCGCGCAGCCAGGTGTAGCGGTAGTCCCAATTGCGGACACCGCCGATCTCCTCCGGCAGGGAGGTGGTCGGCGCGGCGACGATCCCGCCCGTGGGGCCGTAGGTGAGCGCCTTGAGGGTGATCAGGGAGCGGATCACCGCTTCCCGGTACGGGCCGTGGTACGTGCAGTGGTCGACCCATTCGCGCCAGAACTGGGAGGTGGCCGCGAGGGCCGCCTTGGCGTCGGGGGCTTCCGGCGTGCCCTTGTGGGAGGGCTGCCAGCTGATGCAGAACGCCACCCGGTCACCCGGCCCGACGGTGAAGTCGGAGTACGTGGTCAGGTCCTTGCCGTAGGTCTGGGCATCGGTGTCGAGCCAGACCGAGTCGGGGCCGGCGACGGCGACGGTGCGTCCGTCCACCTTGTGCACCCAGGGCACGACCCGTCCGTAGCTGAACCGCATGCGCAGGGCCGAGTGCATCCGCACGCGCCCGCTGACGCCCTCGACGATGCGGATCAGCTGCGGGGCGTGGTCCTCGCGGGGCGGCATGAAGTCGATCACCCGGACGGTGCCGCGCGGGGTGTCCCACTCGGACTCCAGGATCAGCGAGTCGCCCTGGTAGCGGCGCCGGGAGGCGTTGGGCGCCTGCGTGCCCTCCGGGAAGGCCGGGCCGATCCGCCAGAATCCGTGATCCTCGGTGCCGAGCAGGCCCGCGAAGATGGCATGCGAGTCGAAACGGGGCAGACACAGCCAGTCCACCGACCCGTCCCGGCAGACCAGTGCGGCGGTCTGCGTGTCGCCGATCAGTGCGTAATCCTCGATGCGCCCGGACACGTTGCATCTCCAGTCGAACAGCGGCCGCCCCGAGGGGCGCTTCCCTTGCGCGGTTGCGCGGTCTTCCGTGGTGGTTCGGTTCCCCGCACTGAGCTCATGATTCCGGATGCGGCCGGGTTACGACGACTGCCGGTCTGCTCGGCGGCGATGTGAAGCAATATCCGAGCAGGATATGACGGCACCCTAGTGATCTCCTTGAGGCCCAGGACAGCGAGTCTGGGCCAAACGGGTGACCGGTGGCAATGCCGGCGCGAGTGCTGGCCGGAGGGCCGGTGGCAGGCCGTCGCGGCGCCGTCGCACCGCGTTGCCGGAGGCGGACCGCCCCGGGCGCTGATAGGCTGGTACCCCGTGGACCGGTGGTCTGCCTGTGCGAATCAGGAGCCCCGAAACCGCAGCTTCGGCGCCCCCTGAGAGCCTCCGGTTCGACGGTGGCCGGCGCCGGACGCACCTCACTTCGCGACCACGGGAGCCCCCTCTTGGCGATGCCGCCCAAATCCATGACGACCAAGCACATCTTCGTCACCGGGGGTGTCGCTTCCTCCCTCGGCAAGGGCCTGACGGCCTCCAGCCTGGGTGCGCTGCTCAAGGCGCGCGGCCTGCGGGTCACGATGCAGAAGCTCGACCCGTACCTGAACGTCGACCCGGGCACCATGAACCCGTTCCAGCACGGCGAGGTGTTCGTCACCAACGACGGCGCCGAGACCGACCTGGACATCGGCCACTACGAGCGCTTCCTCGACGTGGACCTCGACGGCTCGGCCAACGTCACCACCGGCCAGGTCTACTCGACGGTCATCGCCAAGGAGCGGCGCGGCGAGTACCTCGGCGACACCGTGCAGGTCATCCCGCACATCACCAACGAGATCAAGCACCGCATCCGCCGCATGGCGACCGAGGACGTCGACGTCGTCATCACCGAGGTCGGCGGCACCGTCGGCGACATCGAGTCGCTGCCGTTCCTGGAGACCGTCCGCCAGGTCCGCCACGAGGTCGGCCGCGACAACGTCTTCGTCGTGCACATCTCGCTGCTGCCCTACATCGGCCCCTCCGGCGAGCTGAAGACCAAGCCGACCCAGCACTCGGTCGCGGCCCTGCGCAACATCGGCATCCAGCCCGACGCCATCGTGCTGCGCGCCGACCGCGACGTCCCCACCTCCATCAAGCGCAAGATCTCGCTGATGTGCGACGTGGACGAGGCGGCCGTGGTCGCGGCCATCGACGCCAAGTCGATCTACGACATCCCGAAGGTCCTGCACACCGAGGGCCTCGACGCCTACGTCGTGCGCAAGCTCGACCTGCCGTTCCGCGACGTGGACTGGACGGTCTGGGAGGACCTGCTCGACCGCGTGCACAACCCCGACCACGAGGTCAAGGTCGCCCTCGTCGGCAAGTACATCGACCTGCCCGACGCCTACCTGTCGGTGACCGAGGCCCTGCGCGCCGGCGGTTTCGCCAACAAGGCCCGCGTCCAGGTCAAGTGGGTCACGTCCGACGACTGCAAGACCCCGGCGGGCGCGGCGGCCCAGCTCGGCGACGTGGACGCGATCTGCGTCCCCGGCGGCTTCGGCGACCGCGGCGTCAACGGCAAGGTCGGCGCGATCACCTTCGCCCGCGAGAACAAGATCCCGCTGCTCGGCCTGTGCCTGGGCCTGCAGTGCGTGGTCATCGAGGCCGCGCGCAACCTCGCGGGCATCGAGGACGCCAACTCCACCGAGTTCGACGCCTCCACCCCGCACCCGGTCATCTCCACCATGGAGGAGCAGCTGGCCTTCGTCGAAGGCGCGGGCGACCTGGGCGGCACCATGCGCCTCGGCATGTACCCGGCGAAGCTCGCCGAGGGCTCGATCGTGCGCGAGGTGTACGGGGACCAGGCGTACGTGGACGAGCGCCACCGCCACCGCTACGAGGTGAACAACGCCTACCGCGGCGAGCTGGAGAAGAAGGCGGGCATCGTCTTCTCCGGCACCTCCCCGGACAACAAGCTCGTCGAGTACGTCGAGTACCCGCGCGAGGTCCACCCCTACCTGGTCGCCACCCAGGCCCACCCGGAGCTGCGCTCACGCCCGACGCGGCCGCACCCGCTGTTCGCGGGCCTGGTCAAGGCGGCGGTGGAGCGCCAGCAGGCCGCCAAGTGACGGCGTAACCGCACAACGGCGCAACCGCATAACGTAGACGGCCGGGGCAAGGATCTTGCCCCGGCCGTCGCGTTTTTCGGAAGGGTACCGGTCATGACCATGCGCATCGCAGACAACGCCGAGTCGTGGGAGGTCATCGCCTCGCAGACCCCGTTCCAGGGCGCGAAGACGGCGGTCCGGTCGGACCGGGTGCGGATGCCCGACGGGTCCGAGGTCACCCGCGACTACCAGGCGCACCCCGGATCGGTGTGCGTGCTGGCGCTGGACGAGGAAGGCCGGGTGCTGGTGCTGCGCCAGTACCGCCACCCGGTGCGGCACAAGCTCTGGGAGCTCCCGGCGGGGCTGCTCGACGTGCCGGGGGAGAACCCGCTGCACGCGGCGCAGCGCGAGCTGTACGAGGAGGCGCACGTCAAGGCGGAGGACTGGCGGGTGCTGGCCGACTTCTTCGCGTCCCCGGGCGGCTCGGACGAGGCGATCCGGATCTTCCTCGCCCGGGGTCTGTCCGCGGCGGAGGGGGAGCGCTACGCCGCCTCGGAAGAGGAGGCGGACATGGAGCTGGCCAGGATCCCGCTGCCGGACCTGGTCCGCGGGGTCCTCTCCGGTGAGCTGGGCAACCCGGGGCTGGTCACCGGCGTCCTGGCCCTGTCCGCGGCGCTCGCCTCCGGATCGGGCCTGGAGGAGCTGCGCCCGTCCTCGGCCCCGTGGCCGGCCCGCCCGTACGAGGCGTAGCGGGTCCCCGTACGAGAGGGAGCGGGTCCTCCCGTACGCGGGGAGCCGGCGCCGCCCGTACGGGCGGCACCGGCCCCTGCGCAGGGGCGCGGCCGGTCCGGGCGGCCGGGCCGGCGGCGGGGCCCGTGGTGTGAACATCGGCTGATCCGATCGGGCGACGTACCCGCCGCGCTCCCCACGGGTCGTCGCTCTGCGTGAACTACGCTCGCAACCCGAAGGCAGGGAGAGGAGCGGATCCGTGGCGGATTTCGTCGGGCGGCGGCGTGAGCTCAAGGAGCTGCGCGAGGACATCGCGCGGACCGGGCTCGACACTCTCTCCGGCCGCAAGGCCAAGTCCCCGCGCGCGCGGGTGCTCCTCGTCGCCGGCCGCCCCGGCTCCGGCCGCACCGCCCTCGCCGAGGCCTTCGTCCGCGAGGTCGCCGAGGACTACCCCGACGGGGTCCACCGGGTCCGCCTGACCTCCCCCGGCGGGCAGCCCGTGCCGACCGAGCGCGCCGTGCGGATCCTGCTGGAGGGCCTCGGCCAGGCCACCCCGCCGGGCGCCGCCGAGGACGAGCTCAGCTCCCACCTGCGCGCGGCCCTCGCCGACCGGCGGGCCATCCTCCTCCTCGACGACGCCGCCGATCCCTTCCAGGTCGACGCGCTGCTCCCGGACACCCCCGAATGCCTCGTCGTCGTCACCGCCGAAGGCCCCCTGACCGGGATCCCGGACGTCCGCCCCTGCACCCTCGGGGGCCTGGAGACGCCCTCCGCCGTCAAGATGCTCGCCCAGCGCATCGGGGACACCCGGATCACCACGGACCCCTACGCCGCCGATTCCCTCGTCGAGGAGTGCGGCGGCCAGCCCGCCGCACTCGCCCTGGTCGGCGGGTGGCTGTCGGCGCACCCCAAGGCCTCCGTCGTCGACGTGGCCAAGCAGCTGCACGAGATGCCGCCCGGCCCCGGCGGCCCCCTCGGCCGCGCCTTCCGGCTCGTCTACGAGTCCCTGCCGCAGCCCGCCCAGCGGACCCTGCGCCTGCTGCCCCTGGCCCCCGCCGGCATCCTCGACTCGCACACCGCCTCCGCGCTCGCCGGCTGCTCCGTGGCCGCCGCCCAGTCCACCCTGGAGGACTTCGCGGGGCTGGGCCTCGTACGGCACGCGTCCGACGGCCTCTTCCTGCTGCCCGGCTGCCTCGCGCCGCTGCTGAAGGCCCTGCTGGAGACCAGGGAGCGGGCCGGCGAGGTGCAGCTGGCCCGGGCCCGGATGCTGGAGCGCACCGTACGCCTGCTGCACTCCTGCCGGGTCATGGCCGCAGCGGAGGAGGAGGACGTACGCGAGAAGCTGGAGGGTTTCCCGCGCGCGCTGCGCTTCCCCGACCGGCGGGCCGCCGCGACCTGGCTGGAGACCCGGCTGCCCGCGCTGTCCGCGGCCGCCTCCGTGGCCGTGGCCGACGGCGGGCTGGACACCCTCGCCCGCCGCCTGGTCGCGGCCCTCGTCCGGGCGCTGGCCGAGCACCGCGGCACCGCGGAGGCCGCCCCGGAGCTGTACGGGCTGCACCGCCTGGTCCTCGACGTGGCCGAGCGCCGCGACCTGCACCGGGAGAAGGCCGCGGCCCTGCTGAACCTGGCCGACCTGGACGCCGCGACCGGGCGGACCGAGGAGGCGCTGGAGCGCTACCGGGCCGCGCTCGACGCGGGAAGGGCGGCGAACGACCCGTACGCGACCGGCCGCGCGATGGAATCCGTAGGCGGTGCGTACCAGGAGCTGGAGGACTGGCACCGGGCCTCCGACTGGTTCGGCCGGGCACTGGCCCAGGCCCTCTCCCGCGGGGAGCGGGCGGACGAGGCGCGGCTGTACGGACGGCTCGGCAATGTGCACACGTACGCCGGCCGGTACGGGGACGCGCTGCGCAACTGGCGGGCCGCCGCCGCGGGCTACCGGAAGCTGGCCGATGTGCCGGGCCAGGCAAAGGCGTTGAGCGAGATGGCGCGCATCCAGGAGTACGCGGGCCGGCCCGAGGAATCGCTGCACACCTGCCGGGAGGCCGTCGAGCTGGCGCGCAAGGCCGGGGACCTGCGGCTCCAGGCCGCTCTGCAGGTGCGGCTCGCCGACACGCTCGACCGGCTGGGCGACCCGGCGGCCGCGAGACTGCACCGGTCCGCGGCCGACAGATTGCTGGGAGACGACCCCGCAGCCTGCGAAATCCGCAGTACTTCCGACTGAGATTATTCGTTTGCAAGGCTAGACAGCGACTCATCCTTCATTAGACTGGCTTCACCACGTCATCTCGTGGTGCATCCCGTTGCGCGCTCTTGTGGACGGGTATGTATGAAAGTGCCCCGTAACATCCCCTGAGCCAAGGACCGTGATCGACGATGAAGGTCGGCATCCCCCGCGAGGTCAAGAACAACGAGTTCCGGGTCGCCATCACGCCCGCCGGCGTGCATGAGCTGGTCCGCAACGGCCACCAGGTCTTCATCGAGCAGAACGCCGGTGTCGGCTCCTCGATCACGGACGCCGAGTACGTCGCCGCCGGCGCCGAGATCCTCGGCACCGCCGACGAGGTCTGGGCCACCGCTGACCTGCTGCTGAAGGTCAAGGAGCCGATCGCGGAGGAGTACCACCGCCTCCGCAAGGACCAGACCCTCTTCACCTACCTGCACCTGGCGGCCTCCCGCGAGTGCACGGACGCCCTGCTCGAGTCCGGCACCACCGCCATCGCGTACGAGACGGTCGAGCTCGCCAACCGCGCGCTTCCGCTGCTCGCCCCGATGTCCGAGGTCGCGGGCCGCCTGGCCCCGCAGGTCGGCGCCTACCACCTGATGCGCTCGGCCGGCGGCCGCGGCGTGCTCCCCGGCGGCGTCCCCGGCACCCACGCCGGCGAGTGCGTGGTCATCGGCGGCGGCGTCTCCGGCTGGAACGCCGCGCAGATCGCCATCGGCATGGGCTTCCACGTGACCCTGCTCGACAAGGACATCAACAAGCTCCGCGAGGCCGACAAGATCTTCGGCACGAAGATCAAGACGATCGTCTCCAACGCCTACGAGCTGGAGAAGGCCGTCGTCGAGGCCGACCTCGTCATCGGCGCGGTGCTGATCCCGGGTGCGAAGGCCCCGAAGCTGGTCACCAACGAGCTCGTCGCCAAGATGAAGCCCGGAAGTGTCCTTGTCGACATTGCGATCGACCAGGGCGGCTGCTTCGAGGACTCCCGTCCGACCACCCACGCCGAGCCGACCTTCACGGTGCACAACTCGGTCTTCTACTGCGTCGCCAACATGCCGGGCGCGGTGCCGAACACCTCCACCTACGCGCTGACGAACGCGACCCTGCCCTACATCGTGCAGCTCGCGAACCTCGGCTGGGCCGAGGCGCTGCGCCGTGACCCCGCGCTGGCGCTGGGTCTCAACACCCATGACGGCCAGGTCGTTTACGGTCCGGTCGCCGAGGCCCACGGCCTGGAGACCCTTGAGCTGAGCACGCTGCTCGGCTGAAGCGTCAACGACTGACGTCAATCTCACGTATCCGGCCGGACCTTGCCCGCAAGGTCCGGCCGGACGCGTTTGCGGGATACGGACACACGCGCCTCAACTCGCCTCGAACGTAACCCTTTAGCCCTTTCGCGCACCCGCGAAACTTCACAGTGACAGGCCGGACGCCCTTGACAGAGAGGTGTTCGGTTGCCGACACATCGTTGCCGGTCCGGCGGATTGTGTTGCCGCTGAGTGGTGACACGCCATAGAGTCGCCAACCGTCGGCATGGTGCCACGCTGACCTATCGATAAGTGTCCTGGTCACATCCGAGGAGGTAAGACGACTTGTGAATGAGTCGACATTTGCTCCTGGGGGTGGTCGAGCAGGGACGCCAGACCGGGGCCAAGGACCCGCCGGGCTCGAAGCTGTCGGCTCCGTCGCAGTCCGCACCTTCGCAAACCACCAGCACATGACGACGCCCCAAAAGAGCATGGACGGCCTAGACGTGAACTCCAGGGCCGGCGACCTGAGCGGCGACACGCCCACTGGTTTCGCCGACTACGACCAGGTGCCCGAGGGGCACTTCTACGACCCCGACGCGGAATACGAGCCCGACCCCGAGTACGCGGCCACCCTCGCTCCCGACGCTGCCCGCCAGCGCCGCGAGCGGATCGGCCCGACCGGACGGCCGCTGCCGTACTTCCCGATCCCGGGTCCGCTGACCGACCACGGTCCGGCGAAGATCATCGCGATGTGCAACCAGAAGGGCGGCGTGGGCAAGACCACGTCGACCATCAACCTGGGCGCCGCACTCGCCGAGTACGGGCGCCGGGTGCTGCTCGTCGACTTCGACCCGCAGGGCGCCCTGTCCGTGGGCCTCGGCGTGAACCCGATGGAACTCGACCTGACGGTCTACAACCTGCTCATGGAGCGGGGCATGTCGGCCGACGAGGTGCTGCTGAAGACGGCGGTCCCCAACATGGACCTGCTGCCGAGCAACATCGACCTGTCCGCTGCCGAAGTGCAGTTGGTCAGCGAGGTCGCGCGCGAGTCGACGCTGCAGCGGGCGCTGAAGCCGCTGATGAACGACTACGACTACATCGTGATCGACTGTCAGCCCTCGCTCGGCCTGCTGACCGTGAACGCCCTGACGGCGGCTCACAAGGTCATCGTCCCGCTGGAGTGCGAGTTCTTCGCACTGCGCGGCGTGGCGCTGCTGACCGAGACCATCGAGAAGGTGCAGGAGCGGCTCAACCCGGAGCTGGAGCTCGACGGCATCCTCGCCACGATGTACGACTCCCGCACGGTGCACAGCCGCGAGGTGCTGGCGCGCGTCGTCGAGGCCTTCGACGACCACGTCTACCACACGGTGATCGGCCGCACGGTGCGCTTCCCGGAGACCACGGTCGCGGGCGAGCCCATCACCACGTACGCCTCCAACTCCGTCGGGGCCGCCGCCTATCGCCAGCTGGCCAGGGAGGTGCTCGCCCGGTGTCACGCCGAGTGAGTCTGCCCGGAGCCGACGAACTGTTCCGTACGACCGGGGGGACGGCGCTCCAGGCCTCCTCGCCGCGGCGGGGTGCCGAGGATTCCCTGACCCCGGCCCCGCCGGAACACGCCACGGCGCCGGCGGAGGGCACGGCGGGGCCCGCGGTGGGGCCGCAGCGGCGGGCGCAGGAAGGTTCTGCCACGCCGAAGAGCCAGGGGCGCGGGGCCAACCGCCGCCCCAGCGGGCGGGAACGGCACGACGAGAAGATCACGGTCTACGTCTCCGCCGAGGAGCTCATGGACCTGGAGCACGCGCGGCTGGTGCTGCGCGGGGAGCACGGGCTGGCCGTCGACCGCGGGCGCATCGTCCGCGAGGCGGTGGCGGTGGTCCTGGCGGACCTCGAATCCCGCGGGGACGCGAGCATCCTGGTCCGCCGCCTCCGCGGACGCTGACCGGCCCCGGGGCCCCTGCCCCCGGCCGCCGGCCCCGGCAGGGCCGGGTTGCGGTTCGCGGGGGTGCACCGGCGGTCCGTGCGGTGCGGGGGGTCCCGGGCGTGGCAGCCTTGGAGGTGGCCCGACCGCAACCTCCTCCGTACCACCCTGGACTTCCATGCCCCTTCCCGCCGAACCCGGCCGCCCCGCCCGCCGGAGCCTGGGGCGCGGCCCCGGTGTTCCCGCCCCGCCCGGAGCCGGGCCGGACCGGGAGGAGCCCGTAGCGGACTGGGAGCAGCCCGTAGCGGACCGGGAGGAGCCCGTAGCGGCCGTACAGGAGCCCCTGGAGCAGCCCCCGGCGGCGCAGGCCGCCCCGCCGGGCGCCCCGGAGGCCGCAACCGCCCCGGAGGCCCCACAGCCCGCGCACGCCACGGCGACCCCCGAGGCCCCGGAGGCGCCGGCGCCGCCCGCGGCCCCCGAGGGGGAGCCCGCGGCCGCCGGGCCCGGTGACGGGCGGTTCACCCTGCGGCTGGCCAACTTCGAAGGGCCCTTCGACCTCCTGCTCCAGCTGATCTCCCGGCACAAGCTGGACGTCACCGAGGTGGCCCTCTCCCGGGTGACCGACGAGTTCATGGCGTACATCCGGGGCATGGGCCCCGACTGGGACCTCGACCAGACCACCGAGTTCCTCGTCGTCGCCGCCACCCTCCTCGACCTGAAGGCCGCCCGGCTGCTGCCCGTCGCCGAGGTCGAGGACGAGGCCGACCTCGCCCTCCTGGAGGCCCGTGACCTGCTGTTCGCGCGGCTGCTCCAGTACCGGGCGTACAAGCGGATCGCCGAGATCTTCGAGGACCGCGCCCAGCGCGAGGGCAAGCGCTACCCGCGCACGGTGGGCCTGGAGCCCCACCACGCCGAGCTGCTCCCCGAGGTCGTCATCAGCATCGGCGCCGAGGGCTTCGCCCGGCTGGCCGTCCAGGCCATGCAGCCCAAGGCCGCGCCGCAGGTCTACGTGGACCACATCCACGCCCCGCTGGTCAGCGTGCGCGAGCAGGCCGCCCTGGTGGTCACCCTGCTCAAGGCGCGCGGCTCGGTGACCTTCCAGGAGCTCACCGAGGACGCCGCAGACACCCTCACGGTGGTGGCGCGCTTCCTGGCCCTCCTGGAGCTCTACCGGGAGAAGGCGGTGGTCCTCGACCAGGAGGACGCGCTGCAGACGCTCACCGTCCGCTGGAGCGGCGGGGAGGGCGACGGCATGCCGACCGTGACCGACGAGTTCGACCAGATCGTGGAGGCCGAGGAATGAGCGAGCAGACCCACACAGGCGCCGGGGCGGATGCCGGGTCCGTGCGGGCGGTCGCACTGAAGCCCGCCCTGGAGGCCGTCCTCATGGTCGTGGACGAGCCCGCGACCGAGGCGCACCTCGCCAAGGTGCTCGACCGCACCCCCCGCGAGGTCGCGGACGCCCTGCGCGAGCTCGCCGACGAGTACACCGTCCAGGGCCGCGGCTTCGAGCTGCGGCTCGTCGCCGGGGGCTGGCGCTTCTACACGCGCGCGGAGTACTCCGCCGCCGTGGAGGCCTTCGTCCTGGACGGTCAGCAGGCCCGGCTCACGCAGGCCGCACTGGAGACCCTGGCGGTGGTCGCGTACCGCCAGCCCGTGAGCCGCTCGCGGGTCTCCGCGGTGCGCGGAGTGAACTGCGACGGGGTCATGCGCACGCTCCTCCAGCGGGGTCTGGTGGCCGAGGCGGGCACGGAACCCGAAACAGGTGCGATCCTGTACAGGACGACGAACTACTTTCTGGAGCGGATGGGCCTGCGCGGCCTGGACGAGCTCCCGGAGCTCGCGCCCTTCCTCCCCGAGGCGGACGCGATCGAAGCCGAGACGCAAGAGGGTGTTCCGTCGTTCGATCCGGACGCACCGTACGCCCCGGACTACCTTGAAGACGACAAGACGACGGAACTTTGATGCGAAGCAGCGGTAACGGCAACGGCGGCGGCAACAGGAACAGCGGCGGCGGTGGTGGCGGACGCGGAAGCTCCCGCGGCGCCGGCTCCGGCGGCGGTGGCTACCGCGGCGGAAGCTCCGGCGGCGGCGGTGGCTATCGCGGCGGCGGTTCGGGCGCGGGCGGCTCCCGCGACCGTGACCGCGACCAGGCGCCCCAGCGCCCGCGCAACCCCCGCCCGGAGGAGCGGCGCTACGACGTGGGCCCCGAGGGCGAGCGGTCGGGCCGCAGCGGCCCCAAGGCGGGCGGCGGCGGTGCCCGCGGTGCCTCCGACGGCGGCCGGGGCGGTTCGGGCGGTGCCCGCGGCGCGGCTGCGCGCGGTGGCGCCAAGGGCGGCCCCAAGACCTCCCGTACCCCCGGCGTCGGCGGGGCCGGCGGCCCGCGCCGCGGCCCCGGCAGCCGCAGCGGCCAGTCGCGCCCCCGCGAGCTGGACGCGCGGATCGAGGAGCGGGTGCGCGAGCGGTACGCGGACAAGCCCGTGATCAAGACGCCGAAGACCTTCCCCGGCGCCGAGCAGGAAGGCGAGCGCCTGCAGAAGGTGCTCGCCCGCGCCGGCATGGGTTCGCGCCGCGCGTGCGAGGAGCTCATCGAGCAGGCGCGCGTCGAGGTCAACGGCGAGATCGTGCTGGAGCAGGGCAAGCGCGTCCTGCCGAAGGACGAGATCAAGGTGGACGGCCTGACCGTCGCCACCCAGTCGTACCTGTTCTTCGCGCTGAACAAGCCCGCGGGCGTCGTCTCCACCATGGAGGACCCGGACGGCCGCCAGTGCCTCGGCGACTACGTCACCAACCGCGAGACCCGCCTCTTCCACGTCGGCCGGCTCGACACGGAGACCGAGGGCATCATCCTGCTCACCAACCACGGCGAGCTGGCCCACCGCCTCACGCACCCGAAGTACGGCGTGAAGAAGACGTACGTCGCGGCGATCACCGGCCCGCTCCCGCGCGAGATCGGCAAGCGCCTCAAGGACGGCATCGAGCTGGAGGACGGCTACGCGCGCGCCGACCACTTCCGGGTGATCGACCAGGTCGGCAAGAACTACCTGGTCGAGGTGACCCTCCACGAGGGCCGCAAGCACATCGTCCGCCGCATGCTGGCGGAGGCCGGCTTCCCGGTCGAGAAGCTCGTGCGGACCTCCTTCGGCCCTATCGAGCTGGGCGACCAGAAGTCGGGCTGGCTGCGCCGCCTGACCAACACCGAGGTCGGCATGCTCATGCGCGAGGTCGGCCTGTAGCCGCACGCCCCGCCCCTTCCGGAAGCCCGTACCGCCGCAACGGCGGTGCGGGCTTCCGTCTTGTCCGGACCCCTCCTCCCTGTTTATAGTCAGCATGACTATTAAAGGAGGGGGGCGTCATGAGCTGGACCGAGATCCTCGGATTCGCCACCGGAGCCCTGTGCGTCTGGCTGGTCGCCCGGCAGCACATCGCCAACTGGCCGATCGGCATCGCCAACAACGTCTTCTTCATCGTGCTGTTCGCGCAGTCCGGCCTGTACGCGGACGCCGGACTGCAGTTCGTCTTCATCGCCCTCGCCGCGTACGGCTGGTGGTCCTGGACCCACGGGGGTGGACCAGGAACCGCCGAAGCCCTGCCGGTGCGCCGCACCACGCGCACCGAATGGGCCTGGCTGGCCGCGGCGGGGGCGGTGGGGGTGCTCGGGCTGACGCTCCTGCTGGGCCGGGTCACCGACTCCACCGTCCCCTTCTGGGACGCCCTGACCACCGGGCTCTCGCTCATGGCCACCTACGGCCAGTGCCGCAAGCTCGTCGAGTCCTGGTGGCTGTGGATCGCCGCCGACCTGGTCTACATCCCGCTCTACGCCTACAAGGGCCTCTACCTCACCTCCGGGCTGTACGCCGGCTTCCTCGCGCTCTGCGCGGCCGGCCTGCTCGGCTGGCGGCGTACGCTGCCGGCGCGCGGTGCCCGTACGGCCGCTGCCGCGGAGGGGACGGCATGAGGCGCTTCGGCCACGGGCTGGTGCTCGGCAAGTTCTACCCGCCGCACGCCGGCCACCACCACCTGGTGCGCACCGCCCAGGAGCGGTGCGAGCGGCTGACCGTACTGGTCTGCGCGGCCTCCGTGGAGTCGGTGCCGCTCGCCGACCGGGTCGCCTGGATGCGCGAGGCGCACCCGGAGGCCGAGGTGGTCGGCGCGGTCGACGACATCCCGGTCGACCTGCACGACCCGGCGGTCTGGGAGGCCCACATGGCGGTCTTCCGCGGCGCGGTGCCCGGCCGGGTCGACGCCGTGTTCACCTCGGAGGCGTACGGGACCGAGCTCGCGCGGCGGTTCGGGGCCGAGGAGGTCTGCGTGGACCCGGAGCGCACCCGCTTCCCGGTGTCCGGGACCGCGGTACGGGCGGACCCGGTCGGCGCCTGGGAGTTCCTGGGCCCGGCCGTCCGGGCCTCGCTGGCCCGGCGGGTCGTCGTACTCGGCGCCGAGTCCACCGGCACGACCACGCTCTCGCGGGCGCTGGCCGGGCACTACCGGGGCCGCGGCGGGGTGTGGGCCGCGACGGGCTGGGTCGCCGAGTACGGGCGCACGTACAGCGAGGAGAAGCTGGCGGCCGCTCGGGCGGCGGACCCGGCGGCGACGTGGGCCGACGTGTCCTTCACCTCGGAGGAGTTCCCGCTGATCGCACGGCGCCAGGACGAGGAGGAGGAGCGGGCGGCGCGGGCCGGATCGCCGGTGCTGTTCTGCGACACGGACTCCTTCGCGACCGGCATCTGGCACGAGCGGTACACGGGCGGCCGGAATGCGGAGGTCGAGCGGATCGCCGCCCGGACGCACCGGGACCTCTACCTGCTGACCGACCACGCGGACGTGCCGTTCGAGGACGACGGCCTGCGCGACGGACCGCACCTGAGGCCCTGGATGACAGAGCGCTTCCGCGAGGAACTCCACCGGACCGGAAGGCGTTTCCTCGTCATCCGCGGCGACCGCGGGACGCGGCTGAAGACGGCCGTCGCGGCCGTGGACGAACTGCTCGACCACGGCTGGCACTTCACGGACCCCCTGCCGGAGAACCGGTGAAGGGGTACGACCGGACCGCGTTCGAGCCCTTCGCGGTGACGGTCGACCTGGCGGTCTTCACGGTCCGCGGCGGGGCGCTGCACGTGCTGCTGATCCGGCGCGGCCAGGACCCGTACGCGGGAGCCTGGGCCCTTCCCGGCGGCTTCCTGCTGCCCCGCGAGTCCGCGGAGACGGCGGCCCGCCGGGAACTGGCCGAGGAGACCGGCCTGCCGGCCGCGGTCGTCGCCGGACTCCACCTGGAGCAGCTGCGCACGTACAGCGAGCCGGACCGAGACCCGCGGATGCGGGTGGTGTCGGTGGCCTTCACCGCCCTGGTCCCGGACATGCCGGAACCGGCCGCGGGCGGCGGCGGCGACGCGGACCGGGCCCGCTGGGTGCCGGTGGGCGATGCCCCCGGCCTGGCCTTCGACCACGCGGTGATCCTGGCCGACGCCCGCTCCCGGATCGGCGCGAAGCTGGAGTACACCTGCCTGGCCACGGCCTTCTGCCCGCCCGAATTCACCCTCGGCGAGCTCCAGTCGGTCTACGAGACGGTCTGGGACACCTCCCTGGACCGCCCCAACTTCCGCCGCAAGGTCCTCGCGACCCCCGGCTTCGTCGAGGCCGTTCCCGGAGCCGCCCGCCTGACCGGCGGCCGCGGCAAACCGGCCGCCCTCTACCGGGCGGGCCCGGCGACCGCCCTCCACCCCCCGCTGCTGCGACCCACGGAAGGAAATCCGACATGACCTTGAAGAAGCGGGCGGCGACGGGGGCTCTCCTCGGCCTCGCCCTCGGCGACGCGCTGGGCTTCCCGACGGAGTTCAACGACGTCCCGTCGATCCTCGCGAAGACCGGGCCGTGGCGGTCCATGGCCCTGCCGCGCCCGGCGATCGTCACGGACGACACCCAGATGACCCTGGCCCTGGCGCGCGGGATACGCACGGCGACGGCCGGCGGGCGGGTGGACCCCGAGGGGCTGGCGGGCCCGGTGCGGGAGGAGTTCGTCGCCTGGTACCACTCTCCGGAGAACAACCGCGCGCCCGGCAACACCTGCCTCACGGCGTGCCGGCTGCTGGACGACCCGTCACGCGACTGGCGGGACGCCGCCCAGACCGGCTCGAAGGGCTGCGGGGCGAACATGCGGGTGGTCCCGGTGGGCCTGGTTCCCGGCTGGACGGAGGAGGAACGCGCCGGCGCGGCCCAGCTCCAGTCGGCCCTCACCCACGGCCACCCGACGGCCCTGGCGGCCTCGGACCTCACGGCCCGGGCGGTCCACCTCCTGGCCCGGGGCACCGAGGTGACCGGCCTGGTCGGCCGGCTCCGCTCGTACGCCCTGGACAACCGCACGCGCTACCACGAGCGCTGGCTGGGCGACCTCTGGATGCGCACGGCCTCGGACGCCTCCCCGCAGTCCTTCATCGCCCGCGGCTGGGACGACTGCCTGGCGGCCCTGGACCGCCTGTCGGCGGCGCTGAGGTCTCCCTCCCCGGAGACGGACCCCTGCCTCACGACGGGCGACGGCTGGATCGCCGAAGAAGCCCTGGCCACGGCCCTCCAGTGCTTCCTCCTCTTCCCGGAGGACCCCCTCACGGCCCTGCGCCGCGCGGCCTGCACGAAGGGCGACTCGGACTCCATAGCCTGCCTGGCGGGCGCCTTCGCCGGAGCCCACCTCGGGGCGGACGTCTGGCCCCGCGACTGGGAGGGCCGCATCGAATACCGCGAGGACCTCCTCACCTTCGGCGCCCTCTGGGACGCTTGACGAAGGGAGCCGCGCACGGTTCGAAACTCGCTCATCCTCGGTGAATGGTGACGTCCGCCTTTTCCAACACCGAGACGACAGCAGCTACGTAATCCCTGCCCAAAGAATCCAGGGAAGCGGAAAAGTTATTCCACCGAAGCTGCCTGATTGGAGCGGAGGCCCGGACCGACGACAAGCAATCGGCGAGCGCATCGAGGTTGGATCCGAAATATCCACCTGGTCCGTTGAGTGCTTCGCCAAGTGCGCAGTAGAAGCTGTATTTATTGAACATCATGGCGCCGTCTACGGATCTACTGTCCTCGCGACTCGCTCTGAAAACGCTCTGATGAGCAGTGAACCAGGCAACCTGTGTCACGTGTAGCCAGGACCGATGGTACGAAGGAGGGTACCGTTTCCACTCTCCGAGCTCAAGGGCAACTGTCGATGCCCATCTCTTCCAGACTTCTCCGGCTTGAGGGTAGTCGTACGTGTATCCGGTGAACGAGCGTTCGTCATGCGAACCGGTAATCTCGACGCGGCCGAGATAGTAGGCCCCGATCGTCTTCCCCCGGAAGTCGCACACTCGCAGCTCGGCCCTCTCCGACCGTCGACGGGCCGAGTGCGTGTCGTGCATCCCGCGCAGGCGTACGACGCCCGACTCGGGCTCGTCGGTATCGACGAAAAAGTTGACGATCTCTTCCGCTGATGCAAGGCACTCTTCGGAGTCCTGGTCAACGATGACATACAGGGGAGATCTCGCATTATCGGAAATCATCGGAGTCGGCCAATCGGAGGCTTCGGGCGAGGGTGCAGAGCGGGTCCGGCCGAGACTTGGGCGCTGCTCGGCCGGACCCTGTGATACTACCTACTTGCCGCTACGTGGGGGAACCCACCCCGAGTCGGGGAAGTGGGGCGCCTCGAACTGTTGAATCTTTTCGTAGTGTGTGGATGTCCACCCGATTTTCTGTGCTCCGCTCGGATAATCCTTTACCAGGATGCGGTAATTGTTGGGGAGTCCAGGGACTGCGTACTCCCTCGCACCCGCCCACGCCGGATGCTCGTGCCCCTGGTACACGTCATGTGATGTCAGCTCCCCTCGTTTGACGGCGTCGTACGCGTCGGCCACTTCATCCTTCATGCCCTTGGGCAGTTTGGAGGAAAGAGTCCCGCCGTTTTTGGGGCACGTGCGAGGCTGAGAGGCGTTGTGAACCAGTATTGGTGACTGCCCTGCCACCACGTAATACGTGTGCAGGTCTTCGACAGTCAGGTTGTACGTGATTGCGTGCCGGCTGAAGGGCGTGTTGGCGACGACGAGAACAGTCTGCTCGTCGGCCGTCTGCAGGGTCATCCCCGCTTCGAGGTTTGCAGCTTCAAGCCAGCTCTTCTCTGACGGCGACCAGAAGGGGTGCTCGTAAGTCGCTGTGAGTTCTTCGAGTCCGGCCTCCGTGGCGATGGACAGCTTGTTGAAGTGCTTGTCGTCTTCGGTAACGATGAGCCGAGTGACCGGGCGCTTCCCTGTTTCGCTTGACCGTGGGTCGGTGGCGAGGACCTCGTCGCCCAGTCGCACTTCCTCGATTTTCTTGGTGGTGCCGTCGGCCATGAGTACCTCGGTGCCTGCCAAGAAGCAGTTGCAGCCACCCTGGGCGATCGACATGGTGGAGCTCGCGTTGCTGACCGGGATCTTGCGCGGGTTGTTCGCCTTCCACTTCGGCGATACGCCGTTGATGTGGACGTTTTCGCCGAATCCCAGGCCGTAGACGGCCGATACGGCCTGCCCGTGTTGCGTCACGTACCAGGCGAGCTCGTCACAGCCGATCTGGTCGCAGGCGTCGATCATGGCCTGCGTTTTGTTGATCCAGTCGTCCTGCTCGGAGAAGCCGAGGTGGTAGACCTGCGTCTCCTTCAGGTAATGCTTGATGTAGATCTGGATGAACTTCTGCTGGTTCTTCTTCGGCAGGCGGATCGACAGCCCGTAGTCGTCCTCGAACAGAGTCGGAGCACGGTACCGGTTGTACGTGTTGTAGCTGCCCGTGATGGCCTTGGGGCGCCTGGGGTCGTCGACATCGAGGTCGTCATCGCGGGCACTGTAGTGGCCGCCGCACAAACCGTTGCGGCAGTCCGTCTCCTGAAGGCCCGACGGGTCACTGAGGGAGAACGGGTTGTTGCTGGAGTAGACGTAGCCGTGCATCTGCTGCGACTTCGTCAGGTCCATGATCGGGTCGACCGAGACGAAGCGGCCGGTCACCGGGTCGTACTCGCGGGCGCCGAGGTGGATGAGGCCGGTGTCTGCGTCCTTCGTGCCGCCGACGAAGCCCTTGTCGCCCGCCCACGCGGTGGGCTTGGGGCCGCGTTCCTCGCCGAAGACGCCCGTCTTGCGGCGGGTGATCGCCTGGGTGGCGTCCGCGGTGATCTGGGTGGTTCCCGTGCCGTGGTGGTCGGTTAGGAGGAAGGTCAGCTTGCCGTTCTCCCGCATGGCAACGCTGCCGTAGTAGCGGGTGCCCTTGACCGTGCCGGTCTTGTCCAGGCGGAGTTCGTTGCCGCCGGGGAGGTAGAGCGTGGTGCCCGTGGAGTCCTTGCGGAGCAGGCGCTGCCCGGCCGTGTCATAGGTGAAGGAGCTGCTCGACGTGCCCTGGTCGAGGGACTTGAGGTGGCCCTCGGCGTCCCAGGTCAGGTACTGCGTTTCGGCGCTCGCGCTGGACTTGCGGGTCTTGGTGTTGCCGGTGGCATCGTAGGTGAAGGTTTCGTCGTGCGGGTCGGTGCCGGTCTGGGCGACCTTCGGCAGGTCGTGCTTGCCGGCGGTCGGCGCGGTGTAGGTGCGGATGGTGTCGGCGGTCGGGCCCGAGGCCGTGGCGTGCTTGGTCTCGGTCTTGCGGTTGCCGACCGCGTCGTAGGTGTAGGTGGTCCAGTACGGGTCCTCGCCGCCGATGACCGTGGTCGACGGGGTGGCGGCGCAGGTCTCGCCCTTGTTGGTCCAGGCCTGGGTGATGCGGTTGAGCGCGTCGAGGTTGACGCACTGGGTGTCCGTGGTACGGGTGGTGTCCTGGCCGTAGGCCGTGGCGATGGAGGTGATGCTCCCCGCCGGGTTGTAGCCGTACTTGGTGTCCTCGATGCGCTGGGGCGCGACATCGCGGTCGGTGTAGGCCCGGGTGACGTCACCGGTGTGCTCGTCGTACTCGGTCGACCTGTACAGCCGCTGGCCGAGCGCACCCAGTTCCTGGCGGGTACTGCGGCCGTAGTGGTCGTAGGTCATGGCCGAGACGAGGCGACTGCTGCCGGCCGCCATGCTGTTGAGGAGACCGGAGACCGACTTGTAGGTGCTGCCCACGGTTTCGGCGGGCAGATCGCCCATGGCCGGCTGCTTGGTGGTCAGCAGCTGTCCGTTGATGTTGTAGGTGTTGGTCCACGTGTAGCTGCCGGCCAGCGCCCCGGTGTCGGGGGTGGACGGGATGGTCACCTTGGTGGTGAGCGGCTGGTAGAGGTCGTTGTAGAAGAGGACTTCCGACTCGAACGCCTTGCCGTCCACATAGCGCGTCGATTTCGCCGGTTGCCCCTTGGCCACCGTGTCGTAGATCGTGGACGCGAGGACGGTCGCGCCCTGCTTGGTCGCGGTGGGGCGGCCGAGTTCGTCGTAGTCGGTGTGCAGGGTGATGTTGCGGGCGTCGGTAACGTCGGTGGGTCGGCCGCCGAGGTCGTAGGCGGTCTTGGTGACTCCCTTGTCCGGGTCGCTCGACTCGACCTGCTGTCCGCTGACGTCGTAGGTGTACGTCCACTTCGCGTTGACCGGGTCGGTGACCTGGGTCAGTCGCCCGGCCTTGTCGTAGGAGTACAGCGTCGACTGCGAAGCCGTCCGGGCGGCGTCCGTGTACTGCTTCAGCTCGACCGTACGGCCCAGGGCATCCACCACGGTCGTGGAGGCCGTGCCGCCCTTCGGGGGGACCACCGTGGTGCTGTCACCCGTATAGGTCGTCGTGGTGCGCTTGGTCTCCGTGCCGAACTTCTTCGCTATGACAGCCGTGATGCGGCCCGCGCCGTCGTATTCGGTGTCCGAGGACGCCGGGTAGGCGGTTTCCTGGCCCGTCACCAGCTGCGGCGAAGGCGCGCCGTCGGCGTAGTAGGTTCCCGAGCTGCGCCAGGCCTGGCCGAGGGTGTTGTAGAACTCCTCGGTGACCAGACGACCGGCCAGGTCGGGGGACTGGGTCTGGGTCTGCCGCTCGCGTAGCAGGCCGTCCTGGATGGAGTAGCCGACGGCGTACTTGTAGTCGTGGGTGAGCGTCTTCGACGTCACCACAATCGGGCCGTCGTTCCGGATGAGGTAGTCGAAGCTGCGGCTCGGCGCGTCCGGGTAGGTCGCGGCCGGGCGGTTCGGTGCCCACACCTTCGCAAGGCGCCCGAGTGCGTCGTACTCGGTGGTGGTCACCTTGCCGTTGGGGTCGGTCACCTGGCGGGGCTGGGCCCGCAGCGGGTCGATGACCGAGGTCGTGACGTGCCCCTTGGGGTTGGTCACCACCAGGGACGTCGACACCTCACCCCCGGCCGGAGCGTAGACCGTCGTGGTGACCTGCCCGTACGGATCTGCGGAGGCCAGCTGGCGTCCGTAGATGTCGTAGCAGAGCTGGTCCTTGGCGGCGCCGCACGTGCTCGGCACGGAGGAGACGGTGTCGTAGTCGTCGCCCTTGGCGTTGATGCTCTGGATCTTCGTGGCGAGACCAGGACCGGGTACGGTCCCCAGGGTGCCGTTGTCGTAGTACGTACGGACGTCCTTGACGACATCGGAAGGCCGGTTCACGGCCGTACCGCATGCGACGGCGACCGTCTCCACCCGGCTGACCTTGGTCAGGATCCACGTGCCGGTGTTGCGCGCATACGAGGTGGTGGTGCACTTCTCGTCGCCGGTCTTGGCCGTGTCGCCGGACTCGGAGACGGAGTCGATCATGCCGTAGTCGTCGAAGTGGTTCGTCGACTCCACGGTGCGGACACCGCCGGAGACCGTCGTACGGGTGGACTGCTTCTCCGTGCCCGTCTTGTAGGCCACGAGGTCCGGCAGGCCGTCGCGCTTCCTGGTCGCCACCGCGGTCGAGCGCCACGGAGTGGACGAGGTCGCGGTCACCAGCTTGGCGGTGTCGTCGCCGTTGTAGGTGGCCGTCTCGCGCACGGTGCCCGAGAACTCCTCGCGGTCGATGACCGCGATACCGGCCGAGTCCTTGACCTCCTTGCCGTCCAGACCGCGGAAGTAGCGGGTCTCCGAGAGCGTCTTGAGGTCGCTCGCTGCGCCGGTGCGGGTCTGCACCCGCTCGTAGCCGCGGGCCACGGAGTGGACCCGGTTCTCGGCCTTGGTGAACTCGTCCGTGCTCTTGGCCCAGGCGGCTCCGCCGAGGTAGTCGTACGAGGTCACCTTGTCCGGGGAGTCGGCCAGGTTGTCGCCCTCGACGATCTGCGTGACGACGTAGGTGTTGAACCAGTCGAGCTTGGCCGTGTCGCCTTCGAAGGCCCACTTCACCGGGTAGCAGCGCGTGGTGTTCGTCTCGTCCGGCTTCGGCAGGGTCGTCGCCGTGCACTCGGGCTGGGAGTAGGTGACGCCGATGGTGCCGCCGGTCTCCGTGGTCACCTGGTACATCCGCAGGCGGATGAACGGTGCGAGGCCGTCGCCCGTCGCGTCGACCCGGTTGGCACGCTGCTCACCCGCGAAGGTGACGGGAGGGAGCGTGATGTCCGCGGCGTCCCCGGCCTTGGCCGTGCGGGTGATCGACTTCAGCCACAGGGGCGTGGAGATGCCGTCACCGGAGGGCGGGAAGCTCTGGTCCAACGCCCAGGAGTCGACGTCCTTGTACGCACCGCCGGTGAGGATCTTGGTGTTGATCCCGGTCAGGCGCATGCGGGACCAGAAGGTGGGCGAGAACTGGTTCTTGCACTCCGTAGAGCCGTCCTTGCAGAACAGGTCGTACGGGGAGTCCGGCCAGTTCTTCGCGTTCGTCTCGTCGAAGGTGCCGCAGTTGCTCAGGCAGCGCTCGGAGACGTCGAAGGTGACCTGGCCCATCGCCTTCGCGGTGTACACCGTGTCGGAGCGCAGGCCGTAGTCGATGTGGTCGAGCCAGCCGCCGCGGATGTACGGGGTGACCGTGCCCTTGCCCGTGGTGGTGGAGACGTTGCGGGCGTAGTTGTTCGTCTCGGTCTTCCAGTAGTACGCCATCGCGTCACCGCCGGGGGCGACCACGTAGTCGAGCTGCCAGCGCCAGGCCTGCTGGCACCAGCCGCTCGCGAAGGAGGCGTTGTAGCAGGGCTCGCCGGCCTGGTTGCCGTACACGGGGACGGTCCAGGTGGAGTTCGTCGTCGGGGTCGACGCGTCCTTCCAGCCGGGCAGGCGGTTCAGACCGAAGAAGTACTGGGTGCCGTCGGCCGTGGTGACCTTCCAGTGTTCACCCACGCCGTCGACGCCCGCAGTGCCCTTGTCGCCGTTGGCAGCGCCGGTGAGCTTCTCCACCTTCTCGTTCGAGTCGGACGCCGGGTGCCAGCCCTTGCCCTGCTCGAAGACGAGCTCGGTGGACTTGCCGTTCAGGGACAGCGTGGCGTTGTCGTTGAACCAGCACTGGTCGCCGACCTTGGTGGTGTTCGTTCCACCGGTCTTGTCGTCCTCGCAGGACTTGTACTTGCGCTCGATGAAGCCGGGTTCCCAGGACCAGCCGTCACCGATCCACGAGGCCTGCGTATTCGACGCGGAGGTCTTCCCGTCCACGGATTGCGAGTTGTAGCCCAGGGAGATCTTCGGGTCGAGGCCGCCGGGTACCGTCGGTACGTCGACGTTGTAGGACCAGGAGAAGGCGCCGGTCGAACCGCCGGCGTTCCAGGACCCGGAGGGCTGCAGCGACGTCGCCTTGTAGTCACCCGTCGGGCCGGAGGCGCCTGCGGTGGCCGCGAGGACCGTGGCGCTCGGCGCGGCGGCGGCCGCGGACATCGACCTCTGGGCCGACTTGGTCGCGGTCGCGGTCCCCGTCGTTCCCGCGGTGCTGACCTGGGCGGACAGCTTGCCCGTGCGGGTGTCGTTCCTCGTGGCCAGGGGCTTCTGCGTCCGGCACTCCGCGCGCTCGGGCGTGGTCAGTGCGCAGGCCGGCAGTTCCACCAGGTGCAGGCGGGCCGCGTAGTCGCCGCCATAGGCCTGGCGGAAGGAGTTGTAGTCCACCTCGACCTTCGCCGGGACCGAGCCCGCGGGGCCGTCCGTGCGGGCCATCGTCAGCATGATCCCGTCAATGCCGGCCTTGCGGGCGGCGCCCTGCTCGGCGACCGAGACCCGGACCCGGCCCGGATCCGTCAGGCCGACGGTGGGACTGCTCTTCAGCAGGACCGACTTCGAGCCTGCTGCGGCAGGCAGGACCGCGACGGGCAGCTTGCCCGCCTGGCCGCCCGTGGCCAGCGATACCTCGGCTGAGCCGGGTGCAGGCCAACTGGCCTTCGGTTTCTGCTTGTTGCGGGAACCGGCGGCTGCCGCATCCGGGCGCTTGGTGCCCCCGGTGGCGACCTTTGTCACCTTGACTGCCTTCGGCTGCTTCAGCTCCGGCAGCGGCGGGCCGTTCTTGGCCTCCGCTACGGCTGCGCCGGGCAGAACGCTCGCGAGAACAGCGGCGGTCAATGCCACCGAAAGTCCTCGCATGCGAAATCGTCTCACACCCCACCCCAACTGCTATATCGAATATTCCGGCGCAGAGTAACAGGGGCCTCTGACTTTATGGGCGGTGCCCCGCTCGGACTGAAAGCTGTATTTCGGTTCAAAGATTGCATAGCGCACCCTGTGTCCGAAAATCGGACATGTGTATCAGTGCGCGCGTAGGTGTGCAGGTCAGGGCAGGTGCGGCAGTGTCCGTGGTGCCAGGTAGAGTCGCGCGGGATATACGGCAGCTTTATGTGTGGGGGTTTGCATGACGGAGGGAAGACCCCGTCTGGGAGTGCGGAGAAGGCGGCTATTCTTGGCCGGATTCTCGCTTGTCCTCTCAGGCGGAATGATGGGCTCCGGATTGGCCGTCCTGGTGCCTGCGAAAGCGGTTGCCGCGTCGGTTTCGGATCCGGTTGCCGACGGCTCGATGAGCCCTGAAGACTTCGCCCTCAAGAAGGCGAAGGAAACGGGACAGCCCTTCGAGCTGGTTTCAGCCCGTTCACAGTCTTCGGACACCTGGGCGCTGCCGACCGGAAAGTGGTCGGTGAAGCGCTACGGGACCCCGGTGCGGGTCCGCCGCGGTGCGGCGTGGGTCCCCGTCGATCCCACGCTGGTGTTCGCGGCGAACGGGTCGGTCGTCTCCAAGGCGGCCGCCGTGTCCGTGGCGTTCTCCGGTGGCGGTACGGGCCCGTTCA
>NZ_JBEXRC010000064.1:0-33672 GCF_040612915.1 Streptomyces sp. NPDC006326 | reverse complement strand
CCCCCGGAGCCGATCGGCTCCGGGGGCGCCCCTGTGACGTGCGTGGGGTGCGACGTGCGCGTGCGTGCTCGCCGTATACGAAAAGCGGGTCAGCGCATCTTTCCGCCGCGCGGCATCCGCATGCCCTTGGGCATCGGGCCCTTCGGCAGCGGCATGTTGCTCATGAGGTCGCCCATGGCCCGCAGCTTGTCGTTCACCTGGGTGATCTGCGGTCCGGCCAGTACGCGCGGCAGCTTCAGCAGCGTCGTACGCAGCTTCTTGAGCGGGACCTCGCCCTCGCCGGTGCCCACGATGAAGTCGTGCACCGGGACGTCCGGCATGATCCGGGCCATCTTGCGCTTCTCGGCGGCCAGCATGGGCTTGAGCCGGTTCGCGTTGCCCTCGGCGATCAGCACGACACCGGCCTTGCCGACGGCCCGGTGGACGATGTCCTGGTTCCGGTTCATCGCGATGGCCGGAGTGGTCGTCCAGCCCCGGCCCACGTTGTCCAGTACGGCCGCAGCCGCGCCCGGCTGTCCTTCCATCTGCCCGAAGGCAGCTCGCTCGGCCCGCCGTCCGAAGACGATCGCCATCGCGAGGAAAGCCACCAGGAAGCCCAGAATGCCCAGGTAGACCGGGTGGTCGATCAGGAAGCCGATCGCAAGAAAGACACCGAAGGTGACGATTCCCACGCCCGCGACGATCAGACCGACCTTCGGGTCGGCCTTGCGCGTCATCTTGTAGGTCAGGGCGATCTGCTTCAGTCGCCCGGGGTTCGCAGCAGTCTCTGCGTTTGACTTCCTCGCCATAAGGCGAAGTTTACGTGGCCTGCGGGGTCCGGGTCGCAGCGGCCTCCAGTACGTGCTCGGTCTCGACCCGGTCCCTGGCCCTGCGGCGGTCCTCCAGGACAGCGCTCCAGGCGTTCCGGCGGGCGCCGCTCATGAGCAGCGACTCGATGCCGCGGAAGGCATCGGTGAACGACGGGATGGCGATGGCGCGTACGGGCGCGGCCTGCATAAGTCGATCCCTTTCACGGTGCTCAGGTCGGACAGTGCGGTCAGCGGCTGTGCGGTGGTGTGCGCGGTGCGTGGACCTATCGTCACTGATTGGTGTTACCAGGGCATGACCTCGCGGTCAAACGATGATGAAACATTGGCGCGGCCCGCCGGACTCTTCCTATAAAGAGCCTAGGGGCCGCGCCAGTGCGGTATTACTGATCAGTAAGCATTTGTGCGCGAATTCACACAATCCGCGGCATCGTCGGTCAGACGGTCGCGCGCTTCTCCATCGCCTGCTGGTACAGGCGGCCGGCCCGGTACGAGGAGCGGACCAGGGGGCCCGACATCACACCGGAGAAGCCGATCTCCTCGGCCTCCTTCGCCAGCTCCACGAACTCGGCCGGCTTCACCCAGCGCTCCACGGGGTGGTGCCGGGGCGAGGGCCGCAGGTACTGGGTGATGGTGATGAGCTCGCAGCCGGCCTCGTGGAGGTCCTTCAGGGCCTGCGAGACCTCCTCGCGCTCCTCGCCCATGCCGAGGATCAGGTTCGACTTGGTGACCAGGCCGTAGGCGCGCGCCTGCGTGATCACGTCGAGGGAGCGCTCGTAGCGGAAGGCGGGGCGGATCCGCTTGAAGATCCGGGGGACCGTCTCGACGTTGTGCGCGAAGACCTCGGGGCGGGAGGCGAAGACCTCCTCCAGCAGCTCCGGCACCGCGTTGAAGTCGGGGGCCAGCAGCTCGACCTTGGTGTGGCCGCCCTCGCGCCCCGCCGTCTGCCGGTGGATCTGGCGCACGGTCTCGGCGTACAACCAGGCGCCGCCGTCAGGCAGGTCGTCGCGGGCGACGCCGGTGATCGTGGCGTAGTTCAGGTCCATCGTGACGACCGACTCGCCGACGCGGCGGGGCTCGTCACGGTCCAGGGCCTCGGGCTTGCCCGTGTCGATCTGGCAGAAGTCACAGCGCCGGGTGCACTGGTCGCCTCCGATGAGGAAGGTGGCCTCGCGATCCTCCCAGCATTCGTAGATGTTCGGACAACCGGCTTCCTGGCACACCGTGTGCAGTCCTTCGCCCTTCACCAGGGCCTGCATCTTCGTGTACTCGGGACCCATCTTCGCCCGGGTCTTGATCCACTCGGGCTTGCGCTCGATGGGGGTCTGGCTGTTGCGGACCTCCAGGCGCAGCATCTTGCGTCCGTCGGGTGCGACTGCGGACACGACCGGCTCCCTGTGACTTCGATTCTTCGGCGCCCACCAGGGTACGCCCGTAATTTCGTACGCTCTTACGACGGCCAACCTGCGCGCGGCCGGACCCATTCCCCGCCGGCTACGCGCCCGCCACCGGCTCGATCTCCCGGGGCCGCAGCTCGGCGTGCTCCAGGACGTCCTTCAGGTGCTTCTCGGCGACGGGCAGGACCTCGGCGATGGTGACCTCGCGGCCCAGTTCGTACGAGAGCGAGGTCACACCGGCGTCCCGGATGCCGCACGGGATGATCCGGTCGAACCAGGTGCTGTCCGGGTTCACGTTGAACGAGAACCCGTGCATGGTGACGCCCTTGGCGACCCGGATGCCGATCGCGGCGAGCTTGCGGTCCTCACGGCGCTGGCCCGCGTTGGAGGGGGCGTACTCGGGGCCGTTCAGCCGCGGGTCGAACTCCTCGTCGGTGAGGCGGGGGTCCATGTCCAGGGAGAGGCCGCCGGGCTTCGGGCGCTCCTCGACCGGGTCACCGAGGACCCAGACCCCGCTGCGGCCCTCGACCCGGGTGGTCTCCAGGCCGAAGTCGGCGGCGGTGCGGATGAGCGCCTCCTCCAGGCGGCGCACGTGCGCGACCACGTCCACCGGCCGCGGCAGCTTCATGATCGGGTAGCCGACCAGCTGGCCCGGGCCGTGCCAGGTGATCTTGCCGCCGCGGTCCACGTCGACGACCGGGGTGCCGTCCAGCGGCCGCTCGCTCGGGTCGGTGCGCCGGCCGGCGGTGTAGACGGGCTCGTGCTCCAGCAGCAGGCAGGTGTCGCCGATCTCGTCCGCGAAGCGCGCGGCGTGGACGCGCCGCTGCTCCTCCCACGCGCCGGTGTACTCGACGTAGTCCGGTCCGAAGCCCAGATGGACAAACCCAAGCTCAGCCACGGCAGCGCCTCCTCGTTGAACCTGCTGTGTGCACGTATCGCACCAGCCAAGGGTACGGCCGCCCGCTCCCGCGGCCTCAGGCGCCCGGCGGCGGGGGCTCCGGCAGCGGCCCGGGCAGCTCCGGCAGGGGCCCGGGCAGGAGCCGGGGACGCCGGCGCCCGTGGGCCGGCCGGTCCGGGTCCTCGTCCGCACGCGGCAGCCTCCGGTGGCCCTCGGAGTGGTCGTTGACCCACCCGCACACCCCGCAGGCGTACCGCCCGTCGAGCCCCGCGATGTAGGTGCCGCAGCGCCTGCACTCGGCCTCGGTGAGCTCGGGCGCCGGCAGCGGCTCGGGCGCGGACGGCGCCGCACGGGTCTCTGCGGGCGGCTGCGCCCCCTGGGGCCTGCGGGTCATGGCGGCAGCGTACGCGGGGGGAGGGGACCGGTCCGTAAAGAGCCCGACCGATTCTGCACACGATCGGATGAATGTGGGGCAGACAGGGCGGCGCGGACGAAGTTCGCCGCTACATTCACGCCGTTCACAGGGCCGGGACTCCGGTCCGTCACGTACGGAAACCGTGGAGCCGATGACGGAACGACCTGCCCAGCGCGTCCCCAACCGGCAGCTCGCGGCGCTGATCGCGGAAGCCGGGTTCTCCAACGCCGGTCTCGCCCGCCGCGTCGACCAGCTCGGCCTGGAGCACGGTCTCGACCTGCGGTACGACAAGACCTCGGTGACCCGCTGGCTGCGCGGGCAGCAGCCGCGCGGGACCACCCCGGCGCTGATCGCGGAGGTCTTCACCCGGCGCCTGGGCCGCCGGCTCTCGGCGCAGGACCTCGGGCTGGACGCCTGCGCACCGGTGTACGCGGGGCTGGAGTTCGCGGCCACCCCCGAGGAGGCCGTGGACATCGCCAGCGGGCTGTGGCGCAAGGACTCCGGCTCCCACGCCGAGCTGCGCAAGATCGCCTTCACCCCGGCCGGTCTGGTCGTGCCCAGCCGCGACTGGCTCATCGGCCGGCCCGACGAGCGGGTGGCCCGCGGCGCCGACCCGGTCGCCGCCGCGGCCCGGGTGCCGATGCAGGGCCGGCCCTCGGTCCCCCGCCAGCGGCAGATCGACCGCGGGCCCGGCCAGCGGGTGACCGGCGGGGACATCGCGGCGCTGCGCTCGGTCAGCGAGCTGTTCCGCAGCCTGGACCAGGCGTACGGCGGCGGCCACGCCCGCCAGGCACTGGTGCGGTACCTGGAGCACGAGGCCGAGCCGATGCTGCGCGGCACGTACGGGGAGACCACCGGGCGGCGGCTGTTCGCGGCCGCCGCCGACCTGACCCGGCTCGCGGGCTGGACCTCGTACGACATCGCCGCGCACGGCCTCGCCCAGCGCTACTTCGTGCAGGCCCTGCGGCTCGCGCAGGCCGCGGCGGACCGGCCGTACGGCAGCTACGTGCTGGTGACCATGAGCCGGCAGGCGGTCTACCTCGGCCACGGCCGGGAGGCGGTGCAGCTGGCCCGCGTCGCCCAGCAGGGCGTCGGCTCGGGGCCGCCGCCGGTGGTGCAGGCGCTGCTCCACGCGGCGGAGGCGCGCGGGCACGCGGTCCTGGGCGAGGTCCGGGCGGCGACGGCCTCGCTGGTGCGGGCCGAGCGGGCGCTGGGCGCGGCCCGGCCCGGGGACGACGTACCGCACTGGGCGCGGCTGTTCGACGAGGCGCAGCTGGCGGACGAGTTCGGGCACTGCCACCGGGACCTCCAGCAGTACCGGGCGTCGGCCCAGCACGCGGAGCGCTCGCTCCAGCTGCGGGCGCCGGGCTTCGCGCGGTCGCGGCTGTTCTGCCGGGTGGTGCTGGCCACGGCCCGGCTGGGGCTCGGTGAGCTGGACCAGGCCTGCGCGCTGGGCGCGGAGGCGGCGCAGCAGGCGATGGAGATGCGGTCGGTGCGGGCGGTGGAGTACGTACGGGACTTCGAGCGCAGGCTGGAGCCGTACCGGGACGCCGCGGCGGTGCGGACCTACCGGGACCGGGTCGCGGCGCTGTCCTGAGCGGGACGGGCGCGGCGGTGCGACGGCGTGGCGGCGCGACACGGAGGGCCCGGTTCCGCCGGGCGGAACCGGGCCTCTGGGGGGTGTGGCCTCAGGCCGCCGCCGGAAGGGCGGGCTCCGCGCTGACCGGGAGCCGGATGCCGAAGTCCCGCAGGACGGCGGTGGCCGCGCGCCGGGCCGAGTTCAGGGCGCCCTGGACGGTGTTGGAGTCCCGGTGGTCGCCGCACACGTAGAGCCCGGCCAGGACCCGTACCGGGCGCCGCAGGTCGTGGGGCGGCGGCATGGCCGGGACGGCCTCCGGGGTGTGGTGGACGGCCAGCAGCTCCCAGTCGCGGGTGGCGGTCTCGTACAGCCGGGCCAGCCGCGAGGTGACCGTCCGGGCGGCCGGCGGCGGCCCGAGCACGGTGGTGGTGACCAGGCTGCGGCCGGCCGGGGCCCGCGTCGGGTCCACCGCGCTCATCACGGCGGTGTGGGCGACGGGCCACCCCGGGTCCCCGTCCAGCAGGAGGGAGCCGTCCCAGGGCAGCGGGCCCGCCCCGGCGGGGGTGGCGTGGTGGATCACCGTGACCTCGTGGAAGTCCGGCACCCGCAGCCCGGGCAGCAGCTCGGCGGCGGCCCGCGCCCCGGTGGCCAGGACGGCGGAGCGGCAGCCGAAGTCGCCGTGGTCCTCGGTGGTGACGAGGTTGGTCGCCACCGACCGGACCCGGACCCCGGTGCGGACGGTGCCGGGCGGCAGCGCGGCGGCCAGCAGCTCGGGCAGGGCCGAGGCTCCGCCCTCGGGCACGGCGAGGCGGCCGCGGGCGAAGCTGCGCAGCGCGAGGTCGGCGACCCGGCTGGAGGTGGTGAGCTCCGGATCGCGCAGCAGCGCGGAGAGCAGGGGCCGCAGGGTGGTGCCGAGGGCCCGGGAGCGCAGGGCGGCGAGCGCGGTGCGCTCGGGGCGGGCCAGGACCCGGTCGACGGGCAGGGCGGCGAGCCGGCCGAGGAACGCGCTGAGGCGGGCCTGGTCGAAGGAGCCGCTGGCCAGCGCCCGGGCCGGGGTGCGGGTCCCGACCCGCTGCTGCCTGCCGTCGGCGTGGACGAGCACCCCCGGCGCGAAGGGCCGCAGGACCAGGTCGGCGAGGCCGGGGGTCCGGTCGAGCTCCGTGTAGGAGGTGTTGAGCAGCTGTCCGATCCGGTCCAGCCGGAAGCCGTCGGCCTGCTCGGTGGCCATCCGTCCGCCGGGGTCGTCGGCGGCCTCCAGGACGGTGACCGTGACCCCTGCCGCGATCAGGTGGTGTGCGGCCGCGAGTCCTGAGACCCCGGCTCCTACGATGACGACGTCCGCATGCTGTGCGTGGTGCGAGCTGGTGAGCACGTGCCCCTCCCCGAGGTCGGCGCGGCTGTGTGGGGTTCCTCCTTCCCCCAAGCGGTTCAAGGGGAACCCCGGCGGGGCGGAGTATTACGGTCAACTCCGGTCGCACAGCGGTCGCATCCGGAGCACGAACGGTCGCACGGCGACTACGGGTGCTCCCCCGCCAGCGCCGCACGGATCGCCTCGTCGATGCCCGGGTGGCGGAAGGCGAACCCCGACTCCAACAGCCGGGCGGGGCGCACCCGCTGACTGCCCAGCACGTCCTGCGCGAACTCCCCGAGGACGACGCGCAGGACCGGCGCCGGCACGGAGAACAGGGTCGGGCGGCGCAGGACGCGTCCCATGGCCGCGGTGACCTCACGGTTGGTCAGCGGTTCGGGGGCGGTCAGGTTGACCGGGCCGTCGAGGCCGGGGGTGTCGATGAGGTGGCGCAGGGCGGCGATCTCGTCGTGGAGGGAGATGTACGACCAGTACTGGCGGCCGTTGCCCAGCCGGCCGCCGATCCCCGCGCGGAAAATGGGGAACAGCTTCCCCCAGGCCCCGCCGTGGGCGGCGACCACCAGCCCGGTCCGGGCCAGGACCGTCCGTACGCCGGCCTCCCGGGCGGGGGCGGCGGCCGCCTCCCACTCGACGCAGAGCTCCGGCAGGAAACCGCTCCCGGCGGGGGCGTCCTCGTCGACGGGGCGGTCACCGGTGTCGCCGTAGTAGCCGATGGCGGAACCGGACACGAAGACGGCAGGCGGCCGGTCCTGCGCGGCGATGGCACGGGCGATGGCCCGCGTGCCGTTGATCCGGCTGTCGCGGATCTCCTTCTTGTACGCCTCGGTCCAGCGCCGGTCGCCGACCCCGGCCCCGGCGAGGTGCACGACGGCTGCGCAGCCGTCGAGGCCGGCGGGATCGACGTACCCGCGACCGGGGTCCCAGGCCGCCTCGTCGGGCGCGGCGACCGGCCGCCGCACGAAACGCACGACGTCGTGCCCGTCGCCGCGCAGGGACCGCGCCAGAGCCTGCCCGATCAGACCACCGGACCCGGTGAGAGCGATACGCATCCCCCCATCATGCCAACGCCCTTCGGGGGTTGCCGGCACCCCCGACGAACCACCCGCCCCTCGGGTACGCGGCGGCGGCTGCCCGTCGGCGGTGCCGGTCCGGCGGTGGTGTCCTCCGGGGGGTGCCGGCCCGGCGGTGGTGACTGCCCGGGGGGCCGCCCGGCGATCGTGCCCGCCCGGCGGCGGTGACTGCCCGGCGGTGGTGTCGGTCCGGCGGTGGTGTCCTCCAGGCGGGGTGCCGGCCCGGCGGTGGTGACTGCCCGCGGGGAGTCGCCGGACTCCGCGCCGCCGAGGCTCGGGCGCTACCGCCGCCCGGGCATCACGCTGGCCGGGCACCGCCTCGCTCAGCACCGCCAGGGGCGCCTGGTCAGCCGGGCTCCGCACCACCGGGGGGCTGCCGCCCGGGCCCAACGGCTGGCTGGGCGGGACACGAGCGCTGCCGCCGCGCGGGCACCACCGCTGGCCGGACACCGCCGCGGAGCAGGCATCACCGCTGGCTGGGCACCGCCCCGGGGCGGGCACCGGCGGGCTCGGCCCGGCCGGGGCGCGAGCGCTGCCGCCGCCGGACACCGCCGCGGAGCGGACACCGCCTGGCTCGGCACCACCGGCGGGCGCCGGGTTCAGCCGGGCCGGAGCTGCGGCGCTCCGCTGAGGACGAGCGCGGCCCCCGGCCGGACGCGGCCCGCCGCGGGGTCGGGCGTCGCCGCAACCCCGGTGCCGGACCGGAGCCGCGCCGCCCCGCAGGACCTGGGCATGGCCGCCGCGGGGCGCCGGGGGCGGCCGGGCCGGAGTCGTGGTGCAGGGGCGCGGGATGCGGGTTCGGCGGGGCGGCGTGGCGTCGACCGGCTGGGCCGGGCCGGGTCAGGAGGTGCCGAGCCAGGTGCCGACCGCGTAGGTGACCGCCATGGCCAGCGCGCCGCCGGCCACGTTGCGCAGGACCGCCCTCGGCACCGGCGCGCTGCCCAGGCGGGCGCTGAGGACGCCGCACAGCGTCAGTGCCGCCAGGACCGCCGCCGCGGTCACCGGGACCCGCTCCGACGGGCCCGGCAGGACGATCGCCAGCAGCGGCAGCACCGCCCCCACCGTGAACGCCACCAGGCTCGCCAGCGCCGCGTGCCACGGATTGGCCAGCTCGTCCGGGTTGATCCCGAGCTCCACCCTCGCGTGCGCCCTCAGCGCGTCCCGCGCCGTCAGCTGCTCCGCCGCCTCCCGCGCCAGGGCCCGGCTCAGCCCCCTCGCCTCCAGCAGCTCGGTCAGCTCGTTCAGCTCCGCCTCCGGCTCCTCGGCCAGCTCCCGCCGCTCCAGGGCCAGCGCGGCCTCCTCGGAGTCCCGCTGGGAGCTGACCGACACGTACTCCCCCGCCGCCATCGACAGCGAGCCCGCCAGCAGTCCGGCCACCCCTGCCGCCAGGATCGCCGACCGCGAGGTGGTGGCCCCGGCGACGCCCACCACCAGGCCCGCCGTCGAGATGATCCCGTCGTTCGCGCCGAGCACCCCCGCGCGCAGCCAGTTCAGCCGGGTGCTGATCACCGCGCTCTGCATCTCTTCCGTCACGGGACCACTTTCGGCGTACGGACCCCGCAAGGCCACCCGGCGGGGCGGTCCGGGGTGCGCGGCCCCCGCCCCCGTACCAGGGTGGAGGGGTGAGACGCCGACGCCAGGAGCCCGGCTGGCTGCGCGGGGAGCCGCCACCGCGCTGGGCCCGGTTCGCGCCCGCGGTGGCCATGGTGGTGCTGGTGCTCGCGCAGAGCGCCACCCCGGGCGATGTCGAGCTGGGCTACTTCCTGGCCGGCCTGCCCCCCGTCGCCGCCTTCGCGTACGGGGCGGCCGGCACCGCCGTCTTCGCCGCGATCGTGATCCTGCTGATCGGCGTCCCCTCACTGGGGATAGCGCACGCCCATGGTTCGGACCTGGCCACCGTCTCCGCGGTGGCGCTGCTCAGCGTGGTGATCGCCTGGGTCCGGCGGCGACGCGACGCCCAGCTGGTGAACGTGCGCACCGTCGCCGAGGCGGCCCAGCTCGCCGTACTGCCGCCCGTGCCGGAACGCGTCGGCCCGGTGCACTGCGCCGGCCTGTACCGCGCCGCCCAGCAGGGCACGCTGGTCGGCGGCGACCTGTACGACGTACGGGCCGGGCCGTACGGGGTCCGGGCGCTCGTCGGTGACGTCCAGGGGCACGGCCTGGCCGCGGTCGGCACCGTCGCGGCGCTGCTCGGGGCCTTCCGGGAAGGGGTCCTGGACGACGCGGAGCTCACGGCGGTGGCCGCCCGGCTGGACCGCAGGCTGCTGGCCGACACCGCCGAGCCCGCGCTGTCGGACCCGGCCGCTCCCCCCGGTCAGCGGCCGGAACTGTTCGCGACCGCCCTGCTGCTGGAATTCCCGCCCGGCCAGGACCTCGTACGGGTCGTGTCCTGCGGGCACCCGCCGGCGCTGCTGCTGCGGACGCACACGGTGTCCGAGGTGGACGTGGAGCCGGGACCACCGCTGGGCCTGGGCCTGGCCGGTCCGACCCTGCCGCCGGTCGCCGACGTCCCCCTCCTCCCCGGGGACCGCCTGCTCGCCCACACGGACGGGGTCACGGAGGCCCGCGACGCGGCCGGCGACTTCTACCCGCTGGCGACCCGCGTCCCCGTCCTGGCCACCGACCCCTCGGGCCTGCTGCTCGCCGTCTGGCAGGACCTGGTGGCCTTCACCCGCGGCGGCCCGCGCGACGACGTGGCCCTCCTGGTCCTCACCCTCGCGGCGGCCACCCCCGACGGCCCGGCCCACGGCTAGCGGCCCTCCGCGGGCCGAGGCCACACCCGGCAGGCCCCGTCCCGCGGGTCACTCCCTACTCCGTGCGCGTGACTCCTGCCGATGACCGACCGGCTCCAGGCGTGGACCGGCAACACGGAGCTGACCGGCGAGGAGTTCCGCGTCTTCGGCCAGGACGGCACCGGCGGCTACGCCGCCTTCTGGCTGGTCCGCCCGCAGCGGCCGCTGTCCGGGCAGCCCGTCGTCTTCCTCGGCTCCGAGGGCGAGACCGGCGTCGTCGCCCGCGACCTGGACGACTTCCTGTGGCTGCTCGCCGACGGTGTCGGCCCGTCGGAAGCAGCCACCTCGTACGTGCCCGAGCGGCTCCCGCACCCCGATGCGGAGCGGGTGGCCGTCGCGGAACGGTACGCACCCGACCGGCGCAAGCCGGCGAAGGCCGTGATCGAGCCGGCCGGCCGGGAGTTCCCCGGCTTCGACGGGACCGTCATGGCCTTCTGCCGCTGACCGGCCGGGACCCGGGGCCGGGTCCCGGCGGCGTGCCGTACGTACGGGCGGCGGGTCAGGCCGCGTTGCTCACGATGAAGGCGCGCACCAGCTTGCACGTCACGTTCGACGGGCGGTGGATGCCCGTGCGGACGGCCATCGTGCGGATCTTCCGGTTGGTGGCGCGCCGGGCGTCGTACGTCCCCGAGTCGAGCAGGGATATCGCCAGCCGCATCGCCTTCAGTCGGCGGTTGTGGCTCTCGTACCACTCGCGGGGCAGACCCGCGGGCAGGGGCTTCTTCTTGACGGGCTGGACGGTGGTGGCAGTGGCCATCTACAGCCTCCCAAACGGTAGTTGGCGTCCTGTCGTTCTCCCTCGATTTTACCGGCGCCCACTGACAGAAGCCCCTGGCCAGACCGGCACTGGCTAGGCTGGGGGCCATGGAGATCTGGATCAATCCCGCCTGTTCGAAGTGCCGTAGCGCGCTCACCCTGCTGGACGCCGAGGGCGCCGACTACACCGTCCGCCGCTACCTGGAGGACGTGCCCTCCGAGGACGAGATCCGCGAGGTGCTCGGCCGCCTCGGGCTGGAGCCGTGGGACATCACCCGCACCTCCGACCCGCTGGCCAAGGAGACCGGCGTACGGGACCTGCCGCGCGAGGAGAACGACGCGGCCCGGGCCCGCTGGATCTCCCACCTGGCGGCCCACCCGAAGCTCATCCAGCGCCCCATCATCACCGCCGAGGACGGCACCGCGGTGGTCGCCCGCTCCGAGGAGGCAGTCCGCGAAGCCCTCTCCCGCCACCCCTGACCCCACCGCCCCGCAACCCAGCCGGCCCGGCGGGCCGCCGCGTTGGGGTGGACCCCCGCACGGGCGGCGGGCCGCAGACCGGTCGGCGCCCTCCAGGAGCCGGCCCCCGAACACCTCGTCCCCGCGGGCACCCTGAGCAGTCCCCCACGGTCCGCCCGGGCCGTGTCGACACGGCGCCGCCGCCGAGCCGCCGGCTCACGAACCCGCCCACCCCCGGCCCACCGGCCCCGCCCGCGCCGGCCACCCCGGACTGATCCCGCCCTCACCTCCCCACCCCATAAGGTGTGAAAAAGACACAAGGGACCCATCACACCGAAAGGGCAGGACCGTCGTGACCGAGCAGCAGCAGAGCCCGCAGCCGCCCGAGACCGCACCGGAGGCGGCCGGCCGGGGCGACCGCCTGCTGCCTCCGCCGCGGCGGACGGCCGACTGGATGTTCGGCGGGGTGTACGGAACCGTGCTGGCCGCAGGACTGCTGGCCGCGCTGGACCAGAAGGGCGGCGAGTACACCCCGTACTACGACGCCAGCTGGGTCCTGGTCACCGCGGTCGCGGCCGGCCTCGCGCACGGCTACTCCCACCACATGAGCAGCCACCACTCCGGCTCCTCCGGGCACCCGTGGCGGCTGCTGGGGCGGGCGCTGTGGAACGAGTGGCCGATGATCGCGGCCACCCTGCCCACCGTGCTGCTGCTGGTCTCCGCCGGGCTCGCCCACTGGGACTCCCCCGGCGTGACCGCCGTCGGGCTCGGCGCGAACACCGCCCTGCTGTTCGGCTGGGGCTCCTTCGTGGCGGTCCGGGTCGGCTACCGGCTCGGCCCGGCCCTGCTGAGGGGCGTCGCCGACGCCACCATCGGCCTGGTGATCATCGCGGCCAACGCCCTCATCAAGTAGCCCGAGCCGTCAAGCAGGCCGAGCACCGGCCCGAGCAGCCCCGAGCAGCCCCGAGCAGCCCTGAGCACCACCCACCCCGCCGCTCAGTCGGACAGCTGCCCCTCCGCCTCCGCCAGGATCTCCGTCACCCGCGCCGCGAACCGCGCCCCCCGCGGATCCGGCTCCCCGGTCCGGGCGGCGGTGAGCAGGGCGTCGAGGGCACGCCCGTACGCGCCGGGCACGTCCGTCCAGTTGGGCAGCGAGAAGACGCCCTCGGCCCCGCGCACCTCCAGCCCCACCCCGGCGGCGGCGGTCGGTGCACCCAGGCTGAGCACCGCCGTGCTCGCCGCGCCCGAGGCGTGGCGCAGGGCCAGCTGGACCACGTCGGAGGGGCCGCGGGTGGCACTGACCGAAGTCACCTCGCCGAGTACCGGGATCAGCACGGACAGGGCGTGCGGGCCGACGTCCCACAGCCCGCCCTTGTCCTTGCGCCAGGGCGAGTCGGCGTACGCGCTGGGCGCACCGTCGGGCGGGAAGACGGCGCCGAGCCAGTGCGCGCTGGCCGTGAACCAGCCGGTGCGCCCGACCTGCTCCTGCACCCATCCGGCGGCGGGCTCGGCGAAGCGGAGGGTGAAGAAGACGACGGAGGCGACGCCGTGCCGGTCGGCGGCGTCGGCCACGGCGCGGGCGTCCGCGACGGTCGTGGCGACGGGCTTGTCGAGCAGCAGGTGACGGCCCGCGGCCGCGGCGCGGACGGCGAGCGGAGCCTGCACGTCCGGCGGCAGGGCGAAGGCCACGACATCACAGTCCGCGAACAGCGCGTCGGGGTCTTCGTACACCTTCACGTGGTACGCGTCGGCCAGCTCGGCCGCGGCTTCGGGCCGGCGGCCCCACACTCCGGCGAATTCGGAGCCGGCGTGGGCGGCGAGGGCGGGGGCGTGGGTGCGGTGGGCCCAGGGACCGGTGCCCAGCAGGCCGACCCGGGGGCGGGCGGGCACGGGGAGGGGGCCCGCAGGGGCACCGCCGGAGGTCAAATCGTACGAAATGCTCACCGGCCAAGTGTGCCCCACTCGGACGGGCGTGCTGCCATCAACCCGCACAAGCCACCCGACCTGCGGTGTAAACCTCGGTAACACGGGGTTCACACACGGGCAACGGAAGAGAAATCGCCACCGGGCACGCTGCGCAGGACAGGCTGCGGTTCACGCCGCAGCACCGCAGAACGCAGTGACCCGCAGCAGCAGCACCCGCAGAGGCTGCGCCGGAGCGACGCACCGAAGGATGGGGCCCGTGAGCTACAAGGCTGAGTACATCTGGATCGACGGCACCGAGCCGACGGCGAAGCTGCGCTCCAAGACGAAGATCCTCGCCGACGGCGCCGAGCTGCCGATCTGGGGCTTCGACGGGTCGAGCACCAACCAGGCCGAGGGCCACGCCTCCGACCGCGTGCTCCAGCCGGTGTTCTCCTGCCCGGACCCGATCCGCGGCGGGAACGACGTCCTCGTGCTGTGCGAGGTGCTGAACATCGACATGACCCCGCACGAGTCGAACACCCGCGCGCTGCTGCGCCCGGTCGCCGAGAAGTTCGCCGGCCAGGAGCCGATCTTCGGCATCGAGCAGGAGTACACCTTCTTCGACGGCGCCCGTCCGCTCGGCTTCCCGGTGAACGGCTTCCCGGCCGCGCAGGGCGGCTACTACTGCGGTGTCGGCTCGGACGAGATCTTCGGCCGCGAGATCGTCGAGAAGCACCTGGACCACTGCCTGACGGCGGGCCTGAGCATCTCCGGCATCAACGCCGAGGTCATGCCCGGCCAGTGGGAGTTCCAGGTCGGCCCGGTCGGCCCGCTGGAGGTCTCGGACCAGCTGTGGATCGCCCGTTGGCTGCTCTACCGCACGGCCGAGGACTTCAACGTCTCCGCGACGCTGAACCCGAAGCCGGTGAAGGGCGACTGGAACGGCGCGGGCGCGCACACCAACTTCTCCACGAAGGCGATGCGCGAGGACTACCGCGCGATCATCTCCGCGTGCGAGGCGCTGGGCGAGGGCAGCAAGCCGATGGACCACGTGAAGAACTACGGCGCCGGCATCGACGAGCGTCTGACGGGTCTGCACGAGACCGCCCCGTGGAACGAGTTCAGCTACGGCGTCTCCGACCGCGGCGCCTCGGTCCGCATCCCGTGGCAGGTCGAGAAGGACGGCAAGGGCTACATCGAGGACCGCCGCCCGAACGCGAACGTGGACCCGTACGTGGTGACCCGCCTCATCACCGACACCTGCTGCACGGGCCTGGAGAAGGACGGCCTGGTCTGAGCCCCGGCTGACGTAGTCGCCCGCCGAGTCCCCGCGGACCGGCGGGCGTTCTGCTGTCGGGGACATCGGGCCTGGGACGGATCCGTCCACGATGCGATACACGGGCCTTCCCCCGAGGAAGAAGGGCAGTCCGGAACATGCCGGTTCATCCGGATTCGCTCACCAGCCACTCCGCGGAAGGTCGCTGAATTTGAGATTCCGCTCCGCCTGTTGAGACGAGGCCTGCCCCGGCGCCCCTGCATCTGCTTCAATGGGCCCATGGCCGGCCACTCGCACCCCTCGAACGGTCCCAGCGACCTCGAACCCTTCTGGCCCTCTCGTCAGGATCACGATTACGACCGGGAGTGTTGCCGCGCGAAGAACGCGCCGGCCCTCTAAAGCCTTCCGGGATCTGCCAACGAACCTGCCCGAGGCCTTCGGTCTGCGCGGTACGCGACGTCGTCTGCACGTCCGCACGTCTGCACCTCTCCTGCCGACCTCCGCGTGAAAGAGCTGACCACTCATGTCCCACACCCGTTCCCTGACGTCTGCCTCCACCGCCTCCGCCGCCACCGCTCCCCTGCCCTTCCCCCCCGGCCCGCGCCACCGGCTGCGCGCCGTGGACCCGGACGAGGTCGCCCGCGTGGCCGACCTGCTCCCGCCCGGCGCCACCTGGCTGCCCGCCCCCCAGCACACCCTGCCGGCGCTGCCGGGCCGGCCGCCGATGATCGGCTACCTGGTCCTCGTACCGGCCGACCAGCAGCCGCCGATCGCCTTCTCCCCGCAGTCCGTTCCCGTCCCGGCCCCCGCGGCCACCGCCGACGCCCCGGCCTCGGCCGCCGGGACCACCACCGGTGACGCCCTGGTCCGTATCGACGGGGCGCAGCGCACCGCCGAGGTCGACGGCCGGGTACTCGACCTGACGTACCTGGAGTTCGAGCTGCTGGCCCACCTGGTGGCGCACCCCCACCGGGTGCACAGCCGGGACCAGCTGGTCACCACGGTCTGGGGCTACGGGCACGTCGGCGACGGCCGGACCGTGGACGTCCACGTCGCCCGGCTGCGCCGCAAGCTGGGCGCGGCCCACCGCGGCGCGATCCAGACCGTGCGGCGGGTCGGGTACAAGTACTCCCCGTCCGCCCTGTGAGCCGGACGGCGCCCGCCTGACGGCCTGGTGGGCCCGGGAACCGACGGTGGGCCCGTACTCCCGCAGCGGGAGTACGGGCCCACCGGACCGTCCGCGCCGGACTAGGCGGCCCCGGCGGCCTTCGCACGGCGCGCCGCCACCGCCCCCAGCAGGACGTCGACGGCGAGGAAGGCGAGCAGGCTGATGCCGAGCAGCGGTATGAACCAGCCGACCACCGCCGTCACCGCGGCGAGCGGCAGCAGCATCGTCAGCGGCGCCTTACGCCAGGCACCGCGCGGCTGGGCCCGGCCGACGGAGAACGTGCGCTCCTTGGTGGGCCGGCGCAGCCACCACATCCGGTAGCCCCAGACGACGAGGAACATCAGGGCGACCGCGAGTGCGGCCAGCGCGACCTGGTTGGCGAGCCCGAAGGTCTGGCCCATGTGCAGGTCGATGCCGAAGCGGGTGAGCTGGGCGAGCACCGGGTAGTCCGAGAACCGCAGCACGTCCATGACCTCGCCGTCGGCCGGGTCGATGGCGACGGAGTCCAGGTGCACGGGCACCTGCTTGTCCTTCTCCTTGACCACGTAGCCCTTGCCCTTGGCCGGGAGGGTCACCTGGAGCTGCTCGGTGATCCCGGCCGCGCGGGCCGCGGCCACGGCCCGGTCGATGCCGATGTCGGCGGTGGGCGCCGGCGGGGGCATCTCCATGCCCTCGGTCATCACGTGCCCGGCGTGCTCGCCGCCCCCGTCCGTGCCCGCACCTGCGGCGAGGGAGGCGGAGACGGACGGGGTGGCCCCGCCGAGCCGGTCCTGCAGCTGCCCGATGTTCTCACCGGCGTACTTCGACCAGGTCAGGCCGGTGGCCGAGAGCGCGACGAGCCCGGTGGCGGCCCAGAGGCCGACGGTGCCGTGCCAGGAGAGGGTCTTGCGGCGGCCGGTGGCGGCGCGGTCGGGCAGGACCAGGCGGGCCTTGCGGGAGCGACGGCGGCCCATCCACAGGGCGAGGCCGCCGAGGGCGACCACCCACAGCCAGCCGGCGGCGAGCTCGCTGTAGTTCCGGCCGAACTCCCCGAGGTGGAGGCTGGAGTGGAACTCGCTGAGCCACGCGCGCAGCGGCAGTGCGTCGGAGGCGGTGGTGAGCCGGCCGTTCACGTGGGCCGTGTAGGGGTCCACGAAGACGGTGAGGTTCTCGCCCTCTGCGAGGCCGGGCTTCTCCATCACGACGCGGGTGGTCGCCTCGGCATCGGGCGCGGGCCATACGGCCACGACCTTGCCTTCGGGCGCGGCGGCCCTCGCCGCCGCGACCTGGTCGGTGAGGGGGAGGGCGCTGTCGCCGACGCGGGAGACGGTGAGCTGGTCGGCATAGAGGATCTTCTCGGCCTGCCAGGAGGCGGCGTAGAGCAGTCCGGTGGCGGCGGCGAGGAACAGGAGCGGGGCCATGAAGACGCCGGCGTAGAAGTGCAGGCGCAGGAGCAGGGGCCGCAGGGCGGCCCAGGTGCCGGACGTGGCGGCGGTTGCGGGTGCATCGGCGTCCGGGATGCGGACGTCGGCCTCGTCAAGGGACATGAGGGTCCTAGGTGTTGGCGGAGACATGGGTGACCGGCCCCAGGTCTCGCCGTGGCGCGTGCGTCCGTCAGACGCAGGCGCGGGCCGGCCGGCCGGGGGCCGTGGCGCGGGTGTCCCGCCGCCGCGGCGGCCCGCGGCGCACCAGGGCGTGGGCGTGCACGGCTCCGCGAAGGCCGCGCGGGCGCGCGTAGGAGGGCCGGGGCGCGGGCCGCCCGGGTACGGGGGCCGGCCGGGTCCGCACCAGCGCCAGGGCGCGGGCGAGCGGACGGGCCGCCAGCAGGGCGGCGGCGCCGAGGACTCCGGCCAGCCGGAACACCGTGGCCTCGCCCCAGGCGAGCCAGGCCGCGCAGAGCAGGCCGGCGAGCAGGTGGGCGAACAGCATCCCGAGGCCGCCGTGCCCGGCCATCCCGACGAGCCCGTCCAGGCCGTCCAGCCCGTCCAGCCCGTCGAGGCCGTCGAGGCCGTCGAGGCCGTCCGCTGGATGCCCGGCTGCCGCGTGCATGCCGTGCAGGGAGTGCAAGGAGTGCAGGGAGTGCGGTGCGTGCGCGGAGTGCATGCCGGCCATCCCCGCCGCATGCTCCATGCCCTGCATGCCCTCCATCCCGGCCATGCCCTCCGTCCCCCCGGCCGTGCCGTGGCCGCTCGCGGCCGCAGGCGCCGGTGCCGTGGTGGAAAAGGCGAGGTGGAGGAGGGCCTGGAGCGCGAGGAGGGCCGCGGTGATGCCCACGGGGCCGCGGCGGCGGGCGGCAGCCCGCCAGGCGAGGGCCCCGGTCCCGGCAAAAGCGCCCAGAAGTCCCCACAAGGGGATGTGCGTGCCGGACATGTACGAATGCCCCGCCGCACCCAATGCGGTGCACACCGCCGCGAACATCGCGGCCCGTGCGGCGCGCATCGGCGCGGGGCTCCCAGACATGACCCGGACATGCTCGCATGGGACCCGGTGCGTGGGGCCCGAGGCCCCTGTCCGATCATGGTCCGGTGAACCCATTGTCATGGCCACCACCCCTCGCGGGCGCCGTGTACGCCGGCGGGGTCCAGCTCGGGGCGTACGCCCTGGGGCGGAGGCCGGCGGCGGACCGGGAACGGCTGCTGCGGCGCTGCTCGACGAACGTCGACAATCTCGCCGCCGGCCACTGGGAGACCCTCGCGACCAGTGCCCTCGTCGTCGAGGAGCCGATGCCGCTGCCGTACGCGCTGCTGCTCGTGGCGGTGCTCGGGTACGCGGAGTACGCGTACGGGGCCTGGTGGACGGCCGCGGTGTTCCTCTTCGGGCACACCGCGGCGACGCTCCTCGTCTACGGCGTACTGCGCCGGACGGCCGGTCCGGCCACCCGCAGGGCCTTGGACGTCGGCACGAGCTACGGGTTCAACGCGGTGCTCGGTGCGCTGACCTCCGCACTGCCGCGCGGGCCGGTCCGTACCGCCGTCCGGGTGGGGCTGCTGGCGCTGGCCGCGCAGCCGGTGCTGGCGCGCAAGCGCACCTTCACGGACGCCGGGCACCTGGCGGCGCTGGGGATCGGGGTCGGGGTGTCTCTGGCGCTCGATTACCTATCCCCGCCAAAACAACTGAAAATCGGATGAATACGACGCGCCCACCGCTGGAGCTGCCACGATGACCGCCACCGCCACCCCTTCCACCACCGTCGCCAACCTCCGCGACCTCGGCGGCACCCCGCTGTCCGGCGGCCGCACCGTCCGCCCCGGCCTGGTCCTGCGCTCGGGCCAGCTCGACCGGCTCGACGTGGACGCCGACCCGGCCGTGGCCGCGCTGGGCCTGCGTACGGTCATCGACTTCCGCACCGCCGCCGAGCGCGCCGACTACCCGGACCGGCTGCCGGAAGGCGCCCGCCTGCTGGTCGAGGACGTCCTCGCCGACATGCTGAGCTCCGGCCGCATACCGGCCGCCACCCAGCTCAAGGACCTGCTGTCCGACCCGGCGCGGGCCGAGGAGCACCTCGGCGCGGGCAAGGCCCAGGCGCTATTCCAGGACACCTACCGGTCCTTCGTGCGGACCAACTCGGGCCAGGCGGCGTACGCGACGCTGCTCACCGAGCTGGCCGACCCGCAGGCGGGCCCGCTGCTGTTCCACTGCACGGCCGGCAAGGACCGCACGGGCTGGGGCGCGACGGTCGTGCTGTCGCTGCTCGGCGCGGACGAGGACACCCTGATGGCCGAATACCTCTCGGTCAATCCGGCGGTCAAGCAGGCCTTCGCACGGCTGATCGAGGGCTTCACGATGGCCGGCGGCGACCCGGACATCGCGCTGGCTCTGATCGGGGTGTTCCCCTCGTATCTGGAGGCCGCGCTGGACGAGGTCGCCCTGCGGTACGGATCCATGGAGAAGTACGTCCGCGAGGGGCTCGGCGTATCGGACCAGACGGTCGAGGCGATGCGCGCCCGCCTGGTGGTCTGAGGCCCTTCCCGGGGGCGCCCCGCGCGGTGCTCCGCCCCGGGGCGCCCCGCCGCGGCAGCCGGGGGATGCGTACAGCGGACGGGTGACCATCCGACGATTCGCTCGTTCTGCTGAATGTGACTGCGCCGGATACCGCCACCCGTCCCTCGTCTCCCGTGCCGCCCGTGCCCGACGTGGAGCAGGCCGAGGCCGCCATCGTCGAGCACTACCCGCGGCTGGTACGGCTCGCCTATCTGGTGCTGCCGCCCGCGCTCGGACGCAACCGGCGCGTGCTCACCGCGCACGCCCTGACGCAGCGGGCGCTGCCGCGCGGGCGGCGCGCCGGCGAGGTCGCAGCCGCCGCGGCGGCGGCCGACTCCGTGCAGGGCGGGGTCCCGGGCCAGCGGGCCGGGGTCGCGGGAGCCGACGCCGGGTATGCGTACGTGCGGGCGCGGGTGCTGCGCGCCGCCCTGGAGGCCGGGATCCCGCTGACCTTCCGGGCGCTGCCGCGGCGGGCGCAGTTGCCGGTGCTGCTCCCCCAGGTGTGGGGCCTGCGGCTGTTCCCCCGCTCCGGCGGCGCCGAGGAACTGGCCCTGGACCAGTGGCTGGCCACCCTCGACGGGCCGGGCCGGGCGGCCTGCGTGCTGCGGGCCCTGGAGCGGCTGCCGGAGCCGGAGGTGCTGCGGGTGCTGGCGGGGGCGGGGGTCGCCAACCCGGCCGCCGCGGTCGCGGAATCGGGAGATCCGGCGCACGACGCCCTGTTCGCGTCCCCGGAGTTCGACCCTTGCGTCCTCCAGGCGCGGCCCACCGATCTGCTGCGGCGGCGCCGGTTCGCGCGGGCCGCACTGGCCGCCGGGGCCGCCCTCACCGTGTGCGCGGCCCTGCTCGCGCTGCCGGGCGGGGGCTGGGGGGCGGACGGGGCCGCGGCCCCGCCGTACGCGAAGAACGCGGCCGCGGAGCAGGCCCTGGACCCGGCGAAGCTGGTCCGGGTCGCGCCCACCCTCTGGCGTACGTCCTCCCGTACGGACTTCTCGGCCTGGCCTGCCCGGGGGGACCGGATCGGGGACACCGCACTGCTGCGCCGGGCGCTGGCCGTATGGGCCCGGCCCGGCTCCTCCGTGGTGGCCTCGGCCACCCCCGGCACGCCGCCCGGGCCGCCGATGGGACCGCCGCAGCTGCTGTACGCGGGCACCGTCGACCAGGCCGTGGTCGTCCTGCTGTACGACGGGCTGCGCGTGGTCCGGTACGCCGAACCGCGCAGCGGAACCTCGGTCGCCGCCCTCGACTTCGCCCGGACGGACGGCGCCTCCGCGGACACCGCCACGGCGCTGGTGCTGAGCCGGGTCGACGGCAACGTGCGCTACCTGACCGCGCCCTGGATCACCGGAGCGGGAGAGCGGGACCTGCTCAAGCCGGGCGAGGCGCCGACGGCCCTGAAGCTGAGCCCGGACGGGGTCACCCCGCCGGTGGCGAGCCCCGCTCCGGCGGGCAGCTGTACCGGCTGGAACGCGCTGGCGCTGACCGGGGACGGGGCGACCCGGCTGATCACCGACCTCGGGGAACTCACCCCCGCCCGGCTGACCTCGGGCGCGCCGGGCGCCGAACGCGATGTGACGGAGGGCGGGGAGCTCGGCGACTGGTCCCGCATCGCCTGCCTCCTGCCGTCGGTCCGCTCGCACGGGGTGCGGACGGTCAACGCCTGGACGTACGCGAAGCAGCCGCTGCCCGAGGGCGAGGGCACCGCGACCTGGCTGTGTACCCGCGCGGAGACCTGGGCGGGCACGCAGGACCGGGTGCAGGCGCAGTTCCTGACACCGGGCGCCCCGCTGGCCGCGCAGGCGGCGAAGGCGGAGGGTTCGCGGGCGTGCGGACCGCGGGAGCCGCGGGTGCTGGCGGGCGTGCTGTGGAAGTCGAAGGCCGGCCAGTGGTACGTCCTGGCGGCCGGCAGCGCGCAGTTCGCCTCGCTGTCGGTCTCGGGCGGCGGGGTGAGCGGGGCGGCGACCGGCAACCGGCTGGCGGTGAAGGCCCCCGAGGGGGCGCAGGTCGACCTGGCGGGCAGGCTCACGGACGGCACGAAGGCGGGCGTTCTGCGCTGACCCGGCCGGCCCGGACCGGCACGCGGCGGAAGTGGCCGGTGCAGAGGGGTTTTCCTCTCAGCTACCCCTCAGTACATTGACGCCATGTCTAATACGCCGCCTGCGCCCGCCCCCGTGGTGTCGGAACACATAGACCTGAAGCCGCGCGACGTGTCCTTCGGCTGGGAGGACACCCCGCTCCACTGGCTGCCCGGCGACCCGTTCGCCACCCACACCATCAACGTGCTGCACTTGCTGCTGCCGGCGGGCGAGCGCTGGTTCGTGCACGTCTACAAGCAGGTGCTCCCGTACATCAAGGACGAGCAACTGCGCACGGACGTGGTCGGCTTCATCGGCCAGGAGGCCATGCACGCCGCCGCGCACGACGAGGTACTGCCCCACCTGAAGCGGCTCGGCCTGGACCCGACCCCGTACACGGCGCAGGTGGACTGGCTCTTCGAGAAGCTGCTCGGCGACCGGACCCTGCCGCCCGGCCGGGCCCGGCACTGGTGGCTCATGGAGCGGGTCGCGCTGATCGCGGCGATCGAGCACTACACGGCCTTCCTCGGCGACTGGGTGCTCAACGCGCAGGAGTTGGACCGGCGGGGCGCCGATCCGGTGATGCTCGACCTGCTGCGCTGGCACGGCGCGGAGGAGGTCGAGCACCGGTCGGTGGCCTTCGACCTGTTCATGCACGTGGACGGCAGCTACCGCCGCCGCGCCCGCACCTGGGCCACGGCCTTCGCGGCGCTGGTGTTCCTGTGGCAGCGGGGCGCCCGGTTCTTCATGGAGAACGACCCGCAGCTGCCGGGCGCCAAGGCCTCCCTGGGCCAGTTCGTCCGGGCGGGCCGGCACGGCACGCTGCCCTCGACGGGCGCGATGCTCAGGTCGATCCCGACCTACCTCTCCCGTACGTACCACCCCTCCCAGGAGGGCTCCACCGCCCAGGCCGTGGCCTACCTGGCCTCCTCGCCCGGCGCGAACGGCGGTGCCCGGGCATGAGCCGCACGCTGAAGGTGGCCGCGCTGGCGGGCGCGGCGCTGCTGACCCGGCGCGCCCTGCGCGGACGCATCGCCCGCTCCCCCCTCTGGCCGCTGCCGGCGCTGGAGACCCCGGTCTCCGGGTACTCGCCGCGCCGGTGGCTGCGCGCGCTGATCGTCTCCCGCACGGAGCCGGCGGAGGGCGTCCTGCAGCTCGTCCTGGAATCCGCGGACCTCCCGCCCTGGACGCCGGGCGCGCACGTCGACGTACGGCTCCCCTCGGGCCTGATCCGCCAGTACTCGCTGTGCGGGGACCCTGCGGACACCGGCCGCTACACGATCGCGGTCCGCCTGATCGAGGACGGCCGCGGCGGCTCCCGCGAGGCGCACGGCCGGCTGACGGAGGGCGCGGAACTGGCGCTCCGCCCGCCCCGCAACCGCTTCGAGCTGGTCCCTGCCCCGTCGTACGCCTTCGTCGCGGGCGGCATCGGCATCACCCCGATCCTGCCGATGCTGCGCGCGGCCACCGCGGCGGGCGCCGACTGGACCCTGCTCTACTGCGGCCGCAGCCGCGCCTCGATGCCGTTCCTGCCCGAACTGGAGGCATACGGCCCGCGCGTCACCCTCGCCCCGCAGGACGAGACGGGCCTGCCGGACCTGACCGCCCTCCGCGCGGCCGGCCCCGGCACCGCGGTTTACTGCTGCGGCCCGGACGGGCTGATGGCTGCGGTCCGGGCGGCGGCCCCCGCGGGCACCCCCGTCCACCTGGAACGCTTCACCCCGGCGGCGTCGACCGGGACCTCACGCCCCTTCACGGTCGAACTCCACCGCTCGGGCCGCACCATCGAGGTCGCGGCGGACGAATCCGCACTGACCGCAGTCCGCCGCGAGCTCCCCGACACCCCGTACTCCTGCGAACAGGGCTTCTGCGGCACCTGCCAACACCGCGTCCTGGCAGGCGAGGTCGACCACCGCGACACCCTCCTCACGGACGGGGAACGCGAGGACTCGATGCTCCTGTGCGTCTCCCGCGCCACCTCCGCCCACCTGGTCCTCGACCTCTGACCTGTGGCGGGCGCCCAGTAGGGTGTCCGCATGACAACCGGGGTGCGGCGCAGGATGGGTGTCGAGGAGCGGCGGCAGCAGCTGATCGGGGTGGCCCTGGAGCTGTTCAGCAACCGCTCGCCCGACGATGTGTCCATCGACGAGATAGCGGCCGCCGCAGGGATATCGCGGCCGCTCGTCTACCACTACTTTCCGGGCAAGTTGAGCCTGTACGAGGCCGCCTTGCGGCGGGCCGCCGACGAGCTCGCGCAGCGGTTCGTGGAGCCGCAGGAAGGGCCGCTCGGGGCGCGGCTGCTGCGGGTGATGGGGCGGTTCTTCGCGTTCGTCGACGACCACGGGCCCGGCTTCTCGGCGCTGATGCGCGGCGGGCCGGCCGTCGGGAGCACGCGGACCAACGCCATGATCGACGAGGTCCGGCAGGCCGCGTACGAGGAGATCCTGCGCCACCTCGGGATCGAGGACCCGCCCGCCCGACTCAGGCTCGTCGTGCGCTCGTGGGTGTCGCTCGCCGAGTCCACCGCGCTGATCTGGCTGGAGAGCCGGGAGATCCCGCGGGCCGAGCTGGAGCTGCAGCTCGTCCACGACTTCGCCGCGCTGGCCGCGGTGAGCGCCGCCTACGACGCCGAGATGGCGCAGATCATGGTGCGCATCCTGGCCGGCGAGCCGGCCGACGGACCCTTCGGCGAGCTCGTCGGGCGACTGGTGGGGCTGGTGCCCTCCCCCAGGTGATCATCGTCGCGTGATAATACGCGCGTGATCAATGAAGAGGGGATCCTGTTCCGGCCCGCCGGGGAGAAGGACGCCGGCACGCTGGTGGCGTTGTACGACCAGGCCGCCCGCTGGATGCAGAAGAACGGCATCGACCAGTGGAAGCCCGGCGAGCGGGACACCGCGCACTTCCTGGCGAAGATGCGCGAAGGCGAGGTGTGGCTCGCCGGTGACGCCGACAAGCGGATCATCGGGGCGTACGAGCTGTGGTGGTCCGACGAGGAGGCCTGGGGGGTGCAGCCCCCCGTCGCGGGCTACGTGCACCGGCTGATGGTGCAGCGCGCGACCGCGCCCGCCGGGACCGGGCGGCGGATGCTCGAACACGCCGAGCGGCGGATCGCCGGGGCCGGACTTGCGCGGGCGCGGCTCGACTGCGTCTCCACCAACCCCCGGCTGCTCGCGTACTACCGGGGTGCGGGCTACCGGGTGGTCGGGGAGTTCCCCCACAAGGAGGGCAAGGACGGCCGGGTGTACGGGGTGATCCTGCTGGAGAAGCGGCTCGATCAGCTCACCGTCGTGTGAGGTTCCGGGTGAAGACGGCGACCGTGCGGGCCGGGGTGGTGAACTCCCCCGTCCGTACGTCGTACGCCGACTGCCTGACCGTGGCGTCGGAGCCCGCCGCCTGCACCGGGTGCAGCGCGTAGGCGGTACCGGCGAGGGCGGGGACGCGCTGGGCCTGCGCGGCGGGGGTGGCGTTGAAGACCACCACCAGGTCGCCCAGGGTCATGGTGACCACGCCCGGGGTCTCCTCCGGGCCGGACAGCGGGAAGGCCAGCGCGGCCTGCACCGCCTCCGCCGTGGCCAGGCCGAAGGCGGGTTCCGTCGTACGGATCCTCAGCAGGTCGCGGTAGGCCGCCGAGGCGCCGTCGATGTCGGCGCAGTTCGGGACCGGGCCGGTCAGCAGCGGCTTGGCGTACAGCCACTTCGAGCGGTTGTCGGCGGCCTGCGGCAGGCCGCGGCCGAAGCCGTTGCCGTCGCGGCAGTCCCAGTGGATCGCGTTGAACCAGTCGCCGCTGTCGTACGAGTTGCGGTCCAGCGACTTCGAGCGGAGCAGGTCCGTGCCGGCCTGGGACAGGGCCGGGCCCTGGGAGAGCGCGGCGACGGACATCGCGAGGACCTGCATCCGGGCCCGGTCCGCGGTGGAGGTGCCCTGCGGCAGCTTGTACGTGAGGGCGTCGGCCAGCGATTCGTTGTCGTGGGCGTCCACGTAGGCCAGCGCGTCCCCGGGCGCCGCCGCGTAGCCGGCCGGGGCCCCGTTGTAGTCCACCTCCGAGCCCTTGGTGCGGCGGCCCGTGGTGTCCGTGAAGGCGTACGAGGCGAGGTGCCCGCTCAGCCCGACCTTGATCAGGTCCTGGGAGTGCAGCAGGCGGGCCCGCTGCTCGGCGGGGGTGCCGTTCGCCGCGGAGCCGTTGGGTGCGGTGAACAGGCCGGAGGCGAAGCCCTGGACACGCGGGTCCTCGTCGAAGGGGCCGCCGCCGCGGACCGCGTCGCGCGAACGGTCCGAGAAGGTGGCGATGCCGGTGCCGGCCATGTTCTTCTGCGTGGCCTGCACGAAGCGGGCGTCGTCCGCGACCTCCCCGAAGTTCCAGCCCTCCCCGTAGAGGATGATCCGCTTGCCGTCCACGCCGTCCTTCTCGACGGTCAGGGCGTCGAGGGCGGCGCGCACGGCCAGGATGTTGGCCTTCGGGTGGTGCCCCATCAGGTCGAAGCGGAAGCCGTCGACCTTGTACTGCTTGGCCCAGGTGACGAGGGAGTCCACGACGAGGCGGCCCATCATGGCGTTCTCGGGAGCGGTGTTGGCGCAGCAGGTGGACGTGGCGACCGACCCGTCCGGCAGCAGGCGCTGGTAGTAGCCCGGCACGATCCGGTCGAGGACCGACGCGTCCGACTGCCCGGCCGCGGCGGTGTGGTTGTAGACCACGTCCATGACCGTGCGCAGCCCGGCCCCGTTCAGCGACTGGACCATCCTGCGGAACTCGACCGTACGGGCGGTGCCGTTGGGGTCACTGGCGTACGAGCCCTCCGGCACGGTGTAGTGCAGCGGGTCGTAGCCCCAGTTGTACGCGTCCTTCGCGGCCGCGGCGGCCACACAGGCCTGCTGCTGCTCGGAGTCCGGGGCGTACACCTTCAGGTCGCAGGCGGGCTCCGTGCGCTCCGAGGCCTTCTCCGGGATGGTGGCGATGTCGAACGCCGGCAGGAGGTGCACGTACGAGGTGCCGGCGGCGGCCAGGGCGCGCAGGTGCTGCATGCCCGCCGAACCGGTGTCGGTGAAGGCCAGGTACTGGCCGGGGTGCTTGCTGGTGCGGTCCGCGACGGAGAAGTCGCGGATGTGGAGCTCCTGGATCTGCGCCGAGGTGAAGGGGACGGGCGCCGGCTTGCGCAGCTCGCGCCAGCCGGGCGGTGCGAGCTTCGGGTCGGCGAGGTCGACGGCCAGGCTGGCGGCGGAATCGGTGGTCAGGGCCGTGGAGTACGGGTCGGTGACCACGTTGCGGACGATCTGCCCGGTGCTCGGGGCCCAGACGGTGACGGCGTAGCGGTACGGCTTTCCGGCCCAGGAGCGCTCGCCGCGCACCGACCAGACGCCGGTGGCGTCGTCACGGTGCATGGGCAGGGTGCGGCCGTCCAGTTCGAGGGCGACCTGCTGCGCCGTCGGGGCCCAGAGCGACAGGGTGGGGCGGCCGTCCTTGAAGACCGGGCCGAGGGCGGTGGCCTTCGCGGCGTTCGCGTACAGGTCGTCGAGGACGCCCGCGAGCTGGACCCCGGTGGCGGCCAGGACGGCGCCGTTCGCGGCGCGGGCGCTCGCGACGAGCTGGCCGCGCAGGGCGCCTCGGACGCGGTCGCGGTCGCGCGGGTCGACGGTGTAGGCGGCGTAGGAGGCCAGGTGCGGGAACTTCTGCTTCTGGGCGTCGGTCAGCTGCGCTGCGGTCAGGCGCAGCCACTGCGCGCGGTTGGTGCCGGTCAGGGTGCCGTTCTCGGCCTTGACCGTGCCGTCGGGGGAGGCGAGGAGCTGGACGGAGGCAGCGGCGGCGGGTGCGTTCCAGGCGACGGTGTCGCGGTCGATCCAGACGGCCTGGGCCTTGGTGAGGTCGAGGGCGGCGCCCGAGCCGGCGGGCTGCGGGAGCAGGTAGGGGGCCCGGCCGGACAGCATCCACACCTCGTGGCCGGTGGCCTTGAGGTCCAGGGACTGGTCGGAGGGGAGGTCCTTCTCGTCGCCCTTGTGGAGGATGTAGCTCAGGCTGCTGGCCCCGGCGGCGAGCGGGACCTCGTACACCGCCCCGTAGGAGTCGGTGCGGACGGGCCGCAGCGGCTGGTTCCAGTCGGTGGGGTTCGCGGCGCCGGTCCAGACGTGCAGGCCCCAGCCGTCGTAGGCGCCGTCGGGGCGCTGGTAGTGCAGGACGGCCTTGGCGGGGTCCTGCGGCGGGTAGGCGGGCCGGTCGGTGCGGGCCGCTTCCCGGCCCTGCTCCAGCCAGATCTCGCCGGTCCTGGTCACGTCGATGGTGCGGTCGGCGGCGACGTCCTTGGTGCCGTCCTTGTCGATGACGAGGTAGCCCACGGAGGAGGCGCCGGGCTTGAGGCGGACGTAGGCGAAGGCGCCGTACGCGTCGCGGCCGGTGAAGGCGTGGCCGGCCGGCCAGGGCGTGGCCTCGCCGTCGGCGAGGTCGCCCCAGGCGTAGAGCCGCCAGTCGGTGTAGTCGCCGTCGGGGCGGTGGTAGTGCACGACGGCGTAGTCGCGCTGGGTGGCGGTGGGGACCGGGGCGGGCGGGGCCTGGCCGGCGGTGGCCGCGGCGAGGGCGCTCGCGGTGCGGCCGGCGGAGTCGACGACGACGGCCTTGTAGCGCAGGGGTGTTCCGGCGGGGGCGGTGACGTGCTGGGTGACCTTGTACGGGGCGTGGTCGGCGGAGCCGAGGACCTGCCACTTGTCCGTGCCGGTCTGCGCGGCGAAGACGACCCGGTTCAGGCCGCCGCCGCTGACGTCGGCCGTGAGCTCGACGGTGCCGGTGGGCGCCGCCGGGACCGTGAGGGTCAGGGCGGGCTTGGCGGCGGGGGCGGCAAGGGGGGTGGTGGCCTGGAGGACGACCGAGCCGAGGGCGGGGACGGTGACGGTGAGCTTTCCGGCTGCCGAGGAGCGGATCAGCGCGGTGCCGCCGTACAGCGTCCGGTACTGGACGCCGGCCGGGGCGTCGAGCTCGACGGTCCGGGCCTCGGCGGCGTTGTTCGCGGCGACCAGGTATTCGGTGCGGCTACGGGTGTCGGTGCGGGCGAAGGCGTAGACGGAGCCGTCGGCGAAGCGCTCGCTCTGGACCCCGTCGCGCAGGGCGGGGTGCTCCTTGGTCAGCTTCGAGAGAGCACTGATCTGCTGGTAGAGCGGGTGTCCCGGATCGTAAGCATCGCTCGCGTGCGTGCGCACCGTTCCGAGCTGGTCGTCGTCCAGGTAGTCGGCGATCCGCGTGGCGAACAGCGGCTGGCGGGCGTCCTTGTCGCCGCCCGCGCCGGTGAAGCCCTGCTCGTCACCGGAGTACACCACCGGGTTGCCGCGGGAGAAGAACATCAGCTCGTTCGCCAGCCGGTACCGGTCCAGCAGCTCCTGCTCCCCGGCGCCCGGCCGGTCCTGCTTCAGGAAGCTCCCGAAACGGCCCATGTCGTGGTTGCCGAGGAAGGTGACCTGCTCGTAGGCGTTCGCCTTGTCGGTGGTGTACCGGTAGTCCTCGGCGAGCACCCCGGCCAGCCGCCCGGCGCCCGCGCCCTGCGAGGCGTACGCGCGGATCGCGTCCTGCAGCGGGAAGTCGAGGGTGGCGTCGAGGCGGCCGCGCGTCACGTACGGGGATGTCACCGCGGTGTCCGCGGAGTACACCTCGCCGAACATGAAGAAGTCCTTGCGCCCGTGCCGGGCGGCGTACGCGTCGAGGGCGGTCGCCCACTGCGTCCAGAACCCGGTGTTGACGTGCTTGACCGTGTCGATGCGGAAGCCGTCGATGGCGAAGTCCCCGACCCACTTCTCGTAGATCTTCTCCATCCCGCTGACGACCTCGGGGCGCTCGGTCCACAGGTCGTCCAGGCCGAAGAAGTCACCCTGCTCGGAGGACTCCCCGGCGAAGGTGGAGTCGCCCCGGTTGTGGTACATCGTCGGGTCGTTGAGCCAGGCGGGCGCCTTGAGGTTCTTCTTCGCGTCGGGGACGAACGGCGTCCGCGGGAAGGACCCCGTGCCCGTCTTGGGGAACGTACCCTTCCGCTCCGCGTAGTCCGCGTCGTCGAACGGCACGCCGTCCTTGGTCAGATAGGGGAAGGCCCCCTTGGACAGGTAGGAGTACGACTGCTCCCGGTAGTCGACGACGTCGGCGGTGTGGTTGGTGATGACGTCGAAGAAGACCTTCATCCCCTTCTTGTGCGCCTTGTCGATCAGCCGCTCCAGGTCGGCGTTCGTGCCGAAGTGCGGGTCGACCTGCGTGAAGTCGGTGATCCAGTAGCCGTGGTAGCCGGCCGAGACGTCCTCGCCCTTGCCCTGCACCGGCTGGTTCTTGAAGATCGGCGCCATCCAGATGGCGGTCGTGCCGAGCCCCTTGATGTAGTCGAGCCGGTCCGTCAGGCCCTTGAGGTCACCACCCTGGTAGAAGCCCTTGTCCGTCGGGTCCAGGCCGGTCTCCAGCCGGGTGCCGGTCAGGCCGCCCCGGTCGTTGCGCGGGTCGCCGTTCGCGAACCGGTCCGGGAGGACGAAGTAGAACTGCTCCCGGGTCAGGTCGTGCCGCGCGGGCTCGGCGGCCAGTTTCGCGTCCGACGGCGGGGTCGGCGCCTGGGCGGCGGCCGCGGCGGGCAGGGCGGGCAGGAGCGCCGCGGCCAGGGCGGCGGCGAGGACTCCTGCGGCGGGGCGTATCAAGGGGGTTCTCCTTGGTTACGTACAGGGCACGGGATGAGGGCCGCCCGGCGGTGGCGGGGTTCTGTGGTGCCGGGCGGCCCTGGTCTGATGGGCGGGCGGTCAGCTGCGCCAGGTGTCGTTCAGCACCACCGGACCGCTCGCCGGGACGGTGGCGGTGCGGTTGGCCCCGCTCTCCCAGGTGGTGTTCCCGGCGGCGTCCTTGCGCACGTACTTGTACGCGAAGGACGTACCGGCCGGCAGGGCCACGTCGAGCTTCCACACCGGGTAGGCCGCCGGATCGAGCTTCAGGGCGGCGGCGGTGTTCCAGTTGCCCAGGGCCGCCTGGTCGCCGGTGACGTAGATGTTCTGGCCGACGACCGTGGTGGCGTTGACTGCGAAGGACGCCCCGGCCGTCGCGGGCGTTCCGCTGCCGCTGCACGTACGGGCGTTGACGTGCAGGGCGAGGGCGGTACCGGCGCCGAGGGTGGCGGTGAACTGCCCGGAGGAGCCCACCGTCACACTGCGCCCGCTCTGCACGTCGCAGTAGGCGCCCGCCGGGAGGGAGGTCTGGAAGGTGCGGGTCAGGGCCGAGCCCTCGTGGTTGATCGCCACGTACGCCTTGGCGCCGCGCCCGAACGCGATCTGGTCGCCGCCGTTGTCCCACCAGTCGGTGACGGCCTGGCCGCGGGCCGCATTGCGGAAGGCGACCATGGAGGAGATCTCCCGCCAGGCGTGCTGGCACTTCCAGCCACCGGTGTAGCAGGCGCTCACCGCGCCGCCGTTCGGCGGACCGGCGTCCTTGTCGCTCCACTCGTATCCGGAGTGCACGTCCGGGGACCCGTACGGCCAGGCCAGCATGAACACGCTGGCGAGGGTGTAGGCGGAGCCGTCCTTGTAGGTGAGGGTGTCGCCGACGCGCTCGGTATCGTGGTTGTCGACGAACACCCCGGCCTGCCCGGAGGGCAGGTACCCCCAGCCCTCCCCGAAGTTCTTCAGATAGGCGAGGTTCTCGTTCTGGAACACCCGCTTGAGGTCGCGGGCGTAGCGGAACTCCTGTACGTCGCCGTTGCCGAGGTACTCGGTGGGCGAGACGGCCTCGCCGGCGCCGTGGATCGCCTCCTGCTTCCAGTAGACGGACGGGTTGGCCAGCCGGCCCTTGATGTTGGCGAGGTCGGCGGCCGGCATGTGCTTGGCGGCGTCGATCCGGAAGCCGTCCACGCCCAGCGACAGCAGGTCGTTCAGGTACCCGGCGATCCGCCCGCGCACGTAGTCCTCACCGGTGTCCAGGTCGGCCAGCTGCACGAGCTCGCAGTTCTGGACGTCGGCCCGGTCCTGGTAGTTGGAGATCGTGGCCCGGCAGTCGTCCATGTCGGCGCCGGAGTAGATCCCCGGGTAGCCGTACTTCGTGTACGAAGACCCGCCCGTCCCGACGCCGTCGCCGGCCGCCATGTGGTTGATCACCGAGTCGGCGACGACCTTCACGCCGGCGGCGTGGCAGGTGTCGACCATGGCCTTGAAGGCGGCCCGGTCCCCGAGCCGCCCGGCGATCTTGTAGCTGACGGGCTGGTACGAGGTCCACCACTGGGACCCCTGGATGTGCTCCTGCGGCGGCGACACCTGGACGTACCCGTACCCGGCGGGCCCCAGCGAATCGGTGCAGGCCTTCGCGACGGAGTCGAACCGCCACTCGAACAGCACGGCGGTGACGTCCTTGCCACCGGGCGCCGCGGCGGCCGCGTGGGGGCCGGTCGCCGTGACGCTCGCGGCGGCAAGCGCAGTGGAGGCCAGCAGGGCTCTGGCCATTCTTGCGGTGGGGCGCATGCGGGGGTCCTCCTGGCGGAAGAGGCGGGGATTGCAGCGACCGTAGGGGCAGGCCGAAGCCCCTGCAAGACCTTGCGCAAGAGATTGCACAATTGTTTCCGGGGCGTGTCCGGGGGCGGGACGGGGTGGGGGCGGGGGGCTTGAGGGCGGAGCCGGCGGGCGGGGGCGGTAGGCGGGGCGGGGGCTTCGGGGGTCGGGATTCCCGCACCCGGCATCGGAGAGGGTCCGGGGGCGTCCCGTCAGTCCACTGTCCTTCCGTGTCGTGCCGGGCCGTCAAGGGCGCTCCTTCGTCGCGTCGCTTCGCGATGGCCTTCGGCCACCCTTGACCGCCCGCCCCGCCCCGGAAAGACAAAGACTGCCGGGAAGCCCCCGAGGAATGGCCGGGGGGACAGATGGACATGCGGGCCCATCAGCGTTGCCCGAGCCGTCTCCGGCTGCCAGTTCCCCATCCGGGGCCGATAAGCCCCCTCTTCCGGGCCCCGGGCCAGGTCAAGCCACAGCCGAGACCAATGAGATGACCATCCGGGACCGACCGGGGCCACCATCGCCTCAGATCGCTACGCGCTCCTCCCGGCCTAGCGTCCCCGGCCCGCCTTGGGCTGCTCATACGCGACAGATCGCTACACAGCCGGTCCCGGCATGGCGTCCGCGGCCCGTCCGGGGTTGATGGGACGAGACCACAGGCCCGAATCCCCTTGTGGGCCGCCCGCGGGAGCCGACTGACCGCAATCTGGACCGATCCAAGCAACATCCCTGCCCTTCGGGCCCCATCAGGGTCCTCAACGGACCCTCAGTGCGCATCTGGGGGCGGGCAGAGGCCCAGGAGGAGCCGGATGCCAGACTCTTCGTCATCAAGCTCGACCAAAGGCCCACTCATCGGCCAAGTGGCCGCCAAATCGAGAGAAACCATCCACTGGCGCATGACTGGCGTCATGACTGCCATCCATGGCGGCCATCCCAGCCCCAGACGGGCCGCGGACGCTATGCCGGGACCGACTGTGTAGCGATCTGGGGCGATGGTGGCCTCTCCCGGCCCCCGATGGTCATCTCATTGGCGTCGGCTGCGGCTTGACCTGGGCTGGGCTCGGAAAAGGGGCCTATCGGCCCCGGAAGGGGAACTGGCAGCCGGAGACGGCTCGGGCAACGCTGATGGGCCCGCATGTCCATCTGTCCCCCCGGCCATCCTTCGGGGGCTTCCCGGCAGTCTGTTGTCTTTCCGGGGCGGGCCGGGCGGTCAAGGGTGGCCGCAGGCCATCGCGAAGCGACGCGAACGAAGAGAGCGCCCTTGACGGCCCGGCACGACA
>NZ_JBEXRC010000063.1:0-35397 GCF_040612915.1 Streptomyces sp. NPDC006326 | reverse complement strand
GGGGGGCGGCTGCGCTGCCGGTGGTCGTGACGGGCCCGGGGCGGGTCGCGTGAGCGAGGCGGTCAGCTCGGGGCCTCCAGGCCATACGGCGCAGCGCCGTCTGGCTGCGCCGTATGGCCTGGAGGGCGATCGCGGCGAGGGCCCTCGGTGCCCCACGACCGTCGCGCCGGGTGGCGGAGGGTCACAGGAGTGAGGCGGCGGCCGGCAGCGAGGCGGGGGGTCTGTGCGGCCGTCGCGCCGGGCCCTGGCGCCGCCGCGCCGCAGGTGTCGTCTGCTGGCGGCGCAGCGCGGTCCAGAGGGCGACCCGCGGCGAGGAGGCCGCGCTATGGGGCAACTCGCCTCGCATGCCGAGGGTGCGGACGCTGTAGTCCGTCAGGCGAGGCAGCGTCCGGTTGGCGGCTGCGTGGGGTCTGCCGGACCAGACGGCCGGTCCGGCAGCGGTTGTCTCCGGCGGGCACAACGCCCGCGTCGGGGCCGGCGAGGTCGTCGCCGCCCCATGCACGCCATAGGCGAGCGCCCGGCCGGTCCGCTTGCCCTGCGCACCCCCGTCGGGGATGGCGTTCGCTGCAGGGCCCCGCGGGCGCGCGCCGTGATGGGCCCGGTGGCGGGTCGCGCGACGAGGTGGTCAGCCCGGTGGTTCCCACCGCGGGGCAGGGTGTTCGTCCCGGTGCCTGCTGGTGTCGCCGCCGGACCGGGCAGGCCGGAGGGGAGTGCCCCGGCCGGCCCGCTTGGCCTGAGCACCCCGGCCGGCGAGCGCGTTTGCCGCGAGGGCCGGCCGGCCGGGCGCGTGCCGTGACGGGGCCGGTGGCGTCGCGCGAGCGAGGTGGTCAGTCCGGTGACCGCCAGCGACGGGCCTGCCGAGGTCGCCGCCCGCGCCCTGCCTGCCGGGGGCGAGCCCCGGCCGGTCCGCTCGGCCTGCGGCGGGTCTGGTCGAGCACCCCGGCCGGGGAGGGCGTTGCTGAGGGCCGCGGGCGGGCCTTGGCGGCCCGGCGGGTCGCGCGAGCGAGGCGGTCAGCCAGTGGCCGCCACCCGTGGGCAGGGTGTCCGTGCCGGGCCTGCTGAGGCGCCGCTGCGTCGTGCAGGCCGGAGGGAGTGCAGGGGCCGCCCGGGCGCGCGCCGTGACGGGCCGGCGGGTCGCATGAGCGAAGTGGTCAGCCAGGTGGTCGCCAGCGGCAAGGCCTGGCGAGGTTGCCGCCCGTGCCTTGCATGTCGGCAGCGGGCCCCCGGCCGGTTCGCTCGGCCTGCGGTGCGGTTTGGTCGAGCACCTGGGCTGGGAGCGGGTCGCCGGCTCGGTGGTCGCCGGCGACGGGCGGGGGGCGTTCCGGCCGGGGCCTGGCGAGGTTGCCGCCCGTGCCTTGCATGTCGGCAGCGGGCCCCCCGGCCGGTTCGCTCGGCCTGCGGTGCGGTTCGGTCGAGCACCTTGGCCAGGAGGGGGATCGCCGGCTCGGTGACCGCCCGCGACGGGCAGGGGGTCTCCCGGCCGGGGCCTGCCGAGGTCGCCCCCGTGCCCTGCATGTCGGGGGCGAGCCCCCGGCCTGTCCGGTTCGCCTGCCCCGGCCGGGAGGGCGATCGTGGCGAGGGTCGCCGGGGCGCGGCGGCTCAGGGCTTGCCGCGGCCCGTCATCATGTCGCGGAGGCGGTCGACGAGGCCGACCCCCGGGGCGAGGAGCTTGTTGGCGGGAGGCTTGTCCGGGGCGGACGGGTGCGGGCGGGTCGGCGCGGTCTTCTTGGCAGTGCGCACCTTGTCACCCAACTCGTTCAGCATCTCGGGCGTACAGGCCGAACGGAGCTGCGGGAAGAGGTTGGTCTCCTCGTCGGCGATGTGCTCCCGGATCTCCGTCATGAGCTTGAGCATCAGCGCGTCGAAGCGGGGGTCGTCCGCTTCGCAGCCCTCCAGCTCCTTCATCGTGCGCTCGGCCGCCGCGTGGTCCTCAAGCTCCTTGTCCGCCATCATGTCGCCGTCCGCCATCTGCTCGCGTACGGCCGGGTAGAGGTAGGACTCCTCCGCGACCGAGTGCCGCACCAGTTCGATGATGGCCTGCTCCGCGAGGGTCTTCCGGCGGGAGTCGCCGGACGGCATTCCCTCGATCTTGCCGAAGATCTCTTCCACTTCCCGGTGGTCGGTGGTCAGCTCTGCGATGACGTCGCCGCCATGTCCCATCGCGTTCTCCTCGATCGTGATCGGTGCTCGGTGCTCGGTGCTCGGTGCTCGGTGATCCGTGGTCCTGTCGGCTTCCCAATGAAATCGACGCAGGGGGACACGCCGGGCATTTGCCGCGATCCGCGTGTCGGGCCTGTGGCCCAGCCCACCACGGGAGAAGGCCCTGCTCCATTCCAATTCGGGTGATACCGCCGTTATGGTGATGGACCACCCGTCATCCCGGCCTGGAGGCCTGCCGTGCCCACGGACTTCTCCCTGTCCCCGCTCATAGCGGCGACGGCGCAGTGGCTCACCCGGGCCTACCCCTCCGGCCGGGGCGCCCTCGAACGCAGCCTCGCGGAAGTCCAGTCGCGCCAGGCCGTCACGCTCGCCGCGTGGCTGCGGTACCCGACGGAGCTCGACGTCCAGCTGGTCGCCCTGACCGGCCCGGGCGGTTCGGACCGGCTCGACTGGATCACCGGAGCGGACGCTCATACCACCGGGACCGGCGATCCGCAGGAGCACGCCTGGCGCTCATGGGTCGACGAAGTGGTCGCCAGTTGGGCCGCATGCCTGCTGAGCGTGCCCTCCCTGGCTGCGGCCGCGGCGCAGGCCGTGAGCGGCACGGACCACGTGGGTACGCTCCCCGTCGCCTTCCGCCGGCTCACGGAGCCCGCGTCGGGCGACCGGCAGGCGGCCGCCCTCCTGCGGCATCCGGACCTCCTCGCGCCGATAGCCGAGCTGCACCGCGAGCCCCTCCTGACCCGTCTCGGCGCCTGACCGCCTCCGCCCTGTTGACTCCGACCCCGGTGCGGCAACCCGATGGTGGTAGTCCCTTCGGGTGAGGCCGCGCGGAGCGTCGTCTTTGTTCTCGGTGGTGGTCGGGTCGCGGTGTACCGTCCGCTCGGTCGCCCTGATCCGCCGTCTGCCGGTGGGCCGGGGCGGCGCGTTGTGCCGTCCGCGCGGTGCGGACGGTGGACGTCGTAAAAAGGAGGACATCGGACATGGCTACGGGAACGGTGAAGTGGTTCAGCGCGGAGAAGGGTTTCGGGTTCATCGCGCAGGACGGTGGCGGCCCTGATGTCTTCGCCCACTACTCGGCGATCAACGCCGCGGGCTTCCGGGAGCTCCGGGAAGGCCAGGCGGTGACCTTCGACGTCACCCAGGGGCACAAGGGGCCGCAGGCGGAGAACATCACCCCCGCCTGACCGCCGGAGACAGCGCGGCGGACCGCCCGACGGCGGTCCCCCGGGCCTCGGGGGCCCGGGGGAGTGCCGAGCCGCCTCCGGGCACCGGGTACGCCGGCCCCCGCGGGCACCTCCCGGGCACCCCGGGCGAGCCCGCACCCCCGCCCCGCGGCCCCGGGCGACGGGCCCGGGCCCGTCGCCAAGCCGGGACGCGCCGGTCCGGCGTGTGGCGCCGCGGGCCGGGCGGGGGTTCGCTAGAAAGGGCGGCGGGACGCGGAGCCCGCAAAGACTCGGCAGGATGAGGTGCGCATGACGGATGTCTTCGGAGCTCCGTGCTGGGTGAGCCTGACCGCCCGCGACCTCGAAGCGGCGCAGCGGTTCTACGGAGCCGTACTCGGCTGGACCTTCCGGCCCGGCCGCCCCGGCGAGGGCCTGTCCGTCGCCGAGCTCGAAGGGGCGCCCGTGGCGGGCATCGGTGCCCTCGCCGGGGACCTGGCGGTCCCGGCGGCCTGGACCTCGTACTTCGCCGTCGGCAGCGCCGACGCCACCGCCGCCCGGATCCGGGAGCGCGGAGGAACGGTCGCCGTCGGCCCGGTCTCCTTCGAGACCGGCGGCCGCGGGGCCCTGGCGGCCGATCGCGAGGGCGCCGTCTTCGGCATCTGGGAGGGCTTCGTGTTCTCCGGCTGGCGGGTGGGCCACGGGCATGCGCCGGCCTGGCTGGAACTGCGTACGCGCAACGCCTTCGACGCCGCGATCTTCTACGGCGAGGTCCTGGAGTGGGCCAGCAGCCGGCCCGGGGCGTGCCAGGTGTCGTACGAGGAGGACCAGGTGGTGCTGCGCCACGACGGCGAGGCGGTGGCCCGCCTGAACAGCGGGCCCGTCGAGGTCGCGGCGCTGCGTCCCCACGCTCGGCCGCGCTGGCACGTGCACTTCCGGGTCAACCGGCTCGAAGCCGCGGTGCAGGCCGCCACCTCGCTCGGCGGGATGACCGTCTCCGACCCCGAGCCGCGGGGCAGCCGGCACCAGGTCACGCTGCGGGACCCGGACGGCGCCCTGTTCACCCTCACGGAGAACGCCGACGAGGACGCAGCCTCCGGGGGCGCCGCCCTCGACTGAACGCCGGGCCGACGGCTCAGGTTCCCAGGGCCGGCTCCGAGGCCCTGCCCGCCACCGCCGGCCCCGCCCCGGCGCCGTGCATGACGGCGCCGAACGCCTCCATGCAGGCCGCGCAGTAGCGTTCCCCGGCGCCGGCCGGGGCGGTCTTCGATGCGGACACGAGGCGGAGCCCGCACAACGTGCCCGAGGCCGCCTCTTTGGCGAGGACGTGCCAGACCGCCTCGCGCCGGTCTGCCGATGCGTAGCGCATCTCGTACATGGCCGCACCTTTCTGCACTGGATCGGTGGGGGTCCGCTTCCCATGAGAGGACACGGCCGCCGAAGGAGCCAACCGGGATGGGCCGACAGGGGGAAAACCGGGCCCGGGGCGTTTGAACTCCGCCCCGGGCCCAGGGTCTGGCAGGCTCAGCACAGGCTCAGCGCAGGCCCGGCACCGGCTCGGGCTCAGGCGGGCCAGGTGCCCGTCAGGCGTTTGGCCGCCACCGCGCCGGAACGGTCGATCACCGCCTTGACCGCGGCGAACACGGCTCCCTGCAACGCCGCCGCCAGCAGGATCTCCCGCCACGAGCGGTCCTCGTCGGTGGCGTTCGGGGCGTCCTCCTCATGGCCGAGCCGTTTCCAGAGCTGCTTGAAGGCGGCCCCGGCCAGGGCGCCGCCGGCAGCACCCAGGGCCATCCCGACCGGCTTGTAGACGATCTTCGACGTCTTCACCGGTTCCTCCCTCCGGGATGCCACAGCAGCAGCCACAGCAGGCAGCCCGCCGCCGCACCCGCTGCCACCAGCCACCGGTTGTCACGGACGGTCCGGGCGGCCTTCCCGCCCGCCTCGTGCGTAGCGGCGACGGCCCGGCCGCGAGCCTGCGCCGCCTGGGCCTTGAGGTCCGTCTTCGCGACCAGCGTTTCCACCGTCCGCCCCAACTCCTCACGAGTCTCGGCCACTTGGGCGCGCAACTGCTCGCGGGTGGGCTGCGGGTCGTGCGTCTGGGATGTCCGGGTCATCGGTGCGCCCTCTCCTTGATCTCGACGAGGTCGGCCCGCACGCTCTCGATGGCCTGCTCGGGCACCGGAGGACCGGCCTGGCCGACCTTCCTCTTGCCGAGGCCGCCGAGCACGGCCGCGATCAGCAGCAGGGCGGCGGCGATGACGAGTGCGGCCGCCCACAGCGGCAGCACCAGGGCGAGCGCGATGATCGCGGTGGCCACCAGCGCCTGGAGGGCCAGCATGGCCACGATTCCCGCGCCGCCGAGCAGCCCGCCGCCGACGCCCCACCTCCTGCCCTTCTGGGCCATCTCGGCCTGCGCGAGGCGCAGCTCGTCGTGGACCAGTTGTGTCAGCTGCCGGGAGGCCTTCGAGACGAGCGCGGCCACCGACTCCTCCTGATCGGCCCTGCGGGCGGCCCGGTGGTCGGTACGGTCCAAGAGATCCATCACCTGTCTCCTGTTTCCTCGGTACACGGCGAGAGGCGGCCGGGACGGTGGACCGGGGCCGCCGGGCGGCCCCGGGGCCACCGCTGTCCGCCTCAGGAGGACAGCGCCTCCAGGAGGTCACCGACCTTCGGTTCGGGCAGGGCCCGTGCGACATCGGCCTGGGCCACCATGCCGACCAGGTCGTGGCCGTCGATCACGGGCAGCCGCCGTACCTTGTGCCGGGCCATCGTGTGCAGGATCTCCTCGGCGTCGTCGTCGGCCCCGATGGTGACCGCCTCGCCCTGGGCGAACTCGCCGGCCTTGCACTGGGCGGGGTCCTTGCCCGCTGCCAGGACCTTCACCACGATGTCCCGGTCGGTGAGCATGCCCTTGAGCCTGTTGTCGGTGCCGCAGATCGGCAGGGCGCCGACACCGAGCCGCTCCATCTTCTTCGCGGCTTCCAGGACGGTTTCCTCGGCGCCGATGCATTCGGCGCCCTCTGTCATGATCTCGCGGGCAGTCGTCATGATCAGTTCCTCCCTTGTCGCTCCCGCATGGGTGTCTCCTGGCGCCTGCCCGGTCGTACGCGCCGCTAACGCCCGGCCGTCACCGGGGCGGCCCGGGGAAGGTGCCGGGACCGCGCCGATGACGTGGAGGGCGTCCGTCGGCGATCGCCGTCGCCGCGCGCCGGCCTTGTCGAGGTGTCCACCCGTACGGTCCGCATGACGCCTCGTCGAGTACGGCGGTCCCGCGGCCGTACGCCCGACGGCGCCGTGCGGCCGGGGGGTGGCCGCCGGGTCGCCGCCGGAGGGGCCGGGTCAGCCCGCCGGGCTCATTCCTCTGCCGCCGTGGCGGCGTCGAGGGCGGCGGTCAGGCGGTGGAGCCGGGCCTGGAGATCGCGGATCTCCGTCAGCTCGAAGCCCGTCGAGGTCGCGATCCGGCGCGGAACCTCCGCCGCGCGGGCGCGCAGCGCCGCCCCCGCCTCGGTCAGGCTCGCGTGGACGGAGCGCTCGTCCTCGCTGCTGCGTTCGCGGCGGATCAGGCCCGCGGCTTCCAGCCGCTTGAGCAGGGGCGAGAGGGTCCCCGAGTCGAGCCGCAGGTGCTGTCCGAGCTGCTTGACGGGCATCGTGCCGTGCTCCCACAGCACCAGCATCACCAGGTACTGGGGGTAGGTCAGACCGAGGTCCTTCAGGACGACGCGGTAGAGACCGCCGAAGGCCCGGCTCGCCGCATTGAGCGCGAAGCAGATCTGGCCGTCCAGGCGGAGGAAGTCCTCGTCGCGGAGGGTGTCGGTGCGCTGCTCGGTCATGACGGCAAGTGTACCCGCCAAGAGCTTGTGGGTCATTTAGTTGTGCACAACTGAATTGTGTGGTCTATTGGTGGAGGCGGTCGACGACCGGCCGCCGCTCTTCCCCCGTTCCACCCCGCGAGAGGAACTCCGATGGACGCCCTGTACACCGCTGTCGCCACCGCCAACGGCCGCGAAGGCCGCACCGTCAGCTCCGACGGCCAGATCGACCTCGCCCTCGCCATGCCCCCGGCCCTCGGCGGCAACGGCCAGGGCACGAACCCCGAGCAGCTCTTCGCGGCCGGGTACGCGGCCTGCTTCGCCAGCGCGCTGGGCCTGGTCGGCCGCCAGGCCAAGGTCGACACCGGCGAGGTGTCCGTCACTGCGGAGACCTCCATCGGCCAGGACGCCACCGGCTTCGGTCTCGCCGTCACCCTGCGCATCGAGCTCCCCGAGTCCCTCGCGGGCGAGACGGGCGCCCTGCTCGTCAAGCAGGCGCACGAGGTCTGCCCCTACTCGAAGGCGACCCGCGGCAACATCCCCGTCGAGCTCGTCATCGAGTAGTCGTCGGCATCCGGCGGCGGCTCCCGCCGCCTTCGGGCCCACGCGGCCGTGAGGGGCGCCCGCCCGGCGGGCGGCCCGTCGCCGTCACGGTGATCCGGACCGAGTTGCCGAAGGCGCCGGATCCGCCGCCGGTTCGCGCAGGAAGGGCGGCCTGCGCAGCGCGTGCAGGGGGCTGACCGCCCCGTCATCGATGCGGACACCGAGGGGCGCAGCCCTGACCGGCCACCGTGTACGTACCGGGCCCACCCCGGCGGACACCGTCGTCGCTCACGGAGTGCTCCCGGTCGAGGCCCTGCTCCTGCTGATCCCCGGCATGGCCGAGGTCCTGCACGTGATCCACGTTCCCTGGCCGGCCGGGGGACCATGCGGGGCCCGTCGGTGGCGGCAGAACGTTGCGCGCTTGAGGTCGCGGTGCGCGATGCACGCCGCCGCCGGACGTGGCGGCGGCCGCCACTCACGGCCCTCGCGCCGGCGCGGTAGTCGGCCGGCACGCGTCACGCGTGGCGGGGGTCGGAAGGCCGGCGCCCCGGGCCGAGGGTTCGGTGACGAGGCGCCCAACGGGGAGGCCGGTGCGGCGGCATGGCCGGCCGGTGCCGGCTGACGGGCCGCGTCGGCGCACTGGTCGGTCCGCGCCTGGCGCGGTATGCGCCGGGGCGAGGCACTCACCGGGGAGGCCGGCCCGGCACCCCGGTCCGCGGCACGGCCGGCCGGTGCCGCTTGGCTTCCGGCTTGCGCGGCGACGGGCACCCCGGCGTTCCCCGCGCCGTGCTCCACCGCATCGTGCACGCGGTCGGCCGCGGCCCGTCAAACCAGCCGGCGCAGCGGATTGATGACCCGTCAGCCACACTGGGCGCACCGGCCCTCGGGCCACCGACGGCCGACCGAACGGCACCGGCCTCCTCCGTGCCGCCCTGCTCCCTCAAGCCGTCCAGGGCCTGCTTTCGGATCAGGCCTGGCGCGTGCGATCGCAAGGCCGAGGAGGGAGTCCAGGCGGTGGGGCCCTCCCGGCGGTAGCCGGGGGGCATCGACGACCGACGAGAACATGATCCGGACAATAGGCCCTAGCCGCCGCCCCGGCGCTGCCCGGCGCCGTCGCCCTCCTCGTGCTCCCCCTGCCGCTCGTCCTCCCGCCGCCGCGTGGACTCCTCGGCGGTCCGGTTCCGTGTCGGGCGGTCCCCGCCGGGGGCCTCTTCCACCTGCTCCTCGCGGCCGATCCCCGGCCGCTGGGCCTTGTCCCGCATGCTGCCGCCGCCCATGGCGCCGCTCCTTTCGCCGTCCGTCCGGCTCCGCCGAGCGTCTTCCCGCCGCCGCGGCCGTTACGCGCACGGCCCGCGCAGGGCGGCGGTCCCGCGAGACCGGAGCTTTGCCCCGCCGTCGGGAAACCGTGACAAATGCGGCGTAACCTGGTCGGAACCGCCGTACCCGCCCATGAACCACGGAGGCGGCGCATGACCGATCCCTGGGGCTTCTTTCGGACCCCCCGGCGCCCCGTCCCGGGGCGCCCCGCGGAGCAGCGGCTCGGCGACTGGCGCGAGGTCCACGCCGGGCAGACGCTGCTGCCCCTGGTGTCGGAGCAGGCCAACCGGTGCATGGACTGCGGAGTCCCGTTCTGCCACGGCGGCTGCCCGCTGGGCAACCTCATCCCCGAGTGGAACGCGTACGCCGCCCACGGCGACTGGCGGGCCGCCGCCGACCGGCTCCACGCGACCAACAACTTCCCGGAGTTCACCGGCCGGCTCTGCCCGGCGCCCTGCGAGGACTCCTGCGTCCTGTCGATCAACTCCGACCCGGTGACCATCAAGAACGTCGAGCAGACGATCGCGGACCAGGCCTGGGAGCACGGATACGCCCCGCCCGCACCGCCCCCGCGGCTCAGCGGCAGGACCATCGGAGTCATCGGCTCCGGGCCGGCCGGGCTCGCAGCCGCCCAGCAGCTCACCCGGGCCGGTCACACCGTCGTCGTCTACGAGCGGGACGACCGCCTCGGCGGGCTCCTCCGCTACGGCATACCGGCCTTCAAGATGGAGAAGGCGCAGCTGGACCGGCGGATCGCCCAGATGAGCGCCGAGGGCACCGTCTTCCGCACGGGGGCGGACGTCGGCCGCGCCGTCGACGCGGCCGAGCTGCGCAGGCGCCACGACGCGGTGGTCGTCGCGGTCGGGGCCGGGGAGCGCCGGGAGCTCGCCGTACCGGGGCGCCGGCTGCGGGGCATCCACCAGGCCATGGAGTACCTGATCGCCGCCAACCGGGTCGGCGAGGGCGACCTGGACCGGCCCACGATCACGGCCGAGGGCCGGCACGTGGTGATCATCGGTGGCGGGGACACCGGCTCGGACTGCCTGGGCACCGCCCTGCGGCAGGGCGCGCTGTCGGTGGTCCAGCTCGACATCAACCCGGAACCCGGCCCCGAGCGGCCCGACGCACAGCCCTGGCCGGTGTACCCGAAGGTCTACCGGATCTCCCACGCCCACGAGGAAGCACGCGGACGCCACGGCACCGACCCCCGGCTCTTCTCCTCCGCCACCGTGCACTTCGACGGTGACGCGGCGGGCCGGGTACGGGCCCTGCACCTGACGGCGGTGGAGCCCACGCGCAGAGCACCGCTCCCGGGGACCGAGAGGGTGATCGAGGCCGGGCTGGTCCTGCTGGCCCTCGGCTTCTCGGGCCCGGAGCGGGCCGGCGGCCTCGGCGAGCAGCTCGCGCTCAGCCGCGACGCACGGGGGGCCTTCGCACGGGACGCGGACTTCGCGGCCCTCGCCGGACCCCGCCCGCCCGGCGAGCCGGCCCCCCGGGCCGCCCGCCGGGAGCCCGAGGGGGTGTTCGTCGCCGGTGACGCCGGACGCGGCCAGTCCCTGGTGGTGTGGGCCATCGCGGAGGGGCGGGCCGCGGCCGCCGCCGTCGACCGCTACCTGACCGGTTCCACGGCCCTCCCGTCCCCTGTCCGCGCCCACGACCGCCCGCTCTCGGCCTGACCCGCCCCGGGGGCCCGGGCGGGTCCGTCTGCCGGGGCCGTGCCAGGGGGTTGCGGGGAGTCGTCCCCGGCAGGGCGCGCCGGGCGGCACAATCAGGGGGTGACTGCTGAAGATCGTTTCCTGTGGCTCGAAGACATCGAGGGTGAGGCCGCGCTGGCCTGGGTCGGGGAGGAGAACGCCCGGACCGCCGCCGCGCTCACCGGGGACCCCCGTTTCGAGGCGCTGCGCGCCGAGCTGCGCGAGGTCCTCGACGACGCCGACCGCATCCCCTACACCGTCCGCCGCGGGGCGTTCCTCTACAACTTCTGGCGCGACGCCGACCGGCCCAAGGGCGTGTGGCGGCGTACCACGATGGAGCAGTACCGCAAGGACGACCCGGCCTGGGAGGTGCTCCTCGACGTCGACGCCCTGGCGGCCGCGGAGGGGGAGGAGTGGGTGTGGGCCGGGGCCGGCGTGCGGTACCCGGACTACCGCCGGGCCCTGGTGCAGCTCTCCCGGGACGGCTCTGACGCCGTCGTGGTCCGCGAATTCGACCTGGACGCAAAGGAATTCGTCGAAGACGGCTTCCGGCTGCCGGAGGCGAAGACCCGCATCGGCTGGATCGACGAGGACACCGTCTTCCTCGGCACCGACCTGGGACCGGGCTCCCTGACCGCCTCTGGTTACCCCCGTACGGTCCGGCGCTGGCGCCGGGGCACCGCGCCGCAGGACGCCGAGCCGGTCTTCGAGGCCGAGGCCTCGGACATCTCGGCCACCGGCTGGCGCGACGCAACCCCCGGCTACGAGCGGGACTTCGTCTCCCGCGCCACCGACTTCTTCCACCACGAGCTCCACCTGCTCGCCGAGGGCGACACGCTGGTGAAGATCGACGTTCCGGACGACGCGGGGAAGTACGCCCACCGGCAGTGGCTCGTCGTCACCCCGAAGACACCCTGGCTCGGCCATCCGGCCGGCTCGCTGCTCGCCTTCGACTTCGAGGCCTTCCTCGCCGGGGACCGCAGCGCCCACGTGCTGTTCACGCCGGACGCGCGCACCGCGCTGGCAGGCCACTGCTGGACCCGCCACCACCTGATCGTGGAGACGCTGGCCGACGTCGCCACCCGGATCGAGGTCCTCACCCCGGGCCCGGACGGCTGGAGCCGCCGCCCGCTGGCCGACGTACCGCCGCTGTCCTCGGCGGGGGTCACCGACACCGACCCGGACGTCAGCGACGAGTACTTCCTGAACGTCGACGGCTACCTCCAGCCCTCCACCCTCAGCTACGGCCACGTCGGCGGCGACAGCGAGCTCCTCAAGCAGGCCCCGGCCCGCTTCGACGCCGAGGGCCTGACCGTCCGGCAGTTCTTCGCGGGCTCCCCGGACGGCACGGCGGTGCCCTACTTCGTCGTCGGCCCCGACCGCCCGGACCGGCCCGGTCCCGCCCTGCTCTACGGGTACGGGGGCTTCCGCGACCAGCAGACCCCGTACTACAGCCCGGTCACCGGCCGCGCCTGGCTGGCCCGCGGCGGCACCTTCGTCGTCGCGAACATCCGCGGCGGCGCCGAATACGGCCCGGCCTGGCACCAGGCCGCCCTGGGGGCCGACCGCGTGCGGGCCTTCGAGGACTTCGCCGCCGTCGCCGCCGACCTCGTCGCCCGGGGCATCACCACCCCCGACCGGCTCGGCATCACCGGCGCCAGCAACGGGGGCCTGCTGATGGGCGCCATGCTCGTCCGCTACCCGGAGCTGTTCGGCGCCGTCGTCGCCAAGGTCCCGCTCCTGGACATGCTCCGCTACCACCGGCTGCTCGCCGGCGCGTCCTGGGTCGCGGAGTACGGGGACCCGGACGAGCCGGCCGACCGCCCGCACCTGGAGGATCTCTCCCCGTACCACAACCTGGCCGCCGGGCAGGCCTACCCGCCCGTGCTGCTGATGACCTCCACGCGCGACGACCGCGTCCACCCCGGGCACGCCCGCAAGACGGCCGCCCGCCTGCGCGAGCTGGGCCACCGCGTGCTGTTCCACGAGAACACCGGCGGCGGCCACGGCGGCGCCAGCGACAACGAACAGGCCGCCCACAACCAGGCGCTCGCCTACACCTTCCTGTGGCAGCACCTGGGCGGTACGGCGACCTGACGCGGCAGGGAGCGGCTCCGGCCGGCGCGCGAGGGGAGGGGAGCGGTGGGAGGCACACGCACGGAAAATGCGTTGCCGGTCCGAAGACGGGTCCCGGACGATGACCCGTTGTGAGGACCACCCGCCGCTCCCGCCTGCTGCCCGACACCGCGCCCTGGCGATCGAGCCGGGACTTCCGGCTGCTCTTCTTCCAGGGAGCCATGACGTTCTTCGGCTCCTTCATGGCGATGATCGCCCTTCCCCTCCAGATCAAGGAGCTGACGGACTCACCGCTCGCCGTCGGCGCGATGGGCGCGGTGGAACTGGTCCCGCTGGTGGTCTTCGGGCTGTACGGAGGAGCGCTCGCCGACTCCCTCGACCGGCGGCGGCTGATCCTGCTGAGCGAGGCCGGGCTCGGACTGCTGGCCCTCGTCCTGCTGGTGAACGCGCTGCTGCCGAGCCCGCTGCTCTGGCCCCTGTACCTGGTCGCGGCCGGGGTGTCGGCGCTGTCCGGCCTCCAGCGCCCGGCGCTGGACTCGATGCTCGCGCGGATCGTGCCGCACGAACAGCAGACCGCCGCCGCGGCGCTGAACGCGCTGCGCTACCAGATCGGTGCCATCGCCGGCCCGGCGCTCGCCGGACTGGTGGTCGCCTACGCCGGCCACGCCGCGGCGTACGGCATCACCGTCGCCGGCTTCACCGTCTCCGTGCTCCTGTGCGCACGGCTGTCCCCGGCGCCGCCCTCGCCCGGGGCGGAGCGGCCCTCCCTGCGCGCGATCGCCGAGGGCGCGCGCCACGCATGGAGCCGGCCGGTGCTGTTGGGCACCTACGCGGTGGACCTGGCGGCGATGTTCTTCGCCTTCCCGAACACCATCTTCCCGTTCCTCGCCGACGAGCTCGACGCCGTGTGGGCGCTCGGCCTGATGTACTCGGCGGGCGCAGTGGGCTCCCTGCTGCTCGGGCTGACCAGCGGCTGGACCTCCCGGGTCCGCCGGCACGGCCTCTTCGTGGTGTGCGGGGCCGCGGTCTGGGGGGCCGCCATCGCGGCGGCGGGCTGGTTCACGCACATCTGGCCGGTGCTGGTGTGCCTGGCGGTGGCGGGCGCCGGCGACATGCTCAGCGGACTGGGCCGCGCGACCATCTGGAACCAGACCATCCCCGAGGAACTGCGCGGACGGCTGGCCGGCATCGAGGTCCTCTCGTACAGCGTGGGCCCGCAGCTCGGCCAGGTGCGCGCCGGCACGGTGGCGGGCTGGACCGGGACGCGCCCGGCGTTCTGGAGCGGCGGCCTGATGTGCGTGGCGGCGGTGGCGGTGCTGTCCGCGCTGCTGCCCCGGCTGGTGACGTACGACGCGGACACGGACCCGGACGCGGTGGCCCGGCGCGCGGCGAAGCAGGCCGAGAGCCTGGCGGCCTGAGCCGGCTCCGCCGCGCCCCGGCGGGAGGGCCGGCGTCAGGCCAGGAACGCGGCGGTGGACGCCGTGAACCGGTCCGGGTCGTCGAGCCACGGGAAGTGACCGGCGCCGGGCTGTACGACGAGTTCGGCGTGCGGGAACAGCCCGCTGAGCTCCGCCATCGCCGCCGGAGGGGAGTTCAGGTCCACCTCCCCGGCCAGCACCAGCACCCGCTGTCCGAAGCGGGCGAGCGCCGCGCGGGTGCGGTCCGGGTCGAAGGCGCCCTCGGAGCCGAACACGGCCGCCGCCTCGCCGTTGCGCTGGGCGTCCTCGGCGGCCTGGTGCGCTCGGGCCGCCGCGTCCCAGCGTCCGTACCGCAGCGGTGTGAGGGCCTGCCAGGAGTCGGCGGTCGCGCGGCCCGCCATCACGTCCTCCAAGGCTGCGAACGCGGCCGGGAACCATGGCTCGTGACGGCGCAGGAGCGCCGTCTCACGCCGGGCGGCGGCGCTGACCTCGATGCCCAGGCCGAAGGGGCTGGGGGTGATCAGCGCGAGCCTTCCCACGCGGTCCGGATGGCGCTCGGCGTACAGGGCGGCCAGATTCGCACCGGCGGAGTGCCCGAGCAGGTCCACCCGGGCGAGGCCGAGGTGCGCACGCAGCGCCTCGACATCGCCGACGAGCCGGTCGCAGCGGTAGGAGCCGGGGTCCTCGGGCCGGGCGGACCGTCCCGTTCCGCGCAGGTCCAGCCTGATCAGCTGCCGGTGCGCGTCCAGGCCGCCGAGGTTTCCGAGGTAGACGGAGGCCTGCATGGGTCCGCCCGGCAGGCAGAGCAGGGGAGCCCCGTCCCCGCTGAGGTGGTAGGCCAGCTCGGTGCCGTCGGGTGCGTGAAAAGTGTGCATGGCGATGACCATGTCAACCGCATTCCGCTCGGGCAACCGAATTGCCGGCGGGTCACGAGGGCGCGCGGTCGCCCGCGAACAGGCCCGCGGCGGCGCGCACTCGCAGGTCCTCCAGCAGCGAGATCTGTTCGCGGGCGCGCCCCAGCAGGTGCTGGAGACGGCTCTCGTCCAACGCCGGCCGCTCGGCCGACGCCGCCGGGAGCAGAGCCGTCCACAGGCAGGCCTTCCCCTCGGCGCCGAGCCTGAGGGCCTCGAACTCCAGGAGGGAACTCAGGGGCGAGCGCCGCAGCAGACGGCCGTTGAGCTTCACCCGGCCCGCCTTCTCCGAGACCCAGCCCGCCAGGACCTTGTGGCGCCGGACGGGGATCCGCAGGGCCTCCATCAGCCGGAGGAGCTCGCGCCGGTCGTGGTCGATCTCCTCCACGAGGCGTGACAGCTCCGGACCGAGGGCGGAGCGCCGGTGCGAGCGGGCGACCCGGCGGGCGAGTTCCAGGCCCGCCGTGGCCCCGGCCACGTGGTCGTTGAGGTAGATGCCGAGCACGTCGGAGTGCATGCGGTGAGCCCCTTTCTCGGCGCCGTCCGGGCCCGCGGGCCGACGGGACACGCCCTACTCGTGGAATGGCCGGCCCTTCGGGCCTCAGGCCGTGCCGTCCCGGTGACCCGCACCGGGCGGCCCGCCCAGGGCGGCCAGGACCCGGTCGGGGGTGAGCGGCAGCTCGCGGATGCGCCGGCCCGTCGCATGGTGGAAGGCGTTGCCGACCGCGGCCGCCGCCCCGACGATGCCGATCTCACCGATGCCCTTGCTGCCCATCGGGTTCAGGTGCTTGTCGTGCTCGTCGATCCAGTGCACCTCGATGTCGGGCACGTCCGCGTGCACCGGCACGTGGTACGCGGCGAGATCGCGCTCCGCGAAGTCGCCGAAGGCCGGGTCCAGGGTGGCGTGTTCGCCCAGCGCCATCCCCATGCCCATGATCATGCCGCCGGTCAGCTGGGAGCGCGCGGTCAGCGGGTTGAGGATGCGGCCCGCCGCGAACACCCCGAGCATCCGGCGGACCCGTACCTCACCGGAGACCGTGTCCGCCTGGACCTCCGCGAAGTGGGCGCCGAAGGCGTGCCGGGCGTACGGGGAGCGCTGCTTGGCCGACTGCGTGGTGTCGGCCGACACCGACAGGCCGCCGTCCGGGACCGGCCCGGGGTGCCGGTCCAGCCGGGCGAGGAGGGCGGTGCAGGCGTCGTGGACGGCCCAGCCCCAGGAGGCCGTACCCGAGGAGCCGCCGGCCACCGAGCCGGCCGGCAGGTTGGTGTGGCCGATCTCCGCCGTGACGCGGTCCACCGGGACGCCGAGGGCGTCGGCCGCCACCTGGGCCAGGACCGTACGCGCCCCGGTCCCGATGTCCGTGGCGTTGACCTCGACCCGGAACGTGCCGTCCGGCAGGGCGTGCGCCCTCGCCGCGGACGGGGCGATGTAGACGGGGTAGGTGGCGGCGGCCACACCGGTGCCGATCAGCAGCGGGCCCTCGCTGTGGGCCGTCCGGTGCTCGGACCAGCCGAACCGCCGCGCGCCCTCGCGCAGGCACTCCACCAGGTGGCGGCTGCTGTAGGGGTGGCCGCTGTCGGGTTCGGAGGTGGCGTCGTTGCGTACGCGCAGTTCGACCGGGTCCAGGCCGAGCGCCTCGGCGAGCTCGTCCATGGCCGATTCGAGGGCGTACATGCCCGGGGTCTCGCCCGGAGCCCGCATCCAGGACGGGGTGGGGACGTCGAGCGGGACCACGCGGTGCGTGGTGAGCAGGTCGGGCACGGCGTACATGACCCGGGCGGGCACCGCGGCCTGCTCGACGAACTCCCGTACGCGGGAGGTGTACGTCGTCACCTCGTGCGCGAGGGAGCTCAGGGTGCCGTCCGCCTGCGCGCCCAGCCGCAGCCGGTGCAGGGTCGCGGCACGGTGCCCGACGGTGGCGGCCAGCTCGCGCCGTGGCAGGGCGATCTTGACGGGGCGGCCGGTGCGGCGGCTGGCCATCACGGCCAGCACCACGTGCGGCCGCGGGGTCCCCTTGCAGCCGAAGCCGCCGCCCACGTACTCGGACACCACCGTGATGCTGTCCTCGGGGAGGTCGAAGAGCCCGGCCAGCGTCATGCGCACGTACCCGGCGCCCTGGCTGGAGTCGTACACGGTCAGACGGCCGCTGCCGGGATCCCAGTGGGCGGTCGCGGCATGCGGCTCCATGGGGTGGTTGTGCAGCGGCGGCACGGAGTACACGCACTCGACGCGTACGGGGGCGGCGGCGAAGGCCGCTGCCGGGTCGCCCTGCTCACGGTGGCCGGGGTAGCCGCCGTTGACCTGCTCGGGGGTGTAGGCGGCGGGGTGGTCGGGGGCCATGGCGACGTCGAAGGAGTCCGCGGCGTCGTAGGTGATGCGCACCGCGTCGGCGGCTTCCTCGGCGACTTCCGGGGACTCGGCGACGGCCAGCGCCACGTACCAGCCCCGGTGGGGCACCTCGGTGTCCTGGAGCACCCGCAGGGTCGCGTCGTCGGCCGGCCCGAGCGCGGGCGCGTCGTACGGGGTGAGCACGGCGACCACGCCGGGCAGGGCGAGGGCGGCCGAGGTGTCGACGGCGGTGACCCGGCCGCGGGCGATGGCGGCCGGCACCGGCCGGGCGTACAGGCAGCCGGGCGGGGTGTGCTCCGCGGCGTAGCGGGCGGTGCCGGTGACCTTCTCCCAGCCGTCGCGGCGGACGAGGGGAGCACCGAGGGCGGGGCCGGCGGAGGACCCGGCCTGCCCGGCGGACGGTCCGGCGGCGGGTCCGGCCTGCCCGGCGGACGGTCCGGCGGCAGGGGTGGAATGCATGGTCTGCCTCTCGCTCATCCGTGCTGCTCCTGCGCCAGCGTGTCCAGCACCTCGCAGGCGAGGTTGCTCGCGAGGCCCACCTTGTAGGCGTTGTCGCGCAGCGGCCGGGCTTCGGCGAGGCCGGCCTCGACGGCCTGCCGCACCGCATCCGGGGCCGGCTCGGCGCCCAGCAGCAGCGCCTCGGTCGCGGTGGCCCGCCAGGGCCGGTGCGCGAGCCCGCCGAAGGCGAGCGCCACCCGGCGTACGCGGCCGCCGTCGAGGTCGAGGACGGCGGCGACGGAGGCCAGCGCGAAGGCGTACGAGGCCCGGTCGCGCGCCTTGCGGTAGCGGGACGGGACGCCCGCCGGGCCGGGCGGCACCCGCACGGCGGTGACGATCTCCCCCGGCTCCACGACGGTGTCCCGCTCGGGGTGGTCCCCGGGCAGCCGGTGGAACGCCGTCACCGGCACGGTGCGCGCGCCCCGCGGTCCCTCGATGTCGACCTCGGCGCCGAGGGCGGCCAGGGCCACCGCCATGTCGGAGGGGTTCGTCGCGATGCACTGCGGGGAATGGCCGAGGACGGCGTGGTCGCGGTGGACGCCGTCGAGGGCGCCGCAGCCGCTGCCCGGCTCCCGCTTGTTGCAGGGCTTGGTCAGGTCCTGGAAGTAGGGGCAGCGGGTGCGCTGGAGCAGGTTGCCGCCGGTGGTGGCGATATTGCGCAGCTGCGCCGACGCGCCGGAGAGGATCGCCTGCGCGAGGACGGGGTAGCGGGTCCTCACCAGCCGGTGGGCGGCGAGGTCGCTGTTGCGCACCCCCGCGCCGATCCGCAGTCCGCCGTCCGCGGTCTCCTCGACGGTGGCGGACAGCAGGCCGGTGAGGTCGATGAGCGTGTCGGGGCGTTCCACCCCGAGCTTCATGAGGTCCACCAGATTGGTGCCGCCGGCCAGGTACGAGGCCCCGGGGCGGCCCCCGTGGGCAGCGACGGCCTCCTGGAGCGCGGCGGGGCGCACATAGGCGAACGGCTTCACCGGATCACGTCCTGAACGGCGTCGACGATGCGCGGGTAGGCCCCGCAGCGACACAGGTTCCCGCTCATCCGCTCGGCGATGGCCGCGCGGTCGAGCCCGAGCGGTTCCTCGGGGGAGGACCGCTCGGCTTCGGCCTCGGCGAGCATGCCCACGGCGGAGCAGAGCTGGCCCGGGGTGCAGTAGCCGCACTGGAACGCGTCGCGGTCGATGAAGGCCTGCTGCAGCGGGTGCGGGGCGGCCGCGTCGCCGAGGCCCTCCACGGTGGTGATCTCGGCGCCGTCGTGGGCGACGGCGAGCAGCAGACAGCTGTTGGCCCGGCGGCCCTCGACCAGGACCGTGCACGCCCCGCACTGTCCGTGGTCGCAGCCCTTCTTCGCCCCGATGAGATCGAGCAGCTCACGCAGGGCGTCGAGGAGGGTCACCCGGTGGTCGACGACGAGCGTGTACTCCTTGCCGTTCACGCGCAGCGTGATGCGGGAGCGGGTCTCCGTGGCTGCGTTCGGCATCGTGACCCCTTGTGTGCGCCTCGTGTCGGAAAAGTACCTTCTGTACCTCTTCGACTATCCCGGCCCGGCGCATTTCACACCTCTCGGGGCGTACGGGCCTACTCTGGATACGGCGGCTGCCTGCGGTGAGCGGCCCGGGCAACCGCCCCGGCGGCTGCGGGCACGCACCCCTCCCCGTTTCCCGCGCCCGCGGCGCCGGCCCGGGGGGAGGGCGGCCCGCAGGGCGGCGGGCAGGGGCGGATCACCGGTGTACCGGGCTGATCACTGGCGGACCGTGGCGGCCGAGAGGCCCGCGCGCTCCAGTGCGCGCAGCCTGGCCGGCAGGTCCCCGGCTTCGCCGTCGCCGTTGGCGGCCGGGGCCAGCTTCTCCAGGACCTCGGGAGTCAGCCGGTATTCCTGCGCCGCTTCCAGGAGCGCGTCCGCGGCGGCGCCGGCGGTGTCGGCGAGCAGTGCGAGCGCCTCCCCGCGGTCGGTGAAGCGGCTCATCCCGCAGTCGAGGCCGTCGTCCCCCAGGCCGTCGGGGTACGGGGCGCGGGCCCACGAGCCGTTCTCGTACCAGTAGACGCAGCCCAGCTCCCAGCCGCCGAGCAGGTCCTGGAGCTTCTCGTGCGGAAGCCACTCCGGGGCCTGCGCGAGCATGTCGATGGCGGGCTCGTACCACTGCACCCCGCTGGACTCGTCCTCGCCGTAGAGCACGTAGCGGCCCTCGCCCCGGCGGGACAGGGTCCACCAGGTGCAGCCGCAGTCGTCGAGGTGGAGGCCGGTGCCGTCGATCCAGTGGCCGGTGCGGTGCCGTTCGCGGCTCTCCGCCGCCGTGGTCGCCTCCAGTACGGCGACCAACCCCCAGCGCGCCCAGAGCAGTTCCGCGGGCGGCAGGTCTGCGGGCTGCCCCGGCCGATGGATCGTCATGTGTGTGTCTCCTGCCGGTGCGGACTCGGACCGCCAGATCCTACAGACCGCCCCGGACACGGCCGCCCGGCGTACATCCGGAAGGGCCCGCCACCCCCGGGCAGTTGCCGAGGCTGTTTGTCGGCCATCCCGGTGGTTGTCGCAGTCGGAGCGCGGGTGCAGGCCCTACCGTGATCCCCTGGGCCGCCTTCTGGACGCAAATCGCGCGGGTGGCAAGGGAGTTGGCGTGAGGCAGCGGTGGGGTGTCCTCCTCGGCGTCGGCGTTCTGTTGCTGGGGGCGGCCGGGGCGGGGCCCGCGCAGGCGGACGGCTCGGCGCGCGGCTGTCCCACCGCCGAGGTCTTCGCCACCGACAACACCGCGGTCATCACCGATCCGGCCGATCCGCGGCTGAAGACCCGTCTGACGCGCTTCGACCGCGAGGTGCGCGCCCTCGCCTGCCTCGCAGTTCACCGCAGGCCGACGCCGTCGAGATCCAGGCGCCCGGGGTCAGCGCGACCCGCCTCCACGACGCACTGCTCGCGGACCCCGAGGTCCGCGAGGAGTTCGTCTCCTGAGGCGTCGGCGCCTTCCCCGGCCGGCCGCCCATGGGCCGGCGGCAGACGCCTTACTCGCCGGTAGATGGGGTATCACCGACAATCTCTCCACATAATTTTTCACAAGAGTTTGCCGTGACCCCCGGTCAATTCGTTTGTGACCGGGGTCACATGTCCATTTCCTGGACACGGCAGGGCGCACGCAGTTTCGATAGAACCCGACGGGCCGACGATCTTGGCCCGTGATTACGGGGAATTCCCGAATCTTGTCGTTGGCAATGGCGCTGAACGAGAGGTGGGGGCGTGTCAGTGATCCTGACGTGCACGGAAGCAGGGGTCCGGCGGCACTGCCCGGCTCTCGGTCGGAAGTCCGCCCGTGCGGACCACGGTGTGGCAGGACCATGCTGAACCGTTTGCTTCCCCCGCGCGGACCCGCACGCACCCTCACCGGCATCACCCTGGTGCACACCATGGGCCAGGGCCTGTGGATGGCGCTCAACGCGATCTACGCGACGACGGTCCTCGGGCTGTCGCCGGGGCAGTTCGGCATCGGGGTCGCAGTCGCCGCCGGCATCGCCCTCGCCGTGAGCACCCCGACGGGGCACCTGGCCGACCGGGTCGGCCCGCGCTCCGTGCAGATCTGGTCCTTCCTCGCCCTCGGTCCGCTCACCGCGGCCCTCCTTGCCGTCCACGGCTTTGTCATGTACGTGATCGTGGTGAGCATGCAGGCCGTCGCGTACAGCGCCAGCCGCAGCGCGCGGATGGCCATGGTCGCCGGGCTCGTCCCGCCGGAGGAACGCGTCTCGGTCCGCGCCTACCTACGGGCCACCAGCAACGTCAGCGTCTCCGCGGGCGCCGCCCTGGCCGGCCTGCTCCTCACCGTCGACTCCGTCCGGGCCTACCAGCTGGCCGTCGTCTTCAACGCCGCCACCTACCTGGTGACGGGCCTGCTGACGCTGCTGCTCCCCGCCGTCGAGGCGCAGCCCGCCCGCCCCGGACCGGCCCTGACGGTACTGCGCGACCGGCCCTACCTCACCTTCGTGGCGCTGGACGGGCTGCTGTCCATGCACAACCTGCTGCTCGACGTGGTCCTGCCGCTGTGGGTGCTGCACCACACCGGCGCTCCCCGCTGGATGATCGCCGCGATCCTGCTCACCAACACCGTCGCCGTGGTGCTGCTGCAGGTCAGGGCGGCGCGCGGGACGGACGACCCGCCCGCCGCCGCCAAGGCCTCGCGCTCGGGATCCTTCTGCCTCGCGATCGCCTGCATCGTGTTCGCCCTCACCGAGGGCGCCTCCGCACTGCTCGCCTGCGCCCTGCTCCTCCTCGGCGCCCTGGCGCACGTCCTCGGCGAGATCCGGCAGTCCGCGGGCAGCTGGGGCATGGCCTTCGGGCTGGCCCCCGAGCACGCGCAGGGCCAGTACCAGGGCACCTACGCCATGGGCGCCGACCTGGGCAAGATGATCGCGCCCGCCCTGCTGACCTGGCTCGCCATCGAGCACGGCACCACCGGGTGGCTGGTCATGGCCGTCGGCTTCGCACTGGTGGGAGCCGCCATGCCCTTCGTCGTCGACTGGGCCCGTCGCAGCGCCCGGCCCGCGCAGGACCCCGTCGCCGCTTGAGCGCGCGGCCGGCGCCGCGCCGGTATGCGGGACATTCGACTCAGTAATTCCTGAATTCACCTGACCTGTTTTTCTGCCGCGTCGATTCCGCCGTCGGTCACAACGGCGTGCGGAAAAGCGGCCCGCTCTCGCCGTATTCCGTCGTGGGTGAATTCAGCATGCCCGAAAACACAGAGGACGAGGGGACCACGATCGTGGGCGATATTCACGCCGACTCATCCACCGGGGTACCGGACGGTGAGGCGCCGGCCCTGCAACTGCCCGTCAGGGACCCCGGTCCCGGCGGCCCGGACCGGTCGGGCACGGGGCGCCACACCTGGTCCGGCGAGCCCGCCGGACCAGGCTTCTCGGACCGGGTCCACGCCGCGTTCGCCGTTCTCCTGCACCGCTACAGCGGCCAGGACGACATCGTGCTGGCACGGGCGGGCGGTGCGCCCGGTGTGCCCGCCGGCCGGCCCGTCGCCGTACGCTCGCTGCTCGCCCACGAGGCCACGCTCTCCGAGACGGCGGCCGTCCTCGGCGCCCGCTACGCCGAAGCGGCCCGCCGCAGCGCACCCGGTGAACTCCCCGACCTCGGTACGGGGCTGCGCGCCGGCTACGTCGAAACCGACGGCGCCCAGACCCTGCCCGAGGGCTTCGCGCTGCTCCTGGAAGCCCGGCTCACGCCCGACGGGGCACAGTTCACCCTCCACTACGAACGAGCCCTGTTCACCGCCGAGTTGACCGCCCGGATGGCCGCCAACCTGAGCACCCTGCTCGGCGACGCCGCCCGCCGGCCCCGGACGCCCGTGGGCGAACTGGCCCTGCTCTCCGAGGCGGAGCGGCTCCACCTGCTGACCGGGCTCAACGACACCGCCCGCCCGTACGCCCGGGACACCCCGCTGCACGCCCTCGTCGAGGCCCAGGCCGCCCGCACCCCGCACGCCCCGGCCGTCGAAGGACAGGGCACCGTCTTCACCTACGGGCAACTCGACCGGCAGGCCAACCGCCTGGCCCGGGCGCTGGCCGCCCACGGCATCGCCCCCGGATCCCGGATCGGGCTCTCGCTGGCCCGCTCCGCCCGCAGCGTCGTCCTGCTGCTCGCCGTCCACAAGGCAGGCTGCGCGTACGTCCCCCTCGACCCGGCCTACCCGGCGGACCGGCTCAGCGCCATCGCCGCGACCGCCGACATGACCGCCGTCGTCCACGAGGGCGACACCGCCCCGGCCTGGCTCGCCGCAGAGGCGGCCGACGCCCTCCCCTGGGCGGAACTGTGGGAGAAGGCCTCCACGGAGGACGACGCCCCCCTGGACCTCACCGTCGGCCCGGAGGCCACCACCCACCTCATCTACACCTCCGGCTCGACGGGCCTGCCCAAGGGCGTGGTGATCAGCCACCGCAACGTCGTCGCCCTCCTCGCCTGGGCCGAGGACACCTACGGCCCCGAGGACCTCGCCCGGGTGCTGTTCTCCACCTCGCTCAACTTCGACCTCTCGGTGTTCGAACTGTGGGCCCCGCTCACCCGCGGCGGCTGCATCGTCGTCGTGGACAACGTCCTCGCCCTCACCGAGGACGAGGGCCTGCGGCCCACCCTGGTCAACACCGTGCCCAGCGCCCTGGGCGTACTGCTCCAGCGCGCTGCGCTGCCCGACTCGGCGCGTGTCCTGAACGTGGCGGGCGAGCCGCTCCCCAAGGAGCTCGTCAACGCCGCCTTCGCGGGCACCGGCATCACACGGCTCTACAACCTGTACGGGCCCTCCGAGGACACCACGTACTCGACCTGGAAGTGCTTCACCGGGCCCACGGCCGAGGCCCCCACCATCGGCGTACCCCTCCCCAACACCGTCGCCCACCTCCTCGACGCGCACGGGCGGCTCGTCCCGCAGGGCGCCGCCGGCGAACTCCACCTGGGTGGCGACGGCGTGGCGGGCGGCTACATCAACGACCCCGACCGCACCGCCGCCTCCTTCGTCCCCGCCCCCGCCCACCTGGGCGCGGTGCCGGGCGGGCGGCTCTACCGCACCGGCGACCTGGCCCGCTGGACGGAGGACGGCGAACTGCGCTTCCTCGGCCGCAAGGACAACCAGGTCAAGGTGCGTGGCTTCCGCATCGAACTCGGCGAGATCGAGGCCGTGCTGCGCGAGGTGGTGGGCCTGCGGGACGTCGCCGCCCTGGCCGTGCGCACCGACGACGACACCCGGCTGGTCTGCTACGTCGGCCTGGACGGCGCCGAGGTCACCACCGAGACGATGGGCGAGCACCTGCGGGCCAAACTGCCCCCCTACATGCAGCCCTCCAAGATCCTCACGGCGGACCGGCTGCCCCGGCTGCCCAACGGCAAGGTCGACCGCAAGACGCTCGCCGCCCGGGGCATCGACTGGGGCACGGCCGCCGCGGCCGCCTTCACGGGAGACGACCCCGACGAGGCCGAGGTCGCGCGGATCTGGTCCGACCTGCTCGGTCTGACCCGCATCTCCCCGGACCTGGACTTCTTCTCGGTGGGCGGCCATTCCCTGCTGGCGAACCTGCTGGCCGCCCGGCTCTCCGACGCCGCCGGCCGCGCCGTGCGCGTCGCCGAGATCTACGGCCACCCCACCCTCGGCGACCAGGCCGCCCTGCTGCGCCGCACCCGCGAGCAGCAGCCCGAGGACCGGACCGGAACGGCCGCCGGCCCCGCGGCGCGGCTGCGCGCCGTCGCCGAGACCCTGCGCGAGTCCGGCCGCGGACACGGCGTCCCCGGCGCGGGAGCCGCCGTCTTCCTGGACGGCGCCCTGCAGTTCACGTACCACGGCGTCGCCGACACCGAGACGGGGACCGCGTACACGGCCACGACCCGGCAGCGCATCACCTGCATCACCAAACCGATGCTGGCCTTCGTCGCGCTGCGTCTCGTCGACCGCGGCCTGGTCGGCCTCGACCAGCCGCTGCACGAACTCCTGCCGCAGGCGCTGCGGCGCCGCGACGGGAGCACCGTCCGCGTCACCCTGCGCCACCTGCTCTCGCACACCAGCGGCGTCGACGACTCCTACGAGGTCTGGAACGACACCGACCTGCCGGACCTCGACACCTACATCGGCACGCTGGCCGGCTACGGCCAGCTCTTCGAACCCGGCGAAGTGTTCGCCTACTCGGCGGTCGGCACCTCCATCGTCGCGGCGCTGATCGAGAAGCTGCTCGGGGTCCCCTGGCGACGCGCGGTCAACGAGCTGATGCTGACCCCGCTCGGCATCAAGGAGATCCCCGAAACCCTCACCGAGGGCGGCCACTACGAAGGCGCCGTCTCCGTCGGCTACGTGTGGAACGAGCAGGCCAAGGCCTACCTGCGCCACGATCCGCCGAAGCAGACCATCGCCGACGACGCCGCGGGCTCGTTCTCCGTCTGCCTCACCCTCGAAGAACTCGCCAAGATCGCCCGGCTCGCCCTCGACGACGGCATCGCACCCGGCGGCGAACGCCTGCTGTCCGCCGGACTCGCGCAGGCGATGCGCACCCCGCAGATCCCCGTCCCCGGCCACCACTTCATGCACGCCTGGGGCCTGGGCTGGCTGATGTTCGGCCCCACCGCCTTCGGGTTCAACTCCAACGGCAGCGGCCACCACAACTTCATCCAGATCTTCCCCGAGGAACGCTCCTTCCTGCTGCTGCTCGCCAACGCCTACCCCGCCTTCGGCCTCTACGAGGACCTGCTGCGCGCCCTCACCGGCGAGGGGCTCATCCGTACCGGGCGGCCGTTCGAGATGAGGCTCGACGACTGCGCGGGCCTGTACGACTCCGACGGCTACCGCCTGAACGTCCTGCGCGGCACCGACCACCTCCGCTACGAGTACTCCGAACGCCGGACGGACGGCACGTGGCTGCAGCTCGACGAGGGCGACCTCGTCCTGTCCGGGGCGGGCGGCTTCAGCTCCATGTCGAAGAAGAACATCCTCGCCGGTTCGATCTCCTTCATCCCCACCCCTGGTACCGACGTCCCGGGCTACGTCCGGATCGGCCAGCGATTCGCGAGGAAGACGCGGTGACCGCGATGACACAACCCCACGCGAAGCACGTCGTGTTCGTGACGTGGAAGGCCGGCAACGCCCCCGCGTTCGAGGCGGCCAAGCGGCTCGGCCACCACGTGACCCTCATCCGCTCCCTGCTGATGGAGCAGTCCCAGAACATCGACTTCGACTCCTCCCCGTACGCCCGGTACGTCGACACGGTCCACGTCCTGAAGGACGCCACCGACCTCGACGCCCTGCGCACCCGGGTGCGCGCCGTCCACGCGGAGCGCCCCGTCGACGGGTTCGTCGCCACGGTCGACGCCCTCGTCGTGCCCGTCGCACGGATCGCCGAGGAGATCGGCGTCCCGTTCACCGACGCCGCGGCCGCCGAGACCGCCAAGCAGAAGAACCGCTGCCGGGAGGTCCTCGCCGCGGCGGGAGTCGACCGCACCCGCCACGCGGTCGTCGGCGGCTTCGAGGAGGCCGCCGCGTTCGCCGCCGCCACCGGATACCCCGTGGTGGTCAAACCGGCCCGCGGCTCGGGCAGCGAAGGCGCCCACGTCATCGCCGACGAGGCGCAGTTGCGCCGCGTCCTGGGGCAGGCGGCGGACGGCCGCGCGTACGCCGCGGGCATCCTCGTCGAGGAATACCTCACCGGCCGCTTCGTCTCGGCCGAGATCGGCCTCGCACACGGCCGGTTCCTGCGCCTGGCCGTCAGCGAGCGCTCCACCTGGCACCGGCACGAGGCGCTGGAGACCGGTACGACGATCCCCGCCGGGATCCCGGCCGAGGAACACGACCGCGTCATGGAGTTCGCGGAAGCCGCGGTCGGCGCGCTCGGGCTGCGGCTCGGCATCTTCCACGTCGAGGTCATGCTCGCGCAGGACGGCACCCCGCGGCTCATCGAGCTCAACCCCCGCATCATGGGCTCCTGCCTGCCCAACCTCTTCCGGCTGGCGGGCGGCGGCGACATCTTCGAACTCCTCGTACGCATCCACCTGAACGAGGAGATCGAGCGGGGACCGACCGCCTTCACCCACCACGCGACCGTCCGCTGGTTCGGTGCCGCCGACACCACCCCCACCCCCGGGCACGTACCGGACCTCGGCTGGGCGGCCGCCGAGTACGGCGACAGCCTCCACTCGCTGACCGTCCGCTTCCCCGAGGGCGACGTGCTCCTTCCCTGCCGCGGCAACCTCGGCAACTTCGGCGAGGTCCAGGTCGTGCACACCGACCGGGCCACGTCGATCCGCATCGCCGAGGAGATCGTCGCCCGCACCGCCGAACAGCTCGGAATCGAGGTGACACGATGACCGCCACCCCCCACGCCTTCTACGAGCACACCCGCAGGCAGCTCGAACTGCTGGGGCTGCCCGACGGGGACGCCCAGGGCCTGCCGGGCTCCACCGCGGCCTTCGCCGACGGCGGGCACTTCCGGGTCGAGGTGCCCACCGTCAACTCGGTGCAGGCCGCCGAGACGCTGCTCTCCGAGAGCCGCCGCCGCGGTTTCACCATCAACCGCATCACCGAGACCCGCGGCATGTACCGGCACACGGCCCGGGAGATCGGCGAGTACGTGAGCCTCGGCCGGGAGTACGGCGCCGAGATCCTGATGTCCGTGGGCCCGCGCGCCGGCTACGACATCGGCGCGAGCGTGCAGACCACGGAAGGCTCCCGGATCGGCTACCGGCTGCGCGGCCAGGAGCAGATCGTGCGCGCCGTCGAGGACGTCAAACGCGGTATCGAGCTCGGCGTACGCGGCTTCGTCGTCTACGACGAGGGCCTGCTGTGGGTGCTCGGACGCCTGCGCACCGCCGGCGACCTGCCGCCCGACCTCCACCTGAAGGTCTCCGCGCACTGCGGGCAGGGCAATCCCGCCTCCGCGCAGGTGCTGGAGATGCTCGGCGCGAACAGCTTCAACCCCGTCCGCGACCTGACGCTGCCGATGATCGCGGCGCTGCGGCAGGCGGTCGCCATCCCGCTGGACTGCCATGTCGACAACCCGCGGATGTCCGGCGGCTTCATCCGCACCTACGAGGCGCCCGACATCGTCCGGGTCGCCGCGCCCGTCTACCTCAAGACGGGCAACAGCGCCCTCGACGGCCACGGCATGAGCCCCACCCCGGCACAGCTCGACGACATCCTGCGCCAGGTCGAGATCGTCGTGGAGTTCCTCGGCCGCCACCATCCGACGGCCCGCCAGAGCGGCGCCCGCGCCCTCGCCCCGGCAGGCGCCGGCCCCCAGACGGAGGTGTGACCATGTGCCGTATCTACGGGTGCTTCGGCGGCGAGCCCTTCGGCCGCGACGTACTGGACGCGGTCGCCGACGCGATGCGCGAGGGCGGCCCGGACGAGCAGACCGCCGGCCTCGGCGACGGATGGGCGCTGGGCAACAACCGGCTCGCGATCCAGGGCATCGCCCACGGACACCAGCCCTTCGTCCGCGGCCGGCTGACCTGCGTGTTCAACGGCGAGATCTACAACCACCGCCGGCTGCGCCGCGAACTGTCCGCGCACGGCTACACCTTCGAGGGCGACTGCGACGGCGACGTCCTGCTGCCGCTGTACGAACTGTACGGCGACGCCTTCGTCTCCCGCCTGGAAGGGATGTTCGCCATCGCGGTGGTCGACGGCCGCGAGGAACCCTGCCTGAAACTGTTCACCGACCACGCGGGCATGAAGTCCCTCTACTACTACCGCTCGGCCGACGGGCGCCGCCTCTGCTTCGCCTCCGAACTCCAGGCCCTGCGCCGCTTCCCCGACTTCCCCGACGAGCTCGACCCCCTCGCCGTCGACCGCTACCTCGGCGGCAAGGCGGTCTGGGGCCCCGGCACCGTCTACACCCGGGTGCACACCCTGGAGCCCGGCTCGGCGCTGCGCTTCGCCGCAGGCCGGCTCTCCCTGTCCCGGACGGCGCTCACCGGGGCCGAGCCCGACTGGCCCGGCGGGGAGCCGTCGGTGGCCGCCGCCGGGGCGATGCTCGACGAGCTGCTGCGCGACGAGATGAGCCGGATGCTCGACGCGGACGTCCCCGTGTGCGTCATCACCAGCGGCGGCCTCGACTCCAGCTACACCACGGCCCTGGCCGCGCACCTGGTCCCCGACGTCGCCTCGTTCAACATCGCCTACCAGGGCGACTGGCCGGCCGACGAACGCCACTACGCCGCGGAGGTCGCCCGCCACTGCGGCACCGAGCACCACCAGGTGCTCCTGGACCCGGCCGGCTTCCCCGAGCTCGTGGAGCGGTTCATCCGCCACCTCGACCAGCCCAACAACGCCCCGCACAGCCTCAGCACCTTCGCCCTGTTCGAAGCCGTCCACGAGGCCGGGTTCAAGGTGGCCCTGACCGGTGACGGAGCCGACGAACTCTTCGCCGGCTACGCCCGCTTCGTCAAGGCCGACCGCGACGACTCCACCGGCTGGCACCGGGCCTACCAGGGCACCATGGCGGCGGTCCAGACGGAGACCCTCCAGGCCCTCTACACCCCCGACCACCTCGCCCGCGTCCGGGCGGCCGGCGGCCACTTCGGGGACCGCAGCGCCGACGAGCTGGACCGGCTGGTGCGCTCGGGGGAGCGGGGCAAGCTCGAAACACTGCTGCGCTACGACCAGACCGTACGCTTCCCGTACTACATCCTGCGCCGGGTCGACCACCTGAGCATGGCGCACTCGGTGGAGGCCCGGATCCCCTTCCTCCAGCCGTCCGTGATGCGGTTCGCGCACGCCCTGCCCGCCACCGTCAAGGTGGCCGGGAACACCGTGAAGGCGCCGGTGGCCGAGGCTGCCCGGCGCTGGGTCCCCGAAAGCGTGGTGAACCGGCCCAAGCAGCCGTTCACCCTCCCGATCGCCGCGATGATCCGGCCGGGGGAGGCCCTGCACGACATGATCGGCGACCTGCTCCTCGCCCCCGGCGCCCACTGCCGCGCGTACGTGCGCCCGGACGCCGTCCGCGACCTGTTCCGTCTGCAGACCGAGACCCCGGGGGCACACGCCGCCGAGGCCCTCTGGTCGCTCCTGATGCTGGAGACCTGGCTCTCCGCGCGCCACCCCAAGCCCTCCACCACCCTTTGAGGAAGAGCCCACCCATGACCGACATGCCCGAGACCACCCCCGCCGTGACCTCGATCCTGGCCGGCGTCACCAAGGACGACATCCGCCGCGATCCGTTCCCGCACATCGTGATCCGCAACGCGCTGCCGCAGGAGCTCTACGACGCCCTGTCGAAGTCGATGCCGACCGCCGAGTACATCGGCGAGCGGATCGGCAAGCCGATCACCTCGAACGAGCGCTACAACTACATGTCGGAAGCCGTCCTCGGCGACCCGGCGATGGCGCAGGTCTGGAAGGACTTCGTCACCTACCACTCCTCGCCGGCCTTCTACCAGGAGTTCCTCGACCTCTTCCAGGAAGACCTCCTCGCCAACCTGCCCACCGCCGAGGACCGGCTCGGCCCGCTGCGCGAGCTGCGCGTCGGCCGCCGCAACCGGGACGGCTTCGAGACGCACGACATCCTGATGGACTGCACGGCCGTCATCAACTCGGCCGTCACCGGCAAGCCCTCCGCCTACCGGGGCCCGCACGTCGACAAGCCGTACAAGCTCTTCGGCGGCCTGTTCTACATGCGCCTGCCCGAGGACGACGCCGTCGGCGGCGACCTCGTCCTCTACAAGTACCGGACCGAGGCGCACAAGTTCTACACCAGCGCCTCCGAGTACGGCGACAACCGCTTCGACATCGACCCCCAGTACGTCGAGGAGGTCACCACCGTGCCCTACGAGAGCAACACGCTGGTGATGTACCCCATCAACCGCCTGGCCCTGCACGGCGTTTCCGTACGCAGCCTCACCCACCACCAGCGGCGCTTCATCGCCCTCGTCGGCGACCTCCAGCACCCGCTCTTCGACCTCGCTCTCTGAGGGGCCCACCGTGATTCCATTCGACCAGCGCACCGGACACATCTGGTACGACGGCGCCCTCGTGGACTGGGCCGACGCCAAGCTCCACGTCCTCAGCCACGGACTCCACTACGCCTCCAGCATCTTCGAGGGCGTTCGTGTCTACGGCGGCAAGCCCTTCCTGCTCAGGGAGCACATATCCCGGCTGGGCGCCTCCGCGCGCATCCTGGACTTCGACCTCCCCCACGGTGAGGAGACCCTGTACGCCGCCACCTGCGAGGTGGTGGCCGCGATGGGCATCACCGAAGGCTACGTGCGCATGAACGCCTGGCGCGGTTCGGAGATCATCCAGACGGCCGCGCTCAAGACCTCCGTCCACACCTCGATTGCGGCCTGGGAGCTCCCGGAGGGCTACTACGCGGCGGCCGACGCCCTGGAGAAGGGCATCTCCCTCGTCACCGGTCGCTACCGCCGGCCGGCGCCCGAGTACGCCCCCGTCAAGAGCAAGGCCGCGGGCAACTACATGATCGGCACCGTCAGCAAGAACGAGGCGCTGCGCGCCGGTCACGACGACGCCCTGCTCCTCGACGACCGGGGCAACTTCGTCGAGGCCACCGGCGCGCACCTCTTCTTCACCAGGGACGGCGTCCTCCACACGCCGACCACGCGGTGCACGATCGACGGCATCACGCGGGCCTGCGTGCTGGCCCTCGCCGAACGCGAGGGCATCGGCGTCGTCGTCGGCGACCTGCCCCCCTCCTTCGCGGCGGAGGCGGACGGCGCCTTCCTCTGCGGCACCGCCTGCGAGATCCTTCCCGTCGCGCAGATCGACGGCCACGGCTACGACCTGGCCGGCAACGAGGTCATCGCCGCCATCGTCACCGGCTACCGGGAGCTGACCGAAGGCCGCACCACCGTCACCGTCCCCCACACCTGGGCCTGACCCGTCGGCGGGGCCGCGGTACCTGCCGCGGCCGCGCCGGCACCCTGCACACGTACTGCGAAAGGCGAAGAGCGTGACCCAGACCGTGCGTTCCCCCCACATCACCGTCCAGAAGGTCGCGGGCCGGATCGGAGCCGAGATCTCCGGAGTCGACCTGCGCGAGGAGCTCGACGAGGTCACGGTGGCCCGGATCCGGCAGGCCGTGCTCACGCACCGCGTGGTCTTCTTCCGCGACCAGCACATCGACCACGCCCAGCACGTCGCCTTCGGACGGCGCTTCGGCGCACTGACCCGGCGCCCCGGCAAGAAGCACGGGGTGCACCCCGAGGGGCACCCGGAGATCCTCACCGTCGACCCCAAGGCCGACACCGAGCGCTACGGCGCCGACTTCGAGGAGCACTACCGCCGCAAGTGGCTCTCCCCGCTGGCCGGCTGGCACAGCGACCTCACGCAGGCGGTGAACCCGCCGGACCTGTCGATCCTGCGGGCCGAGAAGACCCCGCTGTTCGGCGGTGACACGCAGTGGACCAACACGGTCGCCGCGTACGAGGCGCTGTCGGCCCCGCTGCGCGAGTTCGTCGACCAGCTGACGGCGGAGCACGCCTTCTTCACCGCCGTCCACCTGCGCCACTCCGACCCGCGCGACCGGGAGATCCTCAAGATCTACTGCGAGGACCCGCAGGTCGCGGTCCACCCCGTGGTCCGGGTTCACCCCGAGACCGGCGAGAAGGCGCTGTTCGTCAGCCCCGGCTCGACCACCCGGATCACCGGGTTCACCGAGCTGGAGAGCCGCCACCTGCTCGACCTGCTCTTTCAGCACCTGACGAGCGCCGAGTTCACCGTCCGCTTCCGCTGGGAGCCCGGCAGCATCGCCTTCTGGGACAACCGCAGCACCTGCCACTTCGCCCCCACCGACTTCGCCCACCTCGACGTGGAGCGCGTCATGCACCGCGTGACGGTCCTGGGGGAGCCGGCGAAGGGCCCGACCGGATTCGTCTCCGAACTCGTCGAGGGCGAGCCGATGCAGGCCTGGTAGCGCGCCGGCCCGGACGGGCGGCGGGCCGCCGCGGCCGACGGCCGGGGCGGCCCCCGCGGTCAGCAGCCGCCGCAGTTGTAGAACGTCACGTCCCAGTGGCTGCCCTCGTCGGCGTAGACGTTGCCCGCACCGGACCGCCACTGCGGGGCGCCGTCGCCGCGCAGCCCGATGTAGGTGAAGGTGTTCTTGATGTAGCCGCCCAGGCAGGTGTACTTGCTGAAGTCCAGCTTGTAGCCGTTCCAGTGCGAGTAGGTGCCTGCGGCGTGCCCCGCCTCGGTGCCGCCCGTGATGTTCAGCGCACAACCGCTGGCGCCCTTGAGGGTCTGTGCCCCCTGCGCCGTGGCGAGGTTGAGCTGCTCGAAGGACGTACAGGTGGGGTTGTTGCGGTCCGAACAGCCTCCGGACGAGGACCACGTGATGCCGGAGCTGCGGAACATCGAGGTGGCGGTGGCGTGGCTGATCTTGGTGGCTGCCCCGGCCTCCGTGGCGCCGCCGAGGACGCCGACACCGGGAGCGAAGAGGACACCGAGGACGAGGACGAGCGCGCTGAGGACCGGGCGTGATCTCATGGGGTGCCTCCTGCGAGCGGGCGGGACGGGCAGGGAGATGGTGCCCGAGCCGGGTGCGGGTCCGCCAGAGGGCGGCGACGCCGTACGGGCCCGCACCCGCCCGCCTCAGCCTCCGGCGGCGGCGTGTTCCAGAACGGCACGCACCTCCGCGGCGATCGCGCTCTCGTTGCTCTCGAACTCCGGGCCGGTGAGCACCCGGGCGTCCGCCGGCAGCCCGGTGAGCACCGGCGTGTGCAGGTGTCCGCCGGGCAGGCGGGGTGCGAGTTCGCCGCGCAGCCGGTTGGAGCGGTAGGCCACCTCGTTCGACAGGTACCCGCCACCGCCGCCCGCCACGGCCCGCGAGCCCGGCGTCGGACCGTCGGCCCGGTCCACCGGCCCGCTCGCGCCCGCCGGGATCTCGGTCACCTCGGTGTTGAGGAACACCGGGTACGGGGTCTGGACGGCGGAGGTCACGGCGTGGGCGGGGAGCGTGGTCTCGATGAACTCCGGTCCCGGGCCGAGGCCGGGCGCGGTCACCGGATGCTCCCGCGTACCGCCCGAGAGGGAGCCGGTGTTGTCGGGGTAGGGATCGGCCGACCGGGACCGGCCCGCCCAGGCCTCCAGGGTGAAGATGCCGGGGTACCCCTGGCTCACGGTGGTGATGATGTCCGCCGAGCCGGGGCCGCCGGCCATCCGCGGGGCGAACGCCCGCTCCACGATGCCCGCGTCGAAATCGGCGTACCGCACGGGCAGGACGACGGCGCGGACCTCGGCGCGGCTGCCGTCGGCGAGGGTGATGCGCCGGCCGTTGAGCTGAAGGGCGGCGGAGCCGGAAGGGTTGGCGCGGCGGAGCTCCGCGTCGAGCCCGAAGGGATCGAAGCCGCTGATGAACACGCGCCGTACGCCGGGCGCGGCCTTGAAGGCGTTGTCGGTGAGTCCGCGGGAGGCGTCCTCGAAGCGGGCGCGCAGGCCGCCGCGGTCGACGGTGAAGTCCGGTTCCCACCGGGCGAGGGCCGCCGTCATGGCCAGCCGGGCCCAGTACAGCGGCCGGTCGTCCGCGGCGGCGAGATCACCGCCGGGCCGCTCGCCCTGGGCGCGCCGTACGGCGGCCTGCCACAGCGCCCCGCCCCAGGCGTCGGCGAGCCGCCCGGCCTCGGCGGAGCCCCGTGCGCTGCACAGGGCGGCGGGGAAGCGCCGTACGAAATCACCGAATCCCGCGCGCTCGACCAGCGCCGTGGTCCGCGCGTCGGCGAGACGTGCCTGCTCGGCATCGAGCGGTACGGACTGCGTCGTGCGACAGGGGGCGCCGCCTTCCGCGACGGCGTCCGCGTACGCGGTGGCGGGTGCGGCGAGGGACAGGGGGAGGACGGTGGCAAGAAGGACCGCGGCCGGGGCGGTACGCCATAAGAAGGTCATGCGATGTGACATTACATAGCGTCCGCCGAGGTCACCAGAGACCTTTGCGCCCCTGTGCCGGGCCCTCGGGAGGGCCCGCGGCCTATTAGTACCAGTCAGCTCCACCCGCTACCGGG
>NZ_JBEXRC010000062.1:0-35403 GCF_040612915.1 Streptomyces sp. NPDC006326 | reverse complement strand
ATGGGTGTCGCCTGGCACCGCTTCCTCGGCTTCCCGAACATCTGGTTCAAGCGCAACGCGGACGGCGCGACCGCCCTCGGCGCGCCGCCCGCCACGTGATGCGTCCCGGGCGGGACGGCTGAGAGGATGGGCGGGTGACCACTGACCAGCCCCACCGCCCCGAAACCTCCGCCACCGCAGCCACGGCCGCAGGCCTGACGGGCCTGACGGGCACGCTCGTGCTCGCCGGCACCCCGATCGGCGACCTCGCCGACGCCCCGCCCCGGCTCGCCGCCGAACTGGAGCGGGCCGACGTGGTCGCCGCCGAGGACACCCGGCGCCTGCGCAGGCTGACCCAGGGGCTCGGCGTACACACCACCGGGCGGGTGGTGTCGTACTTCGAGGGCAACGAGTCGGCCCGCACCCCCGAGCTGGTCGAGGCGCTGCGCGACGGCAAGCGCGTACTGCTGGTCACCGACGCCGGCATGCCCTCGGTCTCCGACCCGGGCTACCGGCTGGTCGCCGCCGCCGTGGAACAGGACATCAAGGTCACCGCCGTCCCCGGGCCGTCCGCGGTGCTCACCGCGCTCGCCCTGTCCGGGCTGCCCGTCGACCGGTTTTGCTTCGAGGGGTTCCTGCCCCGCAAGGCGGGCGAGCGCCTCGGCCGGCTGCGCGAGGTCGAGGGCGAGCGGCGCACCCTCGTCTACTTCGAGGCCCCGCACCGGCTCGACGACACCCTCGCCGCCATGGCCGAGGTCTTCGGCGCCGGCCGGCGGGCCGCCGTGTGCCGCGAGCTGACCAAGACGTACGAGGAGGTCAAGCGCGGCGGGCTCGGCGAGCTGGCCGCCTGGGCCGCCGAGGGCGTACGCGGCGAGATCACCGTCGTGGTCGAGGGCGCCCCCGCGGCCGCACCCGGCGACGTGGACGCCGAGGAGCTGGTGCGCAGGGTACGCGTGCGCGAGGAGGCGGGCGAGCGGCGCAAGGAGGCCATCGCGGCGGTCGCGGCCGAGGCCGGAGTACCCAAGCGCGAGGTCTTCGACGCTGTGGTCGCGGCAAAGAATGCGGCACAAAAGATGCCGTAGGTCGGTAAAGAGCTAACCTGAAAAGCAAAGCTCAGACCGCGCACCGGCCGCTTTGAGACATGACTGGCCCAAAGACCGTCCAACACTGGACAGGGCCTGATGCGCTCCCGCCCGAAGAGGCGTCCACTGGCAATGGCACCAGTGGAACAAGAGGAGCTGGCATGAGTGAGATCGCAGACACCTCGGCACCCGCCCCGGCCCCCGCACTCGCACCGACCGCATCGCCCACGCCGACCGCGCCCGGGGTGCACACCGTGCACGAGGCGTACTCGTTCGCGTGCATGAAGTGCGGCTACGCCTGGGAGCAGGGCTACGAGATCGAGCACCACGTCGACGGCAAGGGCCAGCCCTTCATCATCTACACGGTCAAGGGCGAGCGGGTCCCCTCCCCGCTGTCGAACCCGACCTGCCACAACTGCGGCGGGCACGTGGTGCGGATCATGCGCGAGGGCCAGGTCTCCTCGGTGCTCGGGACGATCGACAAGCTCTACCACCACCGCATATCCCCGGGGATCGCCGGACCCGTGCCGGCCGGCGCGAACGTCCCGCGCGCCCCGAAGCAGCGCAAGGCCCCGACGCACGACGCCCCCGGGCCGGTGCCGGTGGACGACGGCGCAGCGCAGCGCAGGGGCTGGTTCTCCCGGCTGGCGGCCCTGTTCCGCCGGTGACCGCGCGCCGAGGGGGCCGGTCATAAGATCGGCCGTATGAGCAACGCCTCCAAGGACGCACCGCCGCCGCTGCCTGAGCCCCTCCGGGTGGCGGTGGCGGACTCCCACACCCACCTGGACATGCAGGCCGGCACCGTCGAGGAGGGCCTGCGCAAGGCGGCCTCCGTAGGCGTGACCACGGTCGTCCAGGTCGGCTGCGACGTGAAGGGCTCCCGCTGGGCGGCCGAGACCGCCGCCGCGTACGAGAACGTCCACGCCGCCGTCGCCCTCCACCCGAACGAGGCGCCCCGCATCGTGCACGGGGACCCCGACGGATGGTCCCGGCAGGGGGCGCGCGCCGGGGGCGGTGAGGCCGCGCTCGACGAGGCGCTGGCCGAGATCGAGGCACTCGCACGGCTGGACCACGTGAAGGCCGTCGGCGAAACCGGGCTGGACTACTTCCGCACCGGGCCCGAGGGGATGGCCGCGCAGGAGCGGTCCTTCCGCGCTCACATCGAGATCGCCAAACGGCAGGGCAAGGCACTGGTCATCCACGACCGCGAGGCCCACGCCGACGTGCTGCGGGTCCTGCGCGAGGAGGGCGCCCCGGAGCGGACGGTGTTCCACTGCTACTCCGGCGACGCCGACATGGCCCGGGAGTGCGCCGCCGCCGGCTACTACCTGTCCTTCGCGGGCACCGTCACCTTCAAGAACGCCCAGCCGCTGCGCGACGCCCTCGCGGTGGCCCCGCTGGAGCTGGTGCTCGTCGAGACCGACGCCCCGTACCTGACCCCGGCGCCGTACCGCGGACGGCCCAACGCGCCGTACCTCATTCCGCTGACGGTGCGGGCGATGGCCGCGGTCCGCGGGATCGACGAGGACGCGATGGCCACGGCCCTGGCGGCGAACACCGCGCGGGCCTTCGGCTACTGAACCCGGCCGCGCCGTTCGGCACACTGCGTAGCCGCCCGGCTTGGGTGAGTGACGAAGCTCCGCTAGGGTGCCGTGCCCGAACCGATGGGGCCGGACCAGTGGAGCGAGCGTCGTGAGCGAGATTCCTTTCACCGGGGTGTACGTACGCGAGTCCGATCCGCGCCTGTTCCGGCCGGACCCGGAGCCGGCGCAGCCCCTGCCCTGGCCGGGCCCGGACCCGGTACCGGATCCGGCCGCCCAGGCCCCCCGCCCGTGGCCCGAACCCGGCCCCGCCCCGGCTCCCGCGCCGTGGCCCGAGCCGGCCGGGGACCTCCCCGCGGCTCCCGAGCCTGAGCCGGAGCCTCGGCAGGGCGGGGCCGAGCCCGGAGTGCCGGCGCCCCGCCCCGGCGAGCGGCGGGGCGGCAGGCGCCGCAGGGCGCCCGCCGAAGCCCCCTCGGGGCCGGACCGGCCGTACGCCCCCGCCGGGCCCGGCACCGGGCGGCGCCGCGGGCCCGAGTCCCCCGCCGGGGCCGGACCGGCCGCCTACGGGTCCGGCTACGGGCCCGCCCCCGCCGGGCCCGGCACCGGGCGGCGCCGCATCGGCGACCCCGTCCCCGGCCAGCCCGGCACCGGGAGACGGCGGCGCGACGGGGCCGCCCCGGCAGAAGCCGCAGCAGCGGGAGCGGCGGTCGCGGGAGCCGCGGTCGCAGCGGCCACGGGGCGGGACAACTGGCGGCGGATCGTTCCGCAGGCGCTCGTCGTCGCCGTCCTCGCAGGCGGCACCACCGCCTTCGTCGCCGCCGACAAGTCCGTACGGCTCACCGTCGACGGGCAGCCCAGGACCCTGCACACCTTCGCCGACGACGTCGGCGAACTCCTCGCCGCCGAAGGACTGGGCGTCGGCCCCCACGACCTCGTCGCCCCCGCGAGAAACGCCGCCCTCGACGACGGCGACGAGGTCGTCGTCCACTACGGGCGCCCCCTGAACCTCACGCTCGACGGGCAGAGCCGCCAGGTGTGGACCACCGCCCGCACCGTCGAGGGCGCCCTGCGCCAGTTCGGGATCCGCGTCGAAGGCGCCTACCTGTCCACCGCCCGCACCGCCCCCGTCCCCCGCACCGGCCTCGCCCTCGCCGTCCGCACCGAACGCAGCATCACCTTCATGGCCGACGGCACGGAGACCACCATCCGCACCAACGCCGCCACCGTCCAGGAGGCCCTCGCCCAGGCCGGGATCACCCTGCGCGGCCAGGACACCACCTCCGTCCCGCCCGCCTCCTTCCCCCGCGACGGCCAGACCGTCACCGTCCTCCGCGTCACCGGCACCCGCGAGGTCCGCGAGGAACGCATCCCGTACCCCACCGAGAAGGTCGAGGACGACAGCCTGTTCGCCGGGACCGAGGTCGTCGAACGCGCCGGCCGCCCCGGCGCCCGCCGGGTCACCTACGTCCTGCGCACCGTCAACGGCGTCCGCCAAAAACCCCGCCAGGTCGCCGAGGAGACCGTCCGCGAGCCCGTCACCCAGCTGGTCAAGGTCGGCACCAAACCCCTTCCGACCTCCGTCGCGGGCGCGGACGGCCTGGACTGGGCGGCGCTGGCCCAGTGCGAGTCCGGCGGCCGCCCCACCGCCACCGACGCGTCCGGCACCTACGGCGGGCTCTACCAGTTCGACGTGCACACCTGGCAGAGCCTCGGCGGCAGCGGCCGCCCCCAGGACGCACCGGGCGCCGAGCAGACCTACCGGGCCAAGAAGCTCTACGTACAGCGGGGGGCGAGTCCGTGGCCGCACTGCGGCCGTAGGCTTTACCGGTGAGCACCGCAGAGCAGCAGCCTGAAAGCACGACCCCAGACGCCCTCCTGGGCCCGGCCGACATCCGGGAACTGGCCGCCGTACTCGGCGTACGGCCCACGAAGCAGAAGGGCCAGAACTTCGTCATCGACGCCAACACGGTCCGCCGCATCGTGCGCACCGCCGAGGTACGGCCCGACGACGTCGTCGTCGAGGTCGGGCCGGGGCTCGGCTCGCTGACGCTCGCCCTCCTGGAGGCCGCGGACCGGGTCACCGCCGTCGAGATCGACGACGTCCTGGCCGCGGCACTGCCCGCCACCATCGAGGCGCGGATGCCGCAGCGCAAGGACCGCTTCGCACTGGTCCACTCCGACGCGATGCTGGTGGAGGAACTGCCGGGGCCGCCGCCCACGGCACTGGTCGCGAACCTCCCCTACAACGTGGCCGTACCCGTGCTGCTCACCATGCTGGACCGCTTCCCGAGCATCGAGCGCACGCTCGTCATGGTCCAGGCGGAGGTGGCCGACCGGCTGGCCGCCAAGCCCGGCAACAAGGTGTACGGGGTCCCCTCGGTCAAGGCGAACTGGTACGCGGACGTGAAGCGGGCCGGGGCGATCGGCCGCAACGTGTTCTGGCCCGCGCCGAACGTGGACTCCGGTCTCGTCTCGCTCGTGCGGCGCGCCGAGCCGATCAAGACGGCCGCCTCGAAGGCGGAGGTCTTCGCGGTCGTCGACGCGGCCTTCGCGCAGCGCCGCAAGACGCTGCGTGCCGCGCTGGCCGGCTGGGCCGGTTCCGCGGCGGGCGCCGAGGCGGCGCTCGTCGCCGCCGGGATCTCCCCGCAGGCACGCGGGGAATCCCTCACCGTCGAGGAGTTCGCGGCGATCGCCGAGCACAAGCCCGCCGCCGAAAGGCCGGCGCTGTGAGCGCGGGCGTGCGCGCCGGGGTCACCGTACGGGTCCCCGCGAAGGTCAACGTCCAGCTGGCGGTCGGCGCGGCCCGGCCCGACGGGTTCCACGACCTCGCCAACGTCTTCCTCGCGGTGTCCCTCCACGACGAGGTGACCGCCACCCCGTCCGAGGGCCTCACCGTCAGCTGCGCCGGACCGGACGCCGACCAGGTCCCGCTGGACCGCACGAACCTGGCGGCGCGGGCCGCGGAGCTCCTGGCCGCCCGGGCCGGCCTGACCCCCGACGTCCACCTGCACATCGCGAAGAACATCCCCGTCGCCGGAGGCATGGCCGGCGGCAGCGCCGACGGCGCGGCGGCCCTGCTGGCCTGCGACACCCTGTGGGGACTGGACACCCCCGTCCAGGACCTCCTGGACATCTGCGCCGAGCTCGGCAGCGACGTGCCGTTCAGCCTGGTCGGCGGCGCCGCCCTGGGCACCGGGCGCGGGGAGCTGCTGACCCCGGTCGAGGCGGGCTCCTTCCACTGGGTGTTCGCCGTGGCCGACGGCGGCCTGTCCACCCCGGCGGTGTTCCGGGAGTTCGACCGGCTCACCGCGGACCGGGAGCTCCCGGCGCCCGAGGCCTCGCCGGCCCTGCTGGCGGCCCTGGCCTCCGGCGACGCGGACGCCCTCGCCGCCACCCTGGCCAACGACCTCCAGCCGGCCGCGCTGTCGCTGCGCCCCCAGCTGGCGCAGACCCTGGCCGCGGGCACGGAGGCGGGCGCCCTGGCCGGGCTGGTCTCCGGCTCCGGCCCCACCACCGCGTTCCTGGTCCGCGATCCCGAAGCGGCCCTGAAGGTGGCGGCGGCCCTCGAAGCCTCCGGCACCTGCCGCACCACCCGGGTGGCCACCAGCCCGTCCCCCGGAGCGGTGGTCCTGCCCTAGCCTCCCCCGTCGCCGGGCCGCCCGCGGCGCCTTGCGGCCCGGCCCGGAGGGTTAGGCTGGGGGGCTGATCCACATTTTCCCCCCGGTCCCGGACCGGGAGGACCCCCACCTGGAGTGCGTCTGATGGCCGTCAATCTGGTCAATGTCGAGGCAGTCAGCAAGGTGTACGGAACCCGTGCCCTGCTCGACGGCATCTCCCTCGGCGTGTCCGAGGGAGACCGGATCGGTGTCGTGGGCCGCAACGGCGACGGCAAGACCACCCTGATCCGCATGCTCGCCAAACTGGAGGAACCCGACACCGGCCGGGTCACCCAGAGCGGCGGCCTGCGCATGGGCGTCCTCACCCAGCACGACTCCCTCGACCCCGCGGCCACCATCCGCCACGAGATGATCCGGGACATGGCCGACCACGAGTGGGCCGGCAACGCCAGGATCCGCGACATCCTGACCGGCCTCTTCGGCGGCCTCGACCTGCCCGGCTTCGCCCAGGGCCTCGACACCGTCATCGGCCCGCTCTCCGGCGGCGAGCGCCGCCGCATCGCGCTCGCCAAGCTGCTCATCGCCGACCAGGACCTGCTCGTCCTCGACGAGCCCACCAACCACCTCGACGTCGAGGGCATCGCCTGGCTGGCCCGCCACCTGCAGGAGCGGCGCTCCGCCCTCGTGTGCGTCACCCACGACCGCTGGTTCCTCGACCAGGTCTGCACCCGCATGTGGGACGTCCAGCGCGGCGCCGTCTACGAGTACGAAGGCGGCTACAGCGACTACGTCTTCGCCCGCGCCGAACGCGAGCGGATCGCCGCCACCGAGGAGACCAAGCGGCAGAACCTGATGCGCAAGGAGCTGGCCTGGCTGCGCCGCGGCGCCCCCGCCCGGACCTCCAAGCCCCGCTACCGCATCGAGGCCGCCAACGAGCTCATCGCCGACGTGCCGCCGCCGCGCGACAAGTCCGAGCTGATGCGCTTCGCCAACGCCCGCCTCGGCAAGACCGTGTTCGACCTGGAGAACGTCACCGTCCAGGCCGGCCCGAAGATCCTGCTCAAGCAGCTCACCTGGCACCTCGGCCCCGGCGACCGCGTCGGCCTCGTCGGCGTCAACGGCGCCGGCAAGACCTCCCTGCTGCGCGCCCTCGCCGAAGCCGCCCGCACCCAGGGCGATGTCCAGCCCGTCGCCGGCACCGTCACCGTCGGCAAGACCGTCAAGCTCGCCTACCTCTCCCAGGAGGTCGGCGAACTCGACCCGTCCCTGCGCGTCCTGGAGGCCGTGCAGCGCGTACGGGACCGGGTCGACCTCGGCAAGGGCCGCGAGATGACCGCCGGTCAGCTGTGCGAGCAGTTCGGCTTCACCAAGGAGAAGCAGTGGACGCCCGTCGGCGACCTCTCCGGCGGTGAGCGCCGCCGCCTGCAGATCCTGCGGCTGCTGATGGACGAGCCCAACGTCCTGTTCCTCGACGAGCCCACCAACGACCTCGACATCGAGACCCTCACCCAGCTGGAGGACCTCCTCGACGGCTGGCCCGGCTCGATGATCGTGATCTCCCACGACCGGTTCTTCATCGAGCGCACCACCGACACGGTGATGGCCCTGCTCGGCGACGCCACGCTGCGGATGCTGCCGCGCGGGCTCGACGAGTACCTGGAGCGCCGCCGGAAGATGATCGAGGCGGCCGCCCCGGCACCCGCCCCCGCCGCCCCCAAGTCGACGTCCTCCGGCGACTCCCGCCTCGCGAAGAAGGAACTGGCGAAGATCGAGCGGCAGCTCAACAAGATGTCGGACCGCGAGAGCAATCTGCACGCCCAGATCGCCGAGCACGCCACCGACTTCGACAAGGTGGCCAAGCTCGACGCGGAGCTGCGCGAACTCATCTCGGAGCGGGACGAGTTGGAGATGCGCTGGCTGGAACTGGCCGAGGAGGCGTAGTTCCCCGGCCCGATAACAGCGTTGTCACGGGCCGGTCCTCCCTTGGGAACAGGGGCGGGACCGGCCCGATGTAGGGACGGCGTCAGTGATACAAAGGTGATCCTCCACGATCACCCGACGCCGAAGGTATGCGCTGATGACCGAGCCGCCCCAGCCGCCGAACCAGCCGCCCCCGCCGTCCGGTTACGGTCACCTGCCCGGCCCGCCGCAGTCCGCACCCGGCTACGGCCACCCGCCGCAGGGCGAGAACCCGTACGCCCAGCAGCCTCCCACCCAGCCCATGCACCAGCCCGGTTGGGGACCCCAGCCGGCCACGCCCCCGGGCGGCTACGGCTATCCGCCACCCGGCGCCCCGCAGGGCCAGGGCATGCCGCCGAAGAAGCGGATGGCCGTCATCATCGCCGCGGCCGCCGCCGGCGTGCTCGTCCTCGGCGCGGGCGCGTACCTCGCCTTCGCGGGCGGCGACGGCAAGGACCCGAAGAAGCCCGTCGCGCAGGGCCCGGGACCCGGCGACGACAAGCCGTCCGCCTCCGCCGACACCGGCGACGGCAGCGGCAACGGCTCGAAGGCCGACGAGGACCTCAACGCCGGCCGCAAGCAGGGCGAGGACAAGGTCCTGTGGCTGAAGACCGCCAAGGTCGACGGACCCGGCCTCGGCGTGGACTCCGAAGGCCAGTGGGTCGTCGGCGACACCGTCGTCAAGAGCGTCTGGAAGAACCTCACCGCCTACGGCGCCACCGACGGCAAGGAGAAGTGGACGCTCGCCTTCCCCACGCCGATCTGCGCCGTCACCCGCCAGACCACCGCCGAAGCCAAGACCGTCGTCATGTTCAAGGACGGCGAGGGCGACAGCGCCAGCTGCAGCCAGATGCGCCAGGTCGACCTCAAGTCCGGCAAGGAGGGCTGGACGAAGGAGGTGCCCAAAGAGGGCCTCTTCGACATCATGACCAGCCCCAGCCTCGGCATCACCGGCGACATCGTCGCCGTCAGCCGCAGCGGCACGGCCAGCGCCTTCAAGGTCAGCACCGGCGACAAACTGTTCGGCAGCGCCACGGCCGAGGGCTGCAAGCCCGACTCCTACGTCGCCCACAACGGCAAGATGATCGCCATCTCCACCTGCTACGACGACGACATGACCGCCGAGGTCTCCGACGCCGACCCGGTCACCGGCAAGAAGACCTGGACCTACCGGCTCCCCGCCAAGTACAAGGTCACCGCCGTCTACTCGCTGGACCCGCTCGTCCTCGACGTCGGCAACGAGGACAAGAAGGAACGCTCCATCGTGGTCCTCGGACCCGACGGCAAGCAGCGCACCACCGTCAGCGGCGAAGGCAGCTTCGCCACCAGTTGCAGCGGCGGCCTCTTCCGGTCCGTCGAGGTCTGCTCCAACACCGCCGTCGACGCGAACACCCTCTACCTGCCGACCGTCGCGGAGCCCGGCAAGGCCAACGAGATCGTCGCCTTCGACCTGGGCACCGGCAAGGTCAAGTGGCGCACCCCCGCCGGGGACAAGCGCACCCTCACCCCGCTGGGCGCCGCGAACGGGCAGCTGATCGCCTACCGCCACGCGGAGCAGGACCAGGGCGGCGAGGTCGTCTCGATCCCCGCCGCAGGCGGACAGCCCACCGCGCTGCTGCGCAACCCCTCGGGCGCCGCCGCGCCGATCGAGAGCTCCTTCTACGCCCCGAAGGTCGACTACGCCGGCGGCCGGCTGTACATCTCCGCCTCCCGCCTGCTCGCCAAGGGCAAGGACGAGAAGCTCCTGATGGTCTTCGGCAAGTGAACGCGTCCACCGAGCCGCCCACCGAGAGGCTTAGCAACCCATGAGTACCCCGCCGCCCCCGCCCCAGCCGCCCGCCGGCGGCTTCGGCGCCCCGCAGGATCCGCCCCCCGGGGGCTTCGGAGCGCCGCCGCCGGTGCCGCCCGCACCGCCGGGGCCCCCGCAGCCGCCGGCCGAGCCGCCGACCGTACCGGCCGCGCCGCCCGCGGCCCCCGCCGGGCAGCCTCAGGCCCCGGCCGGGCAGCCGGCGTACGGATACCCCCAGCAGGGCTACGCCTACCCGCCCCAGCAGGCGCCGACGTACGCCGCCCAGCCGCCCGCGGCCCCCGCGGGCGGCGGCGACAAGCGCACCCAGCTGATGATCGTCGGCGCGGCCCTGCTGGCCATCGTCCTGATCATCGGCGGCGGCTTCTGGTACGTCTCGGGTGACGACGGCGGCGGCTCCGCCCGGCCCAGCGCCAGCGGCAGCCCCGGCGGCGACAAGCCGGCCGGCGGCACGCCCGGCTCGGAGAAGGTCCCCTCCAACCCGAAGTCGAAGCCGCTGTACAACCAGCCGAACCCGACGCCCGAGGACGTCGTCGGCGTGGCGGGCTCCTGGCTCACCGACACCACCTACATCAAGACCGATGTCGCCAAGGTCGTCGGCTACAACCTCGTCGACGGCGGCAAGAAGTGGGAACTGCCGTTCCCCGGCGAGGTCTGCGCCGCCACCAAGCACATCACCGACAACAAGACCGCGGTGCTGTTCCGCCCGGCCCAGTCCACCCCCGAGAACAAGTACCCGCCGTGCACCGAGGTCGGCGTCATCGACCTGAACACCGGCAAGCTCGTCTGGTCCGGCAACGCCAAGGGCGCCACCACCGGCGACAAGCCCGCCACCTACTACGAGGTCACCATCAGCGGCCAGACCGTCGCCGCGGGCGGCACCAGCGGCGGCGCCGCCTGGAACCTCGCCGACGGCAAGTCCCTGTGGACCCCGAAGGTCGACGGTGAAGGCTGCTACGACATGGGCTACGCGGGCGGCGAGGCCCTCGGCGTGATCCGCAAGTGCGGCCGCAGCGGCAGCCAGACGCTCGTCGCGCAGACCCTGGACCCGGCCACCGGCGCCCCCACGGCCTCCTACAAGCTCTCGCCCGGCATCGAGTGGGCCTCCATCATCTCCACCAAGCCCCTCGTCGTCGCCGCCGACGTCGGCAAGACGGCGAAGAACGCCACCGGCGTCAGCGACCTGTTCGTCGTCGACGCCAAGGGCGAGCTGAAGTCCCGCATCTCGCTCGCCTCCGGCAACTTCGCCGCCAAGTGCGGGGCCACCGAGGTCGAGAAGTGCAGCGGCTTCGTCGTCGGCAACGGCAAGGTCTACCTGCCCTCCTACGAACACCAGGGCCAGGCCGCGGTCGGCCGCACCAACGAGGTGCTCTCCTTCGACCTGGAGACCGGCAAGCAGACCACCGACCGCGCCGACGCGGGCGAGCGGTACACCATGTGGCCGCTGCGCATGGACGGGTCGAACATCATCGCCTACAAGGAGCCCCCGTACGACAAGGGCGGCCAGGTCGTCAGCATCGACGGCACGACGATGAAGGAGACCCTCCTGATGGAGAACCCCGCGGACAAGGCGAGCCAGCGCGCCGAGACCGCCTTCTCCCCGGAGTACTCCGAGTACCGCTACCACAACGGCAAGCTCTTCATCTCCCGGACGACGGCCCGCAAGCCGTACTCGGCGACGAGCGACCCGGAGTTCCTCTTCGTCTCCTTCACCGCCAGCTGACCGGCGGCCGCTCACGCGGTCGCCCGCGCAGTCGGCCGAGCCCCCGGAAGGTCCGCCTTCCGGGGGCTTTCGCGCGGTATCCCCCGCGCACCGTCGAACAAGCGTGTAGCTTGCCGGGGCAGAAGGGTCGGGGGTGGGTGCCCAATGGGCGTACGGGTCATGGTGGTCGACGAGCACCGGCTGCTGGCCGAGGCACTGGCCTCTGCACTGAAACTGCGCGGGCACCGGGTGCTCGCCGCGGCCGCGCCCGCCGCGGGCGCCGCCGAACTGGTCATCAGCCGGTCGCCGGAGGTGTGCCTGCTCGGCACCGCCACGCCCGCCGAGCCCGGCGTCTTCGAACCGGTGGTCCGCATCAAGCGGGAGCGCCCGCAGATCGCCGTCGTCGTCCTGGGCCCCGTGCCCAGCCCGCGCGGGATCGCGGCCGCCTTCGCCGCCGGGGCGTGCGGGTACGTACGCCACGACGAGCGGATCGAAGGGGTGGAGCGGGCGCTGGCCAAGGCCCGGGCGGGGGAGGCGGCCGTCTCCCCGCAGCTGCTCCAGGGCGCCTTCGCCGAGCTGCTGAACCCCGCCGCCCAGCCCGACGACGAGGGCAGCCGGCTGCTGCGGCTGCTCACCCCGCGCGAGGTGGAGGTCCTGCTGCGGGTCGCCGAGGGCGAGGACACCCGGCTCATCGCCGCGGGCATGGAGATCGCCCCGAGCACGGCCCGTACGCACGTGCAGCGGGTGCTCATGAAGCTGGGGGTCGGCTCGCGGCTGGAGGCGGCCGCCCTGGCCGCCCGGACGGGTCTGCTGGACCGGGTGGTCCTCCCGCGGGCGGCCTCCGCGCCGGAGTGAAAGAGCCGCCGATTTCCCCGGAGGGCCACAATCCGGTAAGCCAGTGACCGGCACGCGCACGCACGGCGCGTGCGTTCCCCTCGGAGAGGTAGTAGGCGAGTGAGTGAGACGGCGTCTTCCAAGTACATGGTCACCGGCGGCGCCGGATACGTCGGCAGCGTCGTGGCGGCCCACCTCCTGGAGGCCGGGCACGAGGTCACCGTCCTCGACGACCTGTCCACCGGCTTCCGCGCGAGCGTCCCCGCCGGCGCCGCCTTCATCGAGGGCCGCATCCAGGACGCCGAGAAGTACCTCGACTCCTCCTACGACGGCGTCCTGCACTTCGCGGCCTCCTCCCAGGTCGGCGAGTCCGTCGTGAACCCGGGCAAGTACTGGGACAACAACGTGGGCGGCACCCTCGCCCTGCTGGCCGCGATGCGCTCGGCCGGCGTGCGCACCCTCGTGTTCTCCTCCACCGCCGCCACCTACGGCGAGCCCACCGAGGGCCTGCTCACCGAGGACTCGGTCACCAAGCCCACCAACCCCTACGGCGCCTCGAAGCTGGCCGTCGACCACATGATCGCCGGCGAGTGCACGGCGCACGGGGTGGCGGCGGTGTCGCTGCGCTACTTCAACGTGGCGGGGGCGTACGGGGAGTTCGGCGAGCGCCACGACCCCGAGACCCACCTGATCCCGCTGGTGCTCCAGGTCGCCCTGGGCCGGCGCGAGTCGATCTCGGTGTTCGGCGAGGACTACCCGACCGCGGACGGCACGTGCGTACGCGACTACATCCACGTCGCCGACCTCGCGGAGGCCCACCTGGCCGCGCTGCGCGCCGCCACCCCGGGCGAGCACCTGATCTGCAACCTCGGCAACGGCAACGGCTTCTCGGTCCGCGAGGTCATCGAGACCGTCCGCAAGGTCACCGGCAAGGAGATCCCGGAGGTCGTCGCCCCGCGCCGGGCCGGCGACCCCGCCGTCCTCGTCGCCTCGGCGCGCCGGGCGCACGAGAGGCTCGGCTGGACCCCGGCCCGCGCCGACCTCACCGGCATCATCACGGACGCCTGGAACTTCACCCGCGCCCACCATTCCTGACCTCCCGCGCCGCACCCGCTCACCGCGCCCCCCGCACCGCACCGGTGCGGGGGGCGCGGTGCGTGCGGCCGCCCGGCGGGGCGTGCGGTCCGTACGGGCGCTGCGCCAGGGGCGCGCGCAGGGCGGCCAGCGCCGCGGGCGGGCGCAGTGCGCGGGCGCCCGGCGTGCACACGCCGGGTGAACCGGACCCCGCGCACCTGCCGGTGGCACGCTCCCCGGCTCCGGCTCCCATACGGGCCACCGCGACATCGAATTCAGGCCACGGACATGCCCGTTCGGCAGGTTCGAGCCGGAAAATCGCGGGGAAAACTTCTGCTATTCGGCCAACCGCGAGGCGGGACCCGCTCTACGCTGATGCGTGACACCGGTGGGGGCCGGTGTTGTTTCAGGGGTCGAGACACGCCGGGTACGGCGTCCGGTCCGGGGTAGTGCAGAGGTGTCTCGGCGGCGGCCGCGGCAGCTGCGGATCACCCGGTCCGGGCGCCGTACCCGCAGTCGTCCGTCCGTTCCCCGACCCTTGGGGGTTTTGTGGTTCGTATCCGGGTTCTCGTGGTCGACGATCACCGCATCTTCGCCGAATCGCTCGCCGCCGCGCTCGCGGCCGAGCCCGACGTGGACGTGTCCGCGGCCGGCAGCGGCCCCGCCGCGCTGCGCTGCCTCGAACGCGCGGTGGCGGAGGGCCGCCGCTTCGACGTCCTGCTGGTCGATGCCGACCTCGGCGCCGCCGCCGGGGGCCCCGTGCCCGCGCAGCGCGAGTCGGGCTCCGGTCCGCTGCCGCCCGGCGCGCCCGGACCGGACGGGATCGCGCTGGTCGCGGGGGTGCGGGCTTCCCACCCGGGGGTGCGCACCGTGGTGCTGGCCGAGCGCGACGATCCGCGCCGGGCGGCGCTCGCCCTGCAGGCGGGGGCCTCCGGCTGGGTGGCCAAGGACTGCTCGCTCTCGCGGCTGCTGGCCGTCGTCCGGGGCGTGCTGCGCGAGGAGACCCACTTGCCGCCCGCGCTGCTGACGGGGGTGCTGCGCGAGCTGACGGCCGCGCGCAAGCACCGCAGTGACAGCGAGCGGCTCGTGGAGTCCCTCACGCCGCGCGAGCACGAGGTGCTGCGCTGCATGGTGGCGGGGCTGGGCCGCAAGGACGTGGCCGCGCGGCTGTTCCTGTCCCCGCACACCGTCCGCACCCACATGCAGAACGTCCTGGGCAAGCTGGGGGTGCACTCCACGCTCGCGGCGGTGGCGCTGGCCCGGCGGGCGGGCGTCCGGCCGGCGGAGCTAGCCGGGGATGTTGTCGAACGGAGCGGTCAACTGGCGTAGCAGTCCCGCGAGATCGCCGCGCTCGGCCCGGGAGAGCTGGGCCAGGATCGCCCGTTCCTGGGCCAGCAGGCCGGCGAGCGCCTCGTCGGCGCGGTCGCGGCCCTCGGGCGTCAGGCGGACGAGGACCCCCCGCCGGTCGTTGGGGTCGGGCAGCCGTTCGACGAGGCCCTTCTTGGCCAGCCGGTCGATGCGGTTGGTCATGGTGCCGGAGGTGACGAGGGTCTGGGTCAGCAGCTGGCCGGGGGAGAGCTGGTAGGGCGCGCCGGCGCGCCGCAGGGAGGTCAGGACGTCGAACTCCCAAGGCTCCAGGCCGTGCTCGGAGAAGGCGAGCCTGCGGGCGCGGTCGAGATGCCGGGCCAGCCTGCTGACGCGGCTCAGCACTTCGAGCGGTTCCACGTCGAGGTCAGGGCGCTCCCGCCGCCATGCCGCGACCAATCGGTCGACCTCGTCCTCCATGCCGATCAGTGTAAGGGGTCTGTCGATGTGAAGTCTCTTCAGATTAAGGATCTCGATGATGCATATCTTGAAAACATGAATCTTGACATCAAGATATATTTTGGCTGACGATGGGCATGGAGGGGGCCGGAACCGCTTCCGCTTCCACCCGCCCCGCCAGCAGGGAGGCTCGAACATGCATTCCGATATCGCGTCGGCCCGGATCCCCACGGCCACCACCCACGCCGCGCCCACCTGGGACCCCCAGCAGTACCTCCGGCACGCCGGACACCGCACCCGGCCCTTCCTCGACCTCCTGAGCCGCATACCGGAACTCCCCACCGTCCCCGCCCGCATCGCCGACCTCGGCTGCGGCCCGGGCAACGTCACCGCCCTCCTCGCCGACCGCTGGCCCGGGGCCCGCATCACCGGCTTCGACCTCTCCCCGGACATGCTGCTGCGCGCCACCGAGGAACACGCCGGCCCCACCCCCGGCGGCGGCAGCCTCGACTTCCGCCACGCCGACCTCGCCGGCTGGCTCCCCGAGGAGCCCTACGACCTGATCGTCTCCAACGCCGCCCTCCAATGGGTCCCCAGCCACCCCGGCTCCTTCGCCGCCTGGATCAACGGACTGCGCCCCGGCGGCACCTTCGCCTTCCAGATCCCCGGCAACTTCACCGCCCCCAGCCACGCCCTCCTCGCCGAACTCTGCGACACCCCGCGCTGGCGGGGCCGCCTGGCCGGCCACGGCGCCCGTTACATCCACATCCTCGAACCTGCCGAATACCTCGCCCGCTTCACCGAGCTGGGCTGCGCCGCCGACACGTGGGAGACGACCTACTACCAGATGCTGTCCGGCCCCGACCCCGTACTCGACTGGGTCAAGGGCACCGCCCTGCGGCCCGTCCTGACCGCCCTCGGCGACGACAAGGACGCCGCCGACGCCTTCCTCGCCGAGTACCGGGACCTGCTGCGCGCCGCCTACCCGCCGGGACCGCGCGGCACCGTCTTCCCCTTCCGGCGCATCTTCGCCGTCGCACGCAAGGAGCCCTGAGCATGCTGACCGCAGTCGACCACGTCCAACTCGCCGCGCCACCCGGCTCCGAGGACCTCCTGCGCGCCTACTACACCCACGTCCTCGGCATGACGGAGATCCCCAAACCGCCCGTCCTCGCCGCCCGCGGCGGCTGCTGGTTCGCCGCCGGACCCGTACAGCTGCACCTGGGCGTCGAGGAGGACTTCCGGCCCGCCCGCAAAGCCCACCCGGGCCTGCGGGTGACCGGCATCGAGGCGTACGCGGACAGGCTGGAGCAGCGCGGCGCCAAGGTCGTCTGGGACGACGGCCTGCCGGGCCACCGCCGCTTCCACTCCGAGGACCCGGTCGGCAACCGGCTTGAGTTCCTGGAGCCGCACGGCCCCGGGCCGCACACCGCCTGACGGCCACGCGACGGCGCCCCGTCCCCGCAACCGCGGTGACGGGGCGCCGTCGCACACCGGGCCCGCACGGGCCCTCAGCTCTTGCGGTGGCCCACCAGCCGCGGCTTCGCCTCCAGCCCGTCCAGCCCGTGCCAGGCCAGGTTCACCAGATGCGCCGCCACCTCCGCCTTCTTCGGCCGCCGCACGTCCAGCCACCACTGCCCGGTCAGCGCCACCATCCCCACCAGCGCCTGCGCATACAGCGGAGCCAGCTTCGGATCGAACCCCCGCGCCTTGAACTCCAGCCCCAGGATGTCCTCGACCTGCGTGGCGATATCGCTGATCAGCGAGGCGAACGTACCCGTCGACTGCGCCACCGGCGAATCCCGCACGAGGATCCGGAAACCGTCCGTGTACGACTCGATGTAGTCCAGCAGCGCAAAGGCCGCCTGCTCCAGCAGCTCCCGCGGGTGCCCGGCCGTCAGCGCGCCCGTCACCCCGTCCAGCAGCTGGCGCATCTCCCGGTCCACGACCACCGCGTACAAGCCCTCCTTGCCGCCGAAGTGCTCGTACACCACCGGCTTGGACACCCCGGCCTTCGCCGCGATCTCCTCCACCGAGGTGCCCTCGAAACCCTTCTCCGCGAACAGGGCCCGACCGATGTCCAGCAGTTGCTGACGACGCTCCGCGCCCGTCATCCGGACCCTGCGGCCGCGCCGGGGCTTGTCGCTGCTGGAAGTACTGCCGTCGATCGCCACGCCCACCATCATGCCGCGTTCGACGCGTTTTCCCTGCGCCGGGCGTCCACCCGCTCCCGCGAGGGCCAGCGCACGTCCGTCGCCCACCCCGCCAGCTCGAACCAGCGGATCAGCCGGGCACTGGAGTCGACCTGGCCGCGCAGCACCCCGTGCCGGGCCGAGGTCGGGTCCGCATGGTGCAGGTTGTGCCAGGACTCACCGCACGACAGCACCGCCAGCCACCACACGTTGCCCGAACGGTCCCGCGACCTGAACGGCCGCTTGCCCACCGCATGACAGATCGAATTGATCGACCACGTCACATGGTGCAGCAGCGCCACCCGCACCAGCGAACCCCAGAAGAACGCCGTGAACGCCCCCCACCACGACATCGTCACCAGACCGCCCACCAGCGGCGGGATCGCCAGCGACAGGACCGTCCAGTAGACGAAGTCACGCGAGATCCGCCGGATCGCGGGATCCTTGATCAGATCGGGGGCGTACTTCTGCTGATTGGTCTGCTCCTCGTCGAACAGCCACCCGATGTGCGCCCACCACAGGCCCTTCATCAGCGCCGGCACGCTCTCCCCGAACCGCCACGGCGAATGCGGATCACCCTCGTGGTCGGAGAACTTGTGGTGCTTGCGGTGGTCCGCCACCCAGCGCACCAGCGGCCCCTCCACCGCCATCGACCCCATCACGGCCAACACGATCCGCAGCGGCCGCTTCGCCTTGAAGGACCCGTGCGTGAAATAGCGGTGGAAACCGATGGTGACCCCGTGGCACGCCAGGAAGTACATGAACACCATCAGGCCGAGGTCCAGCCAGCTCACCCCCCAGCCCCACGCCAGCGGAACCGCCGCCAGCAGCGCCAGGAAGGGAACGGTGATGAACAGCAGCAAAGCGATCTGCTCCGTGGACCGCTTGCTCTCACCGCCGCGCGTCGCGGACGGCAGGGACGATTCGGAGGCCGCCGAAGCGCCCTCGACGAGATCCGGACTGAGGGTCATGGCATGTCCCCTGGGGGTGAGGAATCGGGGGTGTGCAGGAAGCGGTATGCAAAGAACGGGGTCGGGAGACGGCCGGCCCCAGCCTACGGAGCCGTAACCTACGGCAACGTAAGTATGGCAAAGCGTTGCAGCGCGGCAAGAGGAGCACGCCCGGGCGGCCACCGCGCCCACCGCCTCCCCACCGCGCTTACCCCCAGCCTCCCGCCACACCCCCCGTCCCGCCTGCCGGGACGCCTACCTGGACATCACCACCGGCCACCTATCCTGGTGGCGTCGGACAGCGCGGTCCGCACCGGTAACCGGGCGTGCCCCGGTACCCACCTCCCAGTAGCGCTCGAACACTGCAAGGAGCCGCACCTGTGAGCAGTGCTGACCAGGCCCCCTCCACCCCCACGGCAGTCGCCGCCGCCAACGCAGAGCTGCGCGCGGACATCCGCCGCCTCGGCGACCTCCTCGGCGAAACCCTCGTCCGCCAAGAAGGCCAGGACCTCCTCGACCTCGTCGAACGCGTACGCGCCCTCACCCGCACCGACGGCGAAGCCGCCGCCGCACTGCTCGGCGAGACCGACCTGGAGACCGCCGCCAAGCTCGTACGCGCCTTCTCCACCTACTTCCACCTCGCCAACGTCACCGAACAGGTCCACCGGGGCAAGGAACTGCGCGCCCACCGCGCCGCCGAAGGCGGCCTCCTCGCGCGCACCGCCGACATGCTCAAGGACGCCGACCCCGCCCACCTGCGCGAAACGGTCAAGAACCTCAACGTCCGCCCCGTCTTCACCGCACACCCCACCGAAGCGGCCCGCCGCAGCGTCCTCAACAAGCTGCGCCGCATCGCCGCCCTCCTCGAAGAGCCCGTCTCCGGCGCCGGCGAACGCCGCCGCCACGACCTGCGCCTCGCCGAGAACATCGACCTCGTCTGGCAGACCGACGAACTGCGCGTCGTCCGCCCCGAACCCACCGACGAGGCCCGCAACGCCATCTACTACCTCGACGAACTCCACGCCGGCGCCGTCGGCGACGTCCTGGAAGACCTCACCGCCGAACTCCAGCGCGTCGGCGTCGAAATCCCCGCCGGCACCCGCCCCCTCACCTTCGGCACCTGGATCGGCGGCGACCGCGACGGCAACCCCAACGTCACCCCCGAGGTCACCCGCGACGTGCTGATCCTCCAGCACGAACACGGCATCACCGACGCCCTCGAACTCGTCGACTTCCTGCGCGGCCTGCTCTCCAACTCCATCCGCTACACCGGAGCCACCGAGGAACTCCTCTCCTCCCTCCAGGCCGACCTCGAACGCCTGCCCGAGATCAGCCCCCGCTACAAGCGGCTCAACGCCGAGGAGCCCTACCGCCTCAAGGCCACCTGCATCCGACAGAAGCTCCTCAACACCCGCCAGCGCCTCGCCAAGGGCACCCCCCACGAGGAAGGCCGCGACTACCTCGGCACCGCCGAGCTCCTCACCGACCTCACCCTCATCCAGACCTCCCTGCGCGAACACCGCGGCGCCCTCTTCGCCGACGGCCGCATGGACCGCACCATCCGCACCCTCGCCGCCTTCGGCCTCCAGCTCGCCACCATGGACGTCCGCGAACACGCCGACGCCCACCACCACGCCCTCGGCCAGCTCTTCGACCGCCTCGGCGAGGAATCCTGGCGCTACGCCGACATGCCCCGCGACTACCGCGGCAAGCTCCTCGCCAAGGAACTCCGCTCCCGCCGCCCCCTCGCACCCACCCCCGCACCCCTCGACGCGGCCGGACACAAGACCCTCGGCGTCTTCTTCGCGATCAAGGACGCCTTCGAGAAGTTCGGCCCCGAAGTCATCGAGTCCTACATCATCTCGATGTGCCAGGGCGCCGACGACGTCTTCGCCGCCGCCGTCCTCGCCCGCGAAGCCGGCCTCATCGACCTCCACGCCGGCTGGGCCAAGATCGGCATCGTCCCGCTCCTCGAAACCACCGACGAGCTGCGCGCCGCCGACGTCATCCTCGACCAGATGCTCGCCGACCCCTCCTACCGCCGCCTGGTCTCCCTGCGCGGCGACGTCCAGGAGGTCATGCTCGGCTACTCCGACTCCTCCAAGTTCGGCGGCATCACCACCAGCCAGTGGGAGATCCACCGCGCCCAGCGCCGCCTGCGCGACGTCGCCCACCGCTACGGCGTCCGCCTGCGCCTCTTCCACGGCCGCGGCGGCACCGTCGGCCGCGGCGGCGGCCCCTCCCACGACGCGATCCTCGCCCAGCCCTGGGGCACCCTCGAAGGCGAGATCAAGGTCACCGAGCAGGGCGAGGTCATCTCCGACAAGTACCTCGTCCCCTCCCTCGCCCGCGAGAACCTCGAACTCACCGTCGCCGCCACCCTGCAGGCCTCCGCCCTGCACACCGCCCCCCGCCAGTCCCACGACGACCTCGCCCGCTGGGACGCGGCCATGGACACCGTCTCCGACGCCGCCCACGCCGCCTATCGCACCCTCGTCGAAGACCCCGACCTGCCGGCCTACTTCTTCGCCGCCACCCCCGTCGACCAGCTCGCCGACCTCCACCTCGGCTCCCGGCCCTCCCGCCGCCCCGACTCCGGCGCCGGCCTCGACGGGCTGCGCGCCATCCCCTGGGTCTTCGGCTGGACCCAGTCCCGCCAGATCGTCCCCGGCTGGTACGGCGTCGGCTCCGGCCTCAAGGCCCTGCGCGAAACCGGCCAGGGCGACGTCCTCACCGAAATGGGCGAACGCTGGCACTTCTTCCGCAACTTCCTGTCCAACGTCGAGATGACGCTGGCCAAGACCGACCTGCGGATCGCCCGCCACTACGTCGACACCCTCGTCCCCGACCACCTCAAGCACGTCTTCGCCCGCATCGAAGCCGAACACGAACTCACCGTCCGCGAGGTCCTGCGCATCACCGGCGGCGAAAAGCTCCTGGACTCCCACCCCGTCCTCCAGCAGACCTTCGCCGTCCGCGACGCCTACCTCGACCCCATCTCCTACCTCCAGGTCTCCCTCCTCGCCCGCCAGCGCGCCGCCGCCGCCCGCGGCGAAGACCCCGACCCGCTGCTCTCCCGCGCCCTGCTGCTCACCGTCAACGGCGTCGCCGCAGGCCTGCGCAACACCGGCTGACACACACCGGCTGACACACCCCGGCACACGAAAGCCCCCGCCCTCCGGAACCGATCCGGAGGGCGGGGGCTTTCGTACGGGAACAGCCCGCGCGCGGGCTCAGCCCTGCGCGCCGGCCTTGCGACGGCGGACCACCAGGAAGGCACCGGCACCGACCAGCGCCGCCGCCACCGCGGCGAGCAGACCCACCGGAGTGTCCGAACCGGTCTTCGCCAGGTCACCACCGGTCGTACCGCCCGCACCCGCCGAAGGCGAGACCGACGCGACCGGCGAGGAAGGCGTCCCCGACGGCGTACGGCTCGGCGTCCCCGACGGCGTACCCGACGGCGACGGCGAAGCGCTCTGCGAAGGACTCTGGCTCGGCGACTGCGACGGCGGCGCCGAACTCGGCGTCCCCGACGGGGTCCCGCTCGGCTTCGTCGTCGCCGGGCACGTGTGCGACAGGTTGAACCAGTCGACGCTGCCGCCCTTGACCTCGGCGGACGCCGCCGTCAGCTTCGCACCCGGCGCCGAAGCCACGTAGGCGTGCTTGTCCGACGGCGGCCCGAAGACCGTCACGACCTGCTGGCCGCCCGGCTCGAAAGTGACCGTCAGCTTGACGAACGTCGTCGAGTTCCCGGGCAGCACGAAGTGCCAGCCGTCCTTGCTCGACGGTATGTCCGCACAGCTCTTCTCGTGCTCCACGCCCTGCGACGTGGCGGTCACCGGCACAGGCTGGTGGAGCGGAAGGGTGTAGGTGTCGTCCGCGAAAGCGGGGGCGGCGCCGGCCGCCAGAAGCAGCGAGGCCGCGGCGGGAAGCGTCGCCGCAGCCCAACGAACCCTGGAAATGGGCATGGAGGTACCTCTGACAAGGAGGGGGGAACAGTGCCGTGGGGGGCGGCGGCCCAGCATGCTGAGCGCCACCCGCCACGGTCAAGAGGTACTCGTGGGTACTCGTGGGCAATTGGCCCGCCGCGGGCGGAATGTCAGAAGTAACGATCTCCCCACGACCAGGCCACCGTCACGAGTTGTACGCGGACTGCGCCCGCTCCAAACCCTCCGCCACCAGGCACTCCACCGCATCCGCCGCCCGGTCCACGAACCACTCCAGCTCCTTGCGCTCCGAGGACGAAAAGTCCTTCAGCACGAAGTCCGCCACCTGCATCCGGCCCGGCGGACGCCCGATCCCGCACCGCACCCGGTGGTAATCCGCACCCATCGCCTTCGTCATCGACTTCAGACCGTTGTGCCCGTTGTCCCCGCCACCCAGCTTCAACCGCAGCGTCGGATAGTCGATGTCCAGCTCGTCATGGACCGCCACGATCCGCTCCACCGGCACCTTGTAGAAATCCCGCAGCGCCGTCACCGGCCCACCCGACAGGTTCATGAACGACATGGGCTTCGCCAGCACCACCCGGCGGTTCGCCGGACCCGGCGCACCCATCCGGCCCTCCACCACCTGCGCCCGCGCCTTGTGCGCCTTGAACTTCCCGCGCATCCGCTCCGCCAACAGGTCCACCACCATGAACCCGATGTTGTGGCGGTTGCCCGCATACTCCGCACCCGGATTCCCGAGACCCACGATCAGCCAGGGCGCCGCGTCGTCCGACATCAAAAGCTCCTTAACGAGGACGACCGCCGTCCCGCTCCAGTGGAGCCGGACGGCGGTCGGTCAGCAACTGCTGAAGGCACAGCCAAACAGGAACGGCGAGGCTCAGGCCTCGGCGCCCTCACCCTCGGTCTCGGCGGCCGGCTCCTCGGCCTGGGCGGCGACGACCTGCAGAACGGCGGTCTCACCGTCGACGGCCAGCGTGGTGCCCTTCGGCAGGACCAGGTCCTTGGCGTGGATCGAGGCACCGGCCTCCAGACCCGCGATGGACACGGTGACCTCGGTCGGGATGTGCGTGGCCTCGGTCTCGACGGAGATCGTGGTCAGCAGGGTCTCCAGCAGGTTGCCACCCGGAGCCAGGTCACCCTCGGTGACGACCGGAACGTCCACCGTGACCTTCTCGCCCTTCTGGACGATCAGGAAGTCGACGTGGGTCAGGCTGCGCTTGACGGGGTGACGCTGCACGGCCTTCGGGATGACCAGCTCGGAGCCGGCGCCCGCGATGTCCAGAGAGATCAGGACGTTCGGGGTCTTCAGCGCCATCATCAGGCCGTGGCCCTCGACGTCGACGTGCTTCGGGGCGGTGCCGTGACCGTAGATGACACCGGGAACCTTGCCGTCGCGACGGGCCTGACGGGCGGCGCCCTTACCGAAATCGGTGCGGGTCTCGGCGGAAAGCTTGACCTCGGACATGCTCACTCCTCGTGGGGGTGACGGAAATGGACAGAGTCACCCGGCCGGAACGGCCTGCTACGAAGAGCGCGTCGATAACGGAGCATCCGCACCCGAAAACAGGTACGGCCTCCCTCGCCGAGCAACTCGAAGAGTCTACCCGGCCGGGAGGCCGTACCCAAAAGGATCTCTACTGCTGCTCTTCGAACAGGCTCGTGACCGAACCGTCCTCGAACACCTCGCGCACCGCACGCGCGATCATCGGCGCGATCGACAGCACCGTGATCTTGTCCAGCTCCAGGTCGGACGGATCCGGCAGCGTGTTCGTGAACACGAACTCACTGACCTTCGAGTTCTTCAGACGGTCGGCCGCCGGACCCGACAGGATGCCGTGCGTCGCCGTCACGATCACGTCCTCCGCACCGTGCGCGAACAGCGCATCGGCAGCCGCACAGATCGTGCCACCCGTGTCGATCATGTCGTCGACCAGGACGCAGACCCGGCCCGCGACCTCACCGACCACCTCGTGGACCGTCACCTGGTTCGCGACATCCTTGTCACGCCGCTTGTGCACGATCGCCAGCGGCGCGTCCAGCCGGTCACACCAACGGTCCGCCACCCGCACACGACCCGCGTCCGGAGACACGATCGTCAGCTTCGTACGGTCCACCTTCGCGCCCACGTAATCCGCCAGCACCGACAGCGCCGACAGGTGGTCCACCGGACCGTCGAAGAAGCCCTGGATCTGGTCCGTGTGCAGGTCCACCGTCAGGATCCGCTCCGCACCCGCCGTCTTCAGCAGATCCGCCACCAGCCGCGCCGAGATCGGCTCGCGGCCCTTGTGCTTCTTGTCCTGACGGGCGTACCCGTACGACGGGATGATCACGGTGATGGAGCGCGCCGACGCACGCTTCAGCGCGTCGATCATGATCAGCTGCTCCATGATCCACTTGTTGATCGGAGCCGTGTGGCTCTGGATCAGGAAGCAGTCCGCGCCACGAGCCGACTCCTGGAAACGAACGTAGATCTCACCGTTCGCAAAATCGAAAGCCTTGGTCGGCACGAGGCCGACGCCCAACTGATGCGCAACCTCCTCGGCCAGCTCGGGGTGGGCGCGGCCGGAGAAGAGCATCAGCTTCTTCTCGCCGGTCGTCTTGATCCCGGTCACAGCACAGTCTCCTCAGACGTGTTGAAAGCTGCTCGCCCCCGTGTGCGTCCGTCCCGCACACGGTGAGCCAGCCGAATTGCGTGCACCTATCACGGTACGCCGTCCCAGGCGTACCTGTTTCCGGTCAGTTCACCCGGAAGACCCCTCAGCGGACCTCGGACTCGTCCACGGACGCCGACTGCGCCGCCGACGCCGCCGCACTCCCCGGACGCTTACGAGCCACCCAACCCTCGATATTCCGCTGCTGGCCACGGGCCACGGCCAGCGCACCCGGCGGCACGTCCTTCGTGATCACGGACCCGGCGGCCGTATACGCGCCGTCCCCGATCGTGACGGGCGCCACAAACATGTTGTCCGAACCCGTCTTGCAGTGTGAGCCGACCGTCGTGTGGTGCTTGTGCTCACCGTCATAGTTCACGAACACGCTCGCCGCACCGATGTTCGTGTACTCGCCGATCGTCGCATCACCCACGTACGACAGGTGCGGCACCTTCGTACCCTCACCGATCGTCGCGTTCTTCATCTCCACGTACGTGCCGGCCTTCGCCTTCAGACCCAGCTTCGTACCCGGACGCAGATACGCGAACGGCCCCACCGACGCCGACTCCCCGATCACCGCCGAATCCGCCACCGTGTTGTCCACCCGCGCCCCCGGACCCACCTGCGTGTCCTTCAGCCGCGTGTTCGGACCCACCTCGGCGCCCTCCGCCACGTGCGTCGCACCGAGCAGCTGCGTACCGGGATGCACCAGGGCGTCCTGGCCGAAAGTAACGGTCACGTCGACGAAGGTGCTCGCCGGGTCGACCACGGTCACACCGGACAGCATCGCGTTCTCCAGCAACCGCGCATTCAGCAGCGCACGGGCCTCGGCGAGCTGCACGCGGTTGTTGATCCCCAGGATCTGCCGGTGGTCGCTGCCGACCGACGCCCCGACGCGGTGGCCGGCCTCGCGCAGGATCCCCAGCACGTCGGTGAGGTACTCCTCACCCTGGCTGTTGTCCGTCCGCACCTTGCCCAGGGCATCCGCGAGCAGCGCGCCGTCGAAGGCGAAGACCCCCGAGTTGATCTCCCGGATCGCCCGCTGCGCCTCGGTGGCGTCCTTGTGCTCGACGATGGCCGTGACGGCGCCGGTCTCCGCGTCGCGGACGATCCGCCCGTAGCCGGTGGAGTCCGGCACCTCGGCGGTGAGCACGGTGACGGCGTTGCCGTCGGCCTCGTGGGTCCGCGTGAGCTGCGCGAGGGTCTCCCCGGTCAGCAGCGGGGTGTCGCCGCACACCACGACGACGGTGCCGGTGATCTGCCCGCCGAGCTCCTCCAGGGCCATGCGGACGGCGTGGCCGGTGCCGTTCTGCTCGTACTGGACGGCCGTGCGGACGCCCGCGTCGATGTCGGCGAGGTGCGCGGTGACCTGCTCACGGGCGTGGCCGACGACGACCACGAGATGGGCGGGGTCCAGCTCGCGCGAGGCGGCGACCACGTGTCCCACGAGCGAGCGCCCGCAGATCTCGTGCAGAACCTTGGGAGTGGCCGACTTCATGCGGGTGCCCTCACCCGCTGCGAGTACGACGACGGCTGCCGGGCGGTTGGCGCTCACGGGTGTGCCCTTCGGCTTCGGGGGTGGACCCGTGAAGGATACCGGTGGCCGGGGGGCCCGAAACGAGCGCGGGCCCCGACCGTGAAGGTCAGGACCCGAACCTGCATTGCTCCCCTGCCAGGATTCGAACCCGGACATAAGGTACCAAAAACCTCAGTGCTGCCATTACACCACAGGGGAGGGTAAATCAACCCGAATCGGACATTTCAGCTTTCCGGTTCACGTTGAACGCCCCTACTATGCCGCACCAGGCACCCTCGATGCGACGGTAGATGTCGGCGCTTTGGCTCACGTAAAGAACCAGGCAGCCGCGGTAGTTCTCGCCGACGTTCTTCCGAGTGGTCTTCGGGTTGTGTTTCTTCAGGGTGGTCCTGGCGAACTGCGACGGGTCCACCCCGACGAACCCCGCCCAGTAGGCCTCGGCTGCGGCGACGTCGGCCGACTCGTGGATCATCACGCGGTACCGGATGCGCTGCCTTTCCACGCCGATGAGATCCAGCCAGGCGAGGAACACCTGGATGACGCCAGGGTCGCTGTTGATGAACTGGACCTTCTCGCGTCGGTCGTACGTCTTGTCTTTCGCTCCTTCCGCCCAGTACAGGGTCACGCCCGCGATGAACAGTTCCCTGTCGCTGAGTCGCCCGATCGAGGAGCGCGCCGCCTCCTTGGTCTGGGTGCGGACTTCGTCGCGGATCGCCTTTTCGTGCTCCCAGCGCTTCGTAGAGGCGAGCCGCGCCTGTTCGGCAGGGGTTCGCTGAGGTTCCGGCTTCGGGAGGTCGCGGACCCATAGGGAGATCGAGCTCTTCGAGCAGCCCAGCTCCAGCTGGATCTGGTCGTACGTGAGGCCCTGGAGGCGGAGCTCGCGGGCCCTGGCGCGGAGGTCGTCCTTGGCGTTGGGGCGCTTCGTCCATTCCGGTGGGGGCTCGCCTTCCAGGAGGCGGTTGAGGATGTCGTTGTTGTGGACGTGCAGGCGGTCGCGGATCTGGCGGCGGCTGAGTCCCTCGCGGCGCAGGGTGAGGGCCTGTTCGCGCAGACCTTCGAAGTCCGAGTACGTGGTCATGCGATGAGCTTCGTCCCGGAATGTGGGATTCAGGTCTTGGATTCCGGTTGATTCATTCATACGTGCGATTACCCGGGGTTTGCGGGAATTCCGGTCGCATCCGTGGTGGGGCCGCTGGCTACGCTGGACGGCATGACCTATACGGGGGAAGAGCGGGGCGGGGTCGGGCGGGACGGGCCGTGGTGGTGGGAGCGGCGGCGGGGGGCCGTGCTCGATGTGGTGCTCGGCGGGGTCTCCGCCGTCGAGTGCGGCGTCGAGGGGGTCGGCTTCGCACGTGAGGCCTCGGTGCCGGTGGCCGTCGGGGTGCTGTTCGGGGTCGTGGTGGGGGCCGTGCTCGTGCTGCGGCGGCGCTGGCCGATCGCCGTGGTGCTCGTGGGGATCGCCGTGTCGCCGGCCGCTATGGGGTTCCTGCTGGGGGTGGTCGGGCTGTACACGCTCGCCGCCTGCGAGGTGCCGCGGCGGATCATCGCGACGCTGAGCGCGATGTCGCTGCTGGCCACCTTGGTGGTGATGTACGTCCGGACCATCGGCGACGAGGGCGTGACGCGCACTGTCGTGATCTGGTTGTCCGTGTTCGTGGCGGTGGCGCTGACCGTGCCGCCGGTGCTGCTCGGCCTCTACATAGGGGCGCGGCGGAGGTTGATGGAGAGCCTGCAGGAGCGGGCGGTTTCGCTGGAGCGGGAGTTGTCGCTGCTCGCGGACCGGGCCGAGGAGCGGGCGGAGTGGGCGCGTACGGAGGAGCGGACGCGGATCGCGCGGGAGATGCACGACGTGGTGGCGCACCGGGTGTCGTTGATGGTGGTGCATGCGGCGGCGTTGCAGGCGGTGGCGGTGAAGGATCCGGAGAAGGCTGCGAGGAATGCCGCGCTGGTGGGGGACATGGGGCGGCAGGCGTTGACGGAGTTGCGGGAGATGTTGGGGGTGCTGCGGGCGGAGTCGCCGAAGCCGGTGCCGGCCGTGGCGGTGGCGCCGGTGGCCGTGGCGGGGGGTTTCGACGAGGGGCCGGGGCCGTCGTTGGGGGAGCTGGAGGCGCTGGTGGGGCAGTCGCGGGCGGCGGGGATGGCCGTGGAGCTTGAGGTGCGGGGTGTGGGGGCGGCGTATGCGGCGGAGGTGGAGCAGACGGCGTACCGGGTGGTGCAGGAGGCGTTGACCAATTGCCACAAGCATGCGCCGGGTGCGCGGGTGGTGGTGCGGTTGGCGCATCGGCAGGGGGAGGTGGCGATGCAGGTGGAGAACGGGCCGTGTGACGGGCATGCGGCGGTGCCGGGGTTGCCGAGCGGGGGCAATGGGCTGGTGGGGATGCGGGAGCGGGTGCTGGGGTTGGGCGGGGTGTTCGTGTCGGGTCCGACCGATGCGGGCGGTTTCCGGGTGTCGGCGGTGTTGCCGGCGGTGTTGCCTGCCTGAGTGTGGGCGGGCCGGGGGTCGTGGCCCCCGGCCGTGGTCCGTGCGCCGTGGTTCGTGTGCCGTGGTCAGTGCGCCGTGGTGAGGCGGGCCGGCTGGAGGCCGGTGAGGAGGAGGGTGAGGGCTTCGTCGACGCCCGCGCCGAGGTACCAGTCGCCGGTGTGGTCGATGCCGTAGACGCGGCCTTCGCGGTCGATGGCGAGGTGGGAGGCTCCGTCGGAGTCGGCGCCGAGGGGGCAGAGCTCGGTGGAGAGGGCGCGGCCGAGGTCGGCGAAGGTGCGGGCCAGGTGGAGGCCGGTGAGGGGGTCCAGGCGGACGGGGACGGGTGCTATCTGGCGGCCGGGTCCGGGGGCGGTGACGGTGAGGCCGCCGAATTCGGCCCAGGCTTCGACGGCGGCGGGGAAGACGGTGTGCCGGTGTCCGGCGGGGGTGGTGTGGTCCCGGAGGGCGTCGGCCCAGTATTCGGCCTGCTTGATGTCCCAGCGGCCGGGTTCCCAGCCTGCGGTGCGCAGGGCGGTGTCCACGGGGGTGGGGAAGCGGGTGGCCGAGGAGCGGTCGTAGGAGGCGGAGGACGTGGTCATGGTGGCGGGGGTCAGGCCTTCTGTGAGGCGGGGGTGAGGTCGATGGCGCGTACGCCGAAGTGGGCGAGGAGGGCTTCGCAGGAGCGGCAGGGGGGTGCGTAGCTGCCGTGGAGGGGGTCTCCGTCCTCGCGGATGCGGCGGGCGGTGATCTTGGCGTGTTTGAGGGAGCGGCGGGCTTCGCTCGCGGTCAGGGGCTTGCGGCTGGCGCGCTTGCTGCGGGCGCCTTCGACGGCGGCGAGGTGGCGGGAGAGCAGGATCGCTTCGGGGCAGCGGCCGGTGAAACGTTCGCGCTGGTTGCTGGTGAGGGTGTCGAGGAAGTCCTGGACGAGGGGGTGGAGGGCCGGTGGCTGGTCGGCTTTGCCGGCGGTGCCGGTGAGGGTTTCGCCGCGTACGGAGAGTGCGGCGGCGATGGTGGGGAGGATGCCGTCGCGGCGGAAGCGCAGGACGGGTGCGGCGGTTCGGCCGTCGGTGGTGCTCCAGCGCAGGCGCGGGTCGCCGCCGTGGCCGGTGGCGTGGCCGGTGGTGTGGCCGTGGCCGCTGTTGTGGCCGTCGGTCTGTGCGTGTTCTGTGCGGGTCGCCGTGTTCTGCATGGTCGCTCTTCCCTCCCGTGGCGGCGGTGGTGGCCGCTGTCGCGCACGCCCCCGTGCTGCGGGGACAGACTGTCAAATGTCCTCTGTGGTGTGGAAGCGGGGTCGAATATTCGTATCAATTCGGATGTTCCTGGCCCTTGTGGGGGTGGGTGGCGTACGGGCGCGGGGTGCTCTTGCCGGAACACATAGGCTGTGGTGAACCAGCCAGATCCAGCAGGGGGCTACCGCCATGACGACAGGTCGGCTCGGGCAGCAGGCCGTGCCACCCAACGCCGCGTATTCGGGGCAGGTCGTGCATTTCCCGGACCCGGTCCGGGCCGCTCGGCATCCCCAGGGCGTGCGGATGGACGGGAACGGACATCCGGACTTCTCTCCGTACGCGCGCGCGGCGGTGGAGATCGCCGAGCCGCCGGAGGGCTTCGGCGTGGACGAGCTGCGGCTGACGGACGTGGTGTCGGCGAATGCGGCGATGCGGGCCTCGGGGCATGCGCTGTGGGACACGGTCGGTGCGGTGGCGACGCCGCACGGCTGGACCTGGCACCACGTGGCGGGGACGCGGCGGATGGAGCTGGTCCCGGTCGAGGTGAAGGCGTTGCTGCGGCATCACGCGGGTCTGGCGACGGCTCCGGTGGACCACGAGAGGCGTGGGACGCGGGCGCTGCAGGAGTTGCGTCCGGTGCATCTGGGGCTGCCGAAGACGGTGGTGTCGGTGTCCGAGGAGCAGGTGCAGGGGGTCGAGGAGGATCTCGGCTACCGGTTGCCGGAGGCGTACCGCTCGTTCCTGAAGGCCGCGGGCGGTTGCGCGCCGGTGGGCGTGGGGCTGGACGTGGACCTGGGCGTGCTGGTGGACCAGCCGTTCTTCACGGTGCGTGAGGAGGCGGCGGTCAACGACCTGGTGTACGTCAACAAGTGTCTGCGGGACCACCTGACGAAGGACTACCTGTGCGTGGCCTTCGCGCAGGGCGGTCTGCTCGCGGTGAAGGTCAGGGGCGAGGGCATCGGGTCGGTGTGGTTCTCGCCGTACGACGACGCGCGTGACCGGGACGGCTGGTCGGTGCAGGAGCGCGTGGAGCGGTTGTTGCTGCCGTGCGGTGCCGATTTCGATGCCTTCCTCGAAAGGTTGGCGGGGAATCCGCCGGAGTTGGAGACGGTGGCCGGTCTGATGGTGGACGGCGGATTCGCACGCTCGGTTCCAGTGGCGGGGTCGGCACCGGCTTCGGCTCAGGCTCCGGTGGAGGGGTGACGGCGCGATGGTGACGTTTGCGCAGGCGCAGGAGCGCGCCGAGGAGTGGATCAACGGGGCCGTGGCGCCGTATCAGCACCGTGAGGTGCGGGTGCGGGAGTTCGGGCTCGGGTTCGTGGTGTGGGCGGAGGACCGTGCGGCGGGTCCGGTGTCGGGCGGTGGCCGGCAGCGGCTGGTGATCGCGCGGGACAGCGGTGAGGTGACGCTGTGGCCGGGGCTGCCGGTGGGTGAGGTGATCCGCCGGTACGAGGAGGAGTACGGGGCTGCGGCTGCGCCGGCTGCGGAGCCGTCGGTGCCGACGCCGCGGATCGACTCGGAGCAGACGTCGTTCATGCTGAGTCCGCCGGAGTGGTTGCAGGAGGCTGCGGACCGGGCGGGTATTGCGCCGGCGGGTGCGGGTGCGGGTGCGGGTGCGGGTGCGGGTGCGGCTCCGGCGCCGGCTGCGGACGCGGGTGCTCCTGCGGTGGACGTGGCTGCGGTGGCGCCCGAGGCGGCTCCGGCTGCCCCTGCGCCTGCCCCTGCGTCATCCCCCGCGCCTGGTTCTGCTGCTGCCGGCGGTCCGGCGGCCGGGCCGGAGGCCGCGGACGCTCCGGCCGCGCCGGAGCCGATCGACGCCGTGCCGCTGCGGCGCGAGGTGCCGTACGAGCCGACCGCCGACGAGGGGGTGCCGGCCGGCGCCACGCCGTGGGCGGGGACCGATGTGAACTCGGGCGCCGACGACGCCGCTTCGGTGCCGCTGCCCGCGACGGTGTTCGCGCCGCCGTTGTCCGGGTCGGACCTGGACGACGTGCCGGCGCCGCCCGCGGGGGCCTCGGAGGCGAAGACGACGCTGATGGCGGGGGGCAGCGGACTCCCGAAGACGGCGATCGCGCCCGCGCTGGACCTCGGGGCGCCGGATGCGAGTTCCCTTGCGGACGCTCCGACGAGCAAGGCCCGGGTCTCCCGGCCGGGCGAGCCGCCCGTGGCGCCGCCGGCCCCGCCCGCGGGCCAGTCGGCCGCTCCCGCCGGTCAGCCGGGTGCTCCCGGCCAGCCCGGGCTGGACCATGCGGCGACGATGCTGGCGGGTCCGGCTGTCGTGGGTCAGCCGCCCGCGCCTCCGGGTCCGCCCGGGGCCCCGGGGGCTCCGGGTGCTTCGCGTGGTGGGCAGCCGCCTGCGCCTCCCGGTCCGCCGGGGGCTCCCGGTTCGCTGGGGCGGGGGCTGGACCATGCGGCGACGATGCTGGCGGGTCCGGCCGTGGTGGGTCAGCCGCCTGCGCCTCCGGGTCCGCCGGGGGCTCCGGGTGCTTCGCGTGGTGGGCAGCCGCCTGCGCCTCCCGGTCCGCCGGGGGCTCCCGGTTCGCTGGGGCGGGGGCTGGACCATGCCGCGACGATGCTGGCGGGTCCGGCTGTCGTGGGTCAGCCGCCTGCGCCTCCGGGGCCGCCCGGGGCTCCCGGGGCTCCCGGTGCTCCCGGTGTGCCCGGTGCTCCCGCGCAGGGGCTGGACCATGCGGCGACGATGCTGGCGGGTCCGGCCGTGGTGGGTCAGCCGCCCGCGCCTCCCGGGCCGCCCGGGCCGCCCGGCCCGCCGCAGCCGCAGCCGGGTCCGGCGGCGCAGGCTCCCGTACCGCCCGGTGTGCCCACCGTCGGCCCGGGCTATCAGGCCGTCCTGCGCTACCGCGCTCCGGACGGCTCCGAGCAGCAGCTCATCCGCCGCTCGGCGCCCGGTACCCCGCACCCCGAGTGGCAGATCCTGCACGAGCTGCGCGCGATGAACGTGCCGCCGCAGCAGGTGCTGGAACTGCACACCGAGCTGGCGTCGTGCGAGCTGCCCGGCGGCTACTGCGCGCGGATGATCCGGGAGACCTGGCCGCAGGTCCGGATCACGAGCGTGGCCCCGTACGGGCAGGACCACGCGGGCCGTCAGGCGGGTATGCGCCATCTGCTGACGCACCAGGGCGAGTTGCACCAGGTGGCGGACGGTCCGGCGCGGCCGGCGCCGGTACGGGCGCCGCTGCCGCAGGTGCCGTTGCAGCCGGCGATCCCGCTGGAGGCGATCGCGCAGGAGCTGGTGGGGGCGTTCGGTCCGCAGGGCGTGTTCCGCTTCGACCAGCGGGCCGTGTCGCGCCAGGGCGTGCCGGAGATCGTGGCGCAGACGCTGGTGTGGTCGGGTCTGCCGGTGGACTTCGGGCCGTTCTTCTGGGCGCAGGCGGTGCCGGGCCAGCCGGTGCCGACGCTGGCGGAGCTGGCGGCGCAGCGTCAGGTGCAGCCGGCTTCGGACGCGGGTTCGTACCTGGTGGTCGGAAGTGACTTCGGCAAGGCGCTGTGCGTGCAGTACGGGACGGCGCACATCGTCGCGGTGCCGGTGGAGGGTGGTCCCGGCGGGGCGCCGGTGCCTCCGCAGTTCGTGAATTCGAGCCTGCCGCAGTTCGTGCGGTCGCTGGCGATGCTGGGTCACATGTGGCGGCTGCGGCAGCATCTGACGCCGGAGCAGGCCGGGCGCTGGACGGTCGATTTCCAGGCGAATCTGGCGGGGCTCGACAGTGCGGCGCTGGCGTCGCCGGAGAGCTGGTGGTCGGTGCTGCTGGAGCAGATGTGGGACGGACTGCTCTGATCCGGTGACCCGGTCCGGCGATCGGGTGATCGGGTGATCGTTTGAATGGCCGGGTGGGGACCCCTCGTGCGGGGTCCCGGCCCGGCCATTCCGGCTTCTGGGAGCAAATGGCGCATCCTTGACAGGGATCCCCCCCGCGAGAGAGGCGCTTCCAGGATGAGTGCACCCTTCACGACCGTGCGCGGCCGCGGCTACCGGACGGACCAGGTCGATCGGTATCTCGCGCGGCTGGCGGGGAGCCGGGACGAGGCGTGGGAGCGCGCGGCGCGGCTGACGGTGCTGGCGCGGCAGATGGAGGCGGAGGCGGAGCGGCTGCGGGAGGCGGTCGCGGCGCTGGCGCCGCACGGGCAGACGTACGACGAGCTGGGCGAGCGTGCGCGGCGGATCCTGCTGCTGGTGGAGGAGGAGGCGGACTGCGTACGCGAGGACGCGCGGGCGGATGCGGCGGAGACGCGGAGTGCGGCCGAGGCGCATGCGGAGCGGGTGGCGGAGCTGGCGCGGCAGGACGCGGAGGCGGTGCGCGAGCAGACGGAGGTCCGGGCGCGGCAGGGGCTGGCCCGGGCGGAGCGGGAGGCGGAGGCCCTGCGGGCGGAGGCGCGGGAGGAGGCGGCGGCGTGGCGGGGCGAGGCGGCTGCGGGCCTGGCGGAGGTGCGGCGGCGGGCGGAGGCGCTGCTGGCGGAGCGCGAGCAGGAGCAGGGGGCGCGGTGGGAGGCGTCGGAGCAGGAGCTGGCTGCGCGGGAGGCGGAGTTGCTGGCGCGGCACGCGGAGGGGGAGCGGGCGGCGCAGGGGCGGCTGGCGGAGGCGCGGCGGGGGTACGCGGAGGTCGAGGAGCTGGCGCGGCACGGGCAGGAGAACGCGGAGGCGCTGGCCGCTGAGGTGGTGGCGGTGGCGCGGGTGGAGGCGGAGCGCATCGCGCGGGAGACGGAGCGGATCCTGCGGGAGCATGCGGAGGCGCAGGAGGAGATGCGGGCGCACATGAGCCATGTCCGGTCCAGCCTGGCGGCGCTGACGGGAAGGGCTGCGGCGGAGGGGTAGCTCTGCTGGGGGTGTTTGGGGGCTGCCTTGGGCTGGTGGTTGGGGGCTGCCTCGGGCTGGTGTTTTGGGGCTGAGTTGGGGCTGCTTGGGCTGAGCTGGGTTGAGCTGGGCTGAGCTGTTCCGTCCGGCTGGGGCTTTGGGGTTCCCGGCTGTCCATTGTCCTTCCGGGGCGGGCCGGGCCGTCAAGGGCGCTCCTTCGTCGCGTCGCTTCGCGATGGCCTTCGGCCCCCCTTGACCGCCCGGCCC
>NZ_JBEXRC010000061.1:0-40033 GCF_040612915.1 Streptomyces sp. NPDC006326 | reverse complement strand
GGGCGGGCCGGGCGGTCAGGGGTGGCCGAAGGCCATCGCGAAGCGACGCGACGAAGGAGCGCCCTTGACGGCCCGGCCCGCCCCGGAAAGACAACAGACTGCCGGGACGCCCCCGGAACTTCACCGACCCCGCCCGCGGGAATCCCGCCCCCGAAGCCCCCCCCCGCCTACCAGAGCGGCTCGGCCGGCTCGGGCCGCCGGCCGGGCTTCTTCGCCCAGCGGGTGCCGTAGGCGACCTGGCCCTTCTCCGCCGCCGCGAAGGCCTTGGTGTTCCAGTTCTTGCGCATGAACGCCTCGCGCGCCTTGATCAGCAGCGGGTTCTCGACGGCCCCCATCTGCCCGATCCGCCACGCGATGTTCTGCAGGGGCGCAGTCCGCTTGCGCCGCTCGGCCTCGTACGCGCGCAGCGCGGCCACCGGGTCGCTGCCGGACCCCGCCAGGTGCTCCGCCAGCACCAGGGCGTCCTCCAGGGCCTGGCAGGCGCCCTGGCCGATGTTGAAGGTGATGGGGTGCGCGGCGTCCCCGAGCAGGGTGACGCGGCCCTGGCCCCACTGGCGTTCGGGCTTGCGGCCCTCGACGTCGCCGCGCAGGATCCACTCCTCGGGGGTGGCGCGCAGGATGTCGGCGACGGGGCCGCCCCAGCCCTCGTGGCGGCGCAGCAGCATGTCCCGTACGCCGGGCTCGTCGCGGCCCCCCGGCTTGCCGTTGGCCACGCTCATCCAGTGCACTAGCCCGGGCGCGACGTCGTAGTACGTGAAGCGGGTGCCGGGGCCGAACATCGCGTTGAAGGTGCCCGAGGGGATCTCGGGGTGCTCCATCGGCGCGCGGCCGCGCCAGGCGATGTAGCCGCTGAAGCGGTTCCTGGCCGGGCCGAACATGCAGTCGCGCACGGCGCCGTGGATGCCGTCGGCCCCGATCAGCAGGTCACCGCGCTCGCTGCCGCCGTCGGCGAAGCGGACGGTGACGCCCTCGGCGTCCTGGTCGAAGCCGACCACGTGCGCGCCGGTGCGCACCACGGGGCCCTCCAGCGCCTCGCGCAGGATGCCGTGCAGGACGGAGCGCTCGACGGCGATGGTGGGCGCCCCGTAGCGGGCGACGAAGTCGCCGATCGGCCAGGCCCCGAGGACCTCGTTCCGCCAGGTGCTGAAGTGAGCGGTCTGCTGGGCGGGGGCGACGGCGAGGACCTGCTCGGCCAGGCCCAGGTAGTCCAGCGCGAGCACGCCGTTGGTCCAGATGTGCAGGCCGGCGCCGCCGTCCCGCAGTTCTTCGGCGCGCTCCAGGACGACGGTCTCGAAGCCCCTGCGCTGCAGGGCGAGGGCTGCGGCGAGACCGCCGATCCCTCCGCCGGCGATGAGTATGCGACGGGCGCGTCCTATGGCCATCTCTGAGTCTCCTCGGGGCTGTCCGGGCGTGAAATCGCTGACGGACTCGTGGAGTTGTCAACGCTAGCATTTCAAGCATCGACCTTGATAGTGTCGGCAGGACATCTAGCATCGCTTAAACCCCGTGGCCCGCGGCCACGCGGCAACCGGCAGACCGACAAAGGTGGTTGTGATGGAAGCGCTCCTGCTCACGCTGGCCGTGGTGGCCACCATGGCCAACGCGGTGGTCTACGGCACCGACGTCTTCTCCGCGCTGGTGCAGCGGCCGGCCATGGCGCACGTCGACGACGCCGCCCTGACCAGCGCCATGGGCCAGATCCACCGCTTCGGGGACGCCCGGATGCCCATCCCCGGCGTCTTCGGCCTGGTGGCCACCGTCGCCACCGCCGCGGTGGCCGGCTTCGACGGCAAGGCGACCGTGTCCGTGGCCGCCGGGGTGGCGGCGCTGGCGCTGGTGGTGTGGCTGGTCATCTACAACAAGGTCAGCGCCCCGGTGAACAAGGAGCTGACCGGCGCCGCCCTCGACTGCCGGGTCGCCCCCGAGGCGCGTGCACTGCAGCGCACCTGGGACAGCGTCATCAACGCCCGGGTCCTGCTCCAGGCCGTCGCACTCGGCGGCATGTGCGTGGCCCTGGCCGCCTCCTAGGTGTATTGACCTGGGGAGTGTCGTCAAAGTGGCGTCGGCCGCCCGCAGGGCGGGGGCCCACCGGCCAGACGGGACGTTGACGACACGACCCAGACCCGCCCCGGTCGCACATGCCAGGGGGCCCACCGCCGGTGGGCCCCCTGTCGTTGCGTGCGAGCGCGTCTCTACTGGAGCGCGATGTTGCCGAGAAGGAACGCGTCCGAATTCTCGTCCACGCCGTCGCCGGCCTCGCCCGATACGACCGCCGACAGCTCCGACTCGGATCCCGGCACGTTCTTCTTGTTCACCACGATGATGTCCCCTTCAGACGCGAGCAGCGCAGAGCGAAATACCTCCTTGAGGTTCGGCAGCGGCACCGCCGCGCGTCAAGACTCCTTTCCCGCAGCCCCACCGCAATTCGAGGACCGGTCCAGGGAAATGCAGGAAAGTGCACCGCAGAGGCCACCGGGATCCGACGCTTGGAGACGCCCTCATGACCACCGCATCCCACCCGGCCGGGCAGCCCGTCCCGCAGACCCCGGCCGCCGACGTGCTGGCCGAGCTCACCGCGGTGCTGGCCGGTATGACGGGGACCGACGCCCACCTCGTCGACCCCGGGCTGCCGTTCCCGCTGCTGGGCCTGGATTCGCTGCGGGGCGTGGAGTTCCTCGGCGCCCTGGGAGCCCGCTACGGCACGCGGATCGAGGCCGGGGCGCTGGGCGAGCACCCGACCCCCGCAGCGCTGGCCGGCCACATCGCGGCGCGGCTCGGCGCCGCGGACGGCCCGGCCCGCGAAGCCTCACGCTCCGCTTCCCCGTCCGCCTCCCCGTCCCCCGCGCCGGCGCCCGTACGGGCCCTCGCGCCGCGGGACGACTCGGTGCTCACCGCCTTGCGCACCCAGCTGGCGCGGATCCTGCGCTGCGCGCCGGGCGAACTCGACGACCGGGCGCCCTTCACGGTGCTGGGCCTGGACTCCATCCTGGCGGCGGAGTTCGTCGAGGGCATCAACCGCACCTGGGGGCTGAAGGAACAGGCCGCCCTGCTCTACGAGCACCCCGACCTCGCCGCCATGGCGGCCCACCTCTCCGCACGGCTGGGCACCCCGGCCCCCGCCCCGGCGCCGGCCGCCGGGTTCCCTGCCGTGTCCGTACCGGCGCAGGCAGCGGCGGGTCCCGCCGCGCCGCCGCTGGACCTCGACGCGCTGCTGGACGCGGTGCGCGACGACGTACTCGGCATCGACGAGGCGGCCGCCCTGCTGGCCTCCCGCACCGCCTGAGACGAAACGAGACGAAGGGCACGCCGGCCTGATGGACAACCGGGAAATCCTGACGCGCTTCAAGAACGGCACCCTGGAGCGCCGGCACGCGGTGGCCCTGCTGACGGGAGCCCCGGCGGCCCCGCCCGGCCCGGCTGCCCGTCCCGCCGCGGCCGCAGCCCACCCGGCCCCCGCCACCGCCACCGTTCCGGCAACCGGCACCGTGCCCGCAGCCGGCCCGCGCGCCGCGGCGGCGGACGCGGGCGCGGACGCGGACGCGGGAGCCGAACCCTGCGCCGTCATCGCGCTCCACGGCCGCTTCCCGCAGGCCGCCGACCTGGAGGCGTTCTGGCAGGCGGCGCTGGAGGGGCGCGACACCTCGGGCCCGGCCCCGGACGGCCGCCGTCAGGGCGGTGACCCCGCGGGCCCGGGCCATTTCCTGGACGCCGTGGACGCCTTTGATCCGGAGCTGTTCGGGATCGACCCGGCCGAGGCCGCGCTGATCGACCCCCAGGAACGGCTGCTGCTGGAGAGCGCCTGGCAGGCCCTGGAAGGCGCCGGATACGCGGGCGCCCGCCTGGCCGGGCTGACCGGCGCCGACGGTGCACCGCGCGCCGTCGGCGTGTTCACGGCCGTCGGCCCCTCCGCCCGGACCGCCCCGGACTCCCCCGCGGGCCTCGCCGCCGCGCCGGCCCACGCCGCGGGCCGGCTCTCGCAGCTGCTGGACCTGCGCGGCCCGAGCCAGAGCGTCGACACCGGCGGCTCCTCCTTCCTCACCGCCCTGCACCTGGCCCTCGCCTCGCTGCGCGCGGGCGAGTGCGCGGCGGCCCTGGTCGCCGCCGCCGACCTGCGGCTGCACCCCGCACGGCAACGGCCCGGCAGCGGCGAGGCGGTCGCGGCCGTACTGCTCAAACCGCTGTCCGCCGCGCTGGCCGACGCGGATCCGGTGCACGCGGTGCTGCTGGCGGGAGCCGTCGGCCACACCGGCCGGGGCGAGCCGGGCCCGCTGCGCGAGCGCCTGGTGCGCCGCGCCCTGACCGCCGCCCGGGTCGCGGCCGCGGAGGTCGGGCTGACGGAGGACGCCGAGACCGTCGCGGCCTGCGTGGGCGAAGCCGGGGCGGCCACCGGCGCGGCCGCCCTCGCCCGCGCCGTGCTCCAACTGCACCGCGCCACGCGGCTGCCGGAGCCCGGCGGTCCTGCCGAGCCCGCCCCGTGGACCGGCCCGGCGCCCCGCCGCGCGCTGGTGGGGGTGCACCCGGCGCAGGCCCCGCACGCCGTGGTGCTCCTCCAGGAGGCTCCGCCCGCGGCCGGTCCCCCGGCGCCGCCCGGGGCGCCGCCCCGGGACCGGGCCGGGGAGCTGGTGCTGCTGTCGGCGCCCACTCCCGCGCATCTGGCCGCCACCGCCCGCCGGATCGCCGACTGGCTGGAGCGGCCCGAGGCGGCGGACCACGAACTGTCCGCCGTCGCCGGGGAACTGCGTACGGGACGGGCCGCGATGGCCTGCCGCCTCGCCCTCGTCGCACAGGACCTGCCCGCACTCGCCGCGGCGCTGGCCGGCTTCGCCGAGCACGGGCAGGCGCCGGGGGTGCGCACCGCGGACCTGCACGCGGCTCCCGGGCACCCGCTGCTGCTGGACGGGCTCGACGAGACGCTCGCGTACGTCGAGGCCCTGTGGCAGGGCGGCCGCTGGGAGCAGCTGACCCGCCTGTGGCTGGGCGGCCTCGACGTCCTGACCGCCGCCCCGGCGCCCGGCGCCGGGCGGGTGAGCTCGCTGCCCACGAGCGTGCTGCGGCCACGGCCCCTCGGGCCCGCCTCCGCCGCGGCGCAGGGAGGACAGCGGTGAGCACCGACCTGCAGCCGGCGCCGCTCGCCGCAGCCGCGGCCCCGGCCTCGGCCCCCACGGCCCCGGCTCCCGCGGCCGCCTCCGGGCCGCAGGCGCCCGGCCCCGTGACCCTGTGGCTGTGCCCCAACGACGACGTGGCCCCCGAGGTCGCGAGCCTGCTGGCCCGGCACTGGCTCGACGCCCGCGAGCAGAAGACCGCGGGCAAGTTCCTCTTCGAGCGCGACCGCCGCCAGTACCTGATCGCCCACACCCTGGTGCGGCGCGCCCTCGCCCTGGAGGCGGGCCTGCCCGAGGCCGAGCTGGTCATCTGGCGCTCCGCGCGCGGCCGTCCCTTCCTGCGGCCCGCCCCCGACGCCCTGCCGCGCGGCGGCTCCCAGCTCGACTTCAACCTCTCCCACGCGGGCGGCTACAACCTGCTCGGCATCGTGCGCCGCCAGCGCATCGGGGTGGACGTGGAGCGGCTCGACGACCGGGACGAGCAGGCCATCACCACCATCGTGCGCACCTTCGCCGAGGAGGAGCGCGCCTGGGTCGACCAACTGGCGCCCGGCCGCGAGCGGGACCGGCGCGCGCTGCGCGTGTGGACGCTGAAGGAGGCGTACTCCAAGGCCCGCGGCCTGGGCCTGGGGCTGCCGTTCGACAGTTTCGTCTTCACCATGGACGACGAGCGCGGCGTCCGCGCCTTCACCCCGCCCGAGGACGACACGGGCCGCCTGTGGTGGTTCATCGAACTGGAGCCGGTGCCCGGCGTGCTGGTCGCCGTCGCCGTGCCCGCCGACGCGGCGCAGGACGGGGAGATCCAGCTCAACGTGGGCTTCCCCTGGAGCCGGTCGGCGCCGCGGAATTTCCCGCTGCCGGCGCCGGTCGGCGCCGGCGCGGGGATTTCCCCGGCTTTCTGACCGATCTTCGGGCAACCGTTCCGGGACGGGATGCGGTAACGATTCCGGGGCATTTCTTTGCCGACGATTTACCTCCGGTTCACGCTCTCCCATTCCCGTTCGGAACCCGTCCGGCCAACCTCCCCTCCGGCACGGAAAGTTCGCAGGTGGAAGGCGGCTCAAGAGCCACTAAAGGAAAGTGATGAAAAGCACCTTCCCCCGCTAGCGTTCCTGCAGCGGGGGCAGTTTTTTGGTCACCGGACGGAAAGAAAGAGACAAGGAACTCGACGAGTACGGAGGAGACCGTGAGGATTCAGGTTCTGGGTCCGTTGAGTGCCGAGGTCAACGGGGAATCCATTGTTCCGACGGCCGGAAAACCGCGACAGGTTCTGTCGCTTCTCGCGCTCTATCCCGGGCGCGTCATGCCCGTCCCCACCCTCATGGAGGAGATCTGGGGAACCCAGCCGCCCAACAGCGCGCTGACCACCCTTCAGACGTACATCCTCCAGCTGCGCCGTCGCCTGGGCACCGCCATGGGCCCGGGCGCACCCGGCGGGGCCAAGGAGGTCCTGGCCACCCGGCACGGCGGCTACCTGCTCCAGATCCCCGAGGACAGCGTCGACGTCCACGACTACGACCGCCTGGTCCGCGAGGGCCAGAGCGCCTTCGACGCGGGCGAGAGCCAGGTGGCCGCCGACCGCTTCCGGGCCGCGCTGGACCTGTGGCGGGGCCCGGCCCTGGTCGACGTACGAGTCGGGCCGATCCTCGACATCGAGACCATGCGCCTGGAGGAGAGCCGCCTGGTCACCGTGGAACGGCGCATCGACGCCGATCTGCGCCTGGGCCGCCATTCCGGGCTGATCGCCGAACTCGCCGAGCTGACCGCGCGCCACCCCCAGCACGAGGGGCTCCACTCGCAGGCCATGGTCGCGCTCTACCGCTCGGGCCGGCAGGCATCGGCGCTGGAGGTCTACCGCAGGCTGCGCGTACGCCTGATCGAGGACCTCGGCGTGGAGCCCTCGCCGCAGCTCCAGCGGCTGCACCAGGCGATGCTGGCCGTGGACCCACAGCTCGACGTGCTCGCCGGACCGCGGCACACCTCGACCTTCGACCTGTTCGCCGCGTAGGGCGCGGGCGGCGGCCTGCCGCGGCGCCGTACGGCCGGGTGCGGCCGGGGTGCGGCCCCGGTACGGCCGGTACGGGCCCGGCGTGGCCCGGTAGGGCCCGGCACGGCTCCCCGTGGAGACCTTCCAGCAGCCTTCGACGACCTCTTGAGCACCGGCGCCGACAGTGGGGTCTTCCGCACCGCCGTCGCCGTACCGCACAGGAGAGCGCGCCGTGGCCATCCTCAGATACCTGGAAAACCCGCTGGACGACCTGCTGCGGCGCGCGGCCGCCCGCGGCGGCGACGGCCCGGCCGTCACCGCCGGCCGGGCGACGCTGAGCTACCCCGGGATGGACCGCGAGGCGGACCGGATCGCCCACTGCGTACGGCGCACGGCGCGGCGCCCCGGCGCCGTCGTCGCGGCCGCCCCGACCCCCGACACCGTCTTCCCCTGCGTGTACTACGGCGTCCTGCGCAGCGGACACCCGCTGGCCCTGGTCGACCCCCAGACGGGCCCGGCCGCCCTGCACGAGGTCCTCACGACGACCGGCGCCGAGATCGCCTTCGTCCCCGCCGCCCTCGCCGAGGTCCTCATCAAACTGGAGGACCGGCTGCCGCTCCTGCACACGGTCGTGGTGACCGACGCCGCCGACGGGGTGGCCCCCGGCTCGGCCGTACCGCTCGCCACGGCCCTCGCCGACGTACCGCCGACGCCGTACGAACCGGCCGGCACCGACGTCGACGCCGTTGCCTGCACCCAGTTCACCCCGCACGGTGCGGGCGGACTGCGCCCGGTCCGGTTCACGCACCGCAACCTCATCGCCAACGCGGCGCAGACCACCATCGCCCACCACCTGGCGCCCGGCGGCGTCATCGTGAACCACCTGCCGCTGCACCACCCCGCCCACCTCAACGCCGCCGTACACGCCGGGAGCCGACAGGTGCTGTGCACCGACCCGGACCCCTGGGCGGGCCTCGCCCTGGCCGCCCGCACCGGGGCCGAGCACTACTACGGCCTGTCCTCCCGCCTCGAACGGCTCGCCCGCGACGAGCGGTTCGCCCCCGGCCACCCCGACCTGGCCGGGCTGCGGCTGCGCGCCGTGCTCGCCGGCGGCACCGCCCTCGAAGCCGCCGCCGCCCGGCGGCTGCGCGACGTCCTCGGCGTGCCCGTCCTGCAGGGGTACGGCCTGCGCGAACTGTGCACCCTCTCCCACCACCAGCTGCCCGGCGCCCGGCCCGGGCTGGGAGCCGTGGGGATGCCCCTGCCCGGCACCGAATGCCGCGTCGTGGCCCCGGCGGGCCGCACTCCCGTCCCGGTGTGGGCGACGGGCGCCGTCGAAGTCCGCGGACCGCAGCTGGCCCCCGGCAGCCTGGGCGCAGCGGCGCCGGACGCGGAGGACGGCTGGCTGCGCACCGGCGACGCGGGCTACCTCGACGAGGACGGCGGTCTGCACGTGGTGGACCACCTCGGCGACGTCTTCGCCTGCGACGAGGCCCTGGTGGCCCCGTCCCTGGTCGAGCGGGTGATCGGACAGGACCCGCGGGTCGCCGAGTGCATCGTCGCCGACTGGCCCGACCCCGTGCACGGGGCGCTGGTGTGGGCCGGGATCGTGCTGCGCGACGCGGCGCCGTCCGCCGGGCTGCTCGACGTCCTCGACTCGATCGCCGAACGCGCCAACTCCCGTCTCGGCCCCGGGGAGCAGATCCGCCGCCTCGAAGCCCTCGACACCGTCCCGCGCGGCCCCGGAGGCACCCCCGCCCGCCGCCGCGTCCGCACCCGCCTGCACGCCCAAGCCGCCGTCGAAGCCGCTGCCTGAGCCTGCTCCTTTGCGGGCGGCTTCGCCTCCGGGGCCGCCTCTGCCGGCTCCAGGAGGACGTGCGTCCTCGGAATCCGCTCGTTCCTCCTTTTTGCGGGCGGCTTCGCCTCCGGGGCCGCCTCTGCCGGCTCCAGGAGGACGTGCGTCCTCGGAATCCGCTCGTTCCTCGCGTATTCCTCCTGGCGCTCGCCCTCCTTCGCCGGCGCGGCCCCTTCGGCTCAGCCGCCCGGGGCGGGCCGGGGACCTCAGGGGCGGTGGGCGGGGAGGGCCGCCAGGCCCTGGGCCAGGGCGTGGGCGCTGGTCTCCGGGCCGGAGATGCCGGTCATCACCACCTGCACCGCGGGCCCGCCGCCGTACGCGAGCGCCCGCGCGAGCTCGTACGCGGCCCCCGCGCCGGGCCCGCTGCCGCACAGCACCAGGCGTCGCCCGGCCGCCCGCGCCTCGGCCAGCTCCCGGGGCAGCGCCCCCGCGGCTGCGCGGGCCGGCGGGCCGGCCAGGTCCAGCTCGACGACCTGCTCGGGGCCCCGGTGCCGGCGGCCGAACAGCTCGTACGCGCCCCGCGCCGCGCCCGCCACCAGCACCAGGCAGATCAGATCAGCCCCGGGAGCACCCGCGCGCAGCGTCCGCACCGCGGTGCTCGCGGGGCGGGGCAGCAGCCGTGCCATCGACGGGACGTCCACGTCCGCGAGCAGGTCCAGGGCCTGGCCGACGGTGGCGTTCTGGTCGGGCAGTTCGGCCAGGGCGCGCAGCAGGCTCACGCACTGTCCCAGGGCGGCCGAGGCGTCGGCGTCGGCCAGGCTGGAGCGGTCGTAGACGGCGTTCAGGACCAGCGCGCCGCCGCGCTCGTGCCGCGCCAGGACCGTGATGGGCAGGCCGGCTCCGCCCCCGGCCGGGTGCGGCTCGTCCACCTCGACGCCCTGGGCCCGCAGGTCCTCACGCAGCGCATGCGGCAGTTCGGCCGGGCCGTCGAAGGAGACGAGGGTGTCGGTGAGCCGCTCGCCCTCGTCGCGGCCGGCCCACTCGCGGATCCGGTCGGGCGAGACCCAGGGGTACGCCGCCATGTCGAGCAGGGCGTCGCGTACCTGCCGCAGCAGGTCGGCCAACGGCTGCGCCGGATCCACCCGGACGGTCATCGGCAGCGGGCCGGCGAGCAGCCCCGGAATGCCCGCGGCCCCGGGCATCAGGATGTCCCGGCCGGACAGCCGCACCCCGAAACTGACCTGCAGGGGGCCCTCGATGCCCGCCGCCCGGTACAGCAGCAGCGCCCACACCACGTGCAGCGCGCTGCTCTCCCCGGCGCCCCGCGCGGCCGCCCAGGACCGCAGCCGGGAGCTGTGCGGTTCCGCCAGCCGCCGGTGCAGCCGCCCGGAGCCGCTCTGCCGGGTGGCGCCGCCGCGGCGGCCCACCGCGGTGGCGGCATGGCGCGGCGGCGCGGCCGCTGTCCACAGCTGCCGGGCGCCCTCGGTGTTCTGACGGGCCAGCCAGCGGGCGTGGTCGCGCAGGTCCGGCCGGCGTTCACCGCCGGGCAGGCTGCCCCCGGCGAGGTAGGCGCGGTAGAACTCGCGCAGCAGCAGGTGCACGCTGCGCTCGTCGAGCAGCGCCCGGTGGTAGGTCAGCAGGATCCGCGCCGGGCCGCCCGCTTCGCCCTCCAGCACGGTCAGGCGCAGCAGCGGCGGACGGTTCAGTGCGAAGCCGTGCCGGCGGTCCCGCTCCAGCAGGTCCTGCCAGCCGATGTCGCGGGCGCGGTGGTGGACGATGTCGGCGTCGGCGCGGGCGTGCAGGACCAGCCGCGGCTGGGCCGCCCAGTCGAAGGCGGCGCGCAGGATCGACTCGCGCTCGCAGACGGACTGCCAGGCCGCCCGGAAGCGGGCCCGCTCCAGCGGTCCGGTCCAGGTCCAGTGGAGCTGTTCCAGGTGGCGGTCCGGCCCGTCGGGGCGGGTGACGGCCTCCAGCAGCAGTTCGCGCTGGTGGCCGGCGAGGGCCAACGGCTCGCCGGTGCCCGGGTAGGGGCCCAGGAGGTCGGCCAGCAGCTCCGGGCCGAGCAGCGCGGGCTCGCCGTCGGCGCCGGGCAGCAGCCGCAGGGTGTGCCGGCCCGGGCCCGCACAGTCCAGGGTGACCTGGAAGCGGCGGTGGCGTTCGGCGATGCGTGCGGCGAGCAGCTCGGCGTCCGCGTCCGTGCGCAGCCCGCGCACGTCCAGGAGGAGCGCGGAGCCGGGCGCGTGGTGCGCCACCTCGTGCACCACCGCCAGGACCGGTCCGGGTCCGGCTGCCGCGTCACGGCCGCTCATCGGCCGCTCCGTACGGTGTCGAGGGGCGGACGGGCGGGGCGCGGCGGCTCAGCCCTCAGCGCGGGCACGGCACGGCGGACACGGTACGTACGCGGCCCGTTCACTGGCTTTCACGGCGTCCGCCTTCCTCTGCCCGGGCCGGAGGTCACCGGTCGCAAAAAGCGTAGTTCGCCCCCGTGCCCGGCCGCCGTTTCCTCAAGCGGACCTGCACCGCGGCCCGAAGCGGTGTCGACCGCCGGCTCCCGGGCAGGGGTGCCGGGCGGGCGCCGGCGGTGCGCCGAGCTGACGACGTAGCGGTCCTGGACGAGGTGCGTGGCGAACTCCCACGCCCCCTCGCCCGGTCCGGCGCCCGCACCCTCCCCCGCACCCGCACCCGCGCCCGTCCCGTCGTCCTGTCCCTCGGTCAGGACGGTGCGGCCCTCGGCGTCCCGGCCGAAGCCGAAGCCGGGGAACCGGCGCCGCAGCCCGTGCCCGAGCGCCTTGGTGTACGCCTCCTTCAGGGTCCACAGCCGCAGCAGCCCGGCCCGGCGCTCCTCCTCGGGCAGCGCGGCCAGCGCCCGCCCTTCCCGGGCCGTGCACACGTGGTCGCGCAGCAGGTCGAAGGAGAGGGCCCGGTCGGCGGGCTCCGCGTCCACGCCGATCGGCCCGGTACGGCTGACCCCGACCACGATCAGCTCGTCGGTGTGCGCGAGGCTCAGCTCCACCTCGCCGCCCAGGCCCCGCAGTACGGGCCGCCCGCCGGGGTGGTGGCCCAGGTCCAGGGAGGCCGGGGGCACGTCCAAGGCGGTGGCGGCGGCGTACTTCATGACGGCGCGCGAGACGGCGAACCGCAGCCGCCCGGCCGCGGCCGGCGTCTGCCGGTAGCGCGGCCAGTCCTGGCCGAGCAGCGGGCGCAGTCCCGGGTCGAGGAGCGCGGCGGCCATCCACTGCCCCCAGGTCGTGAAGACCACGACGCGGCCGTGCTCGTCGAGCCGGTCCCCGACCTCCTCCCAGGGGCCCTCCGGGCCCGGCACGTGCACGGGCGCGCCGGGCCCGGCGGACGGTCCGCCGTTCACCACAGCACCCGGGTCGCGTACACGTCGCAGTCGACGCCCCGGCGGTCCCGCGCGTCCAGTTCCGCCCAGACCTGCTGCTGCGCCGCGGTGGCGGCGGGGCCGCCGGGGCCCTCCGGGGCGATCCCGAGCCGCTCGGTGATCCGCAGGGTGGCGAGCAGCGCCCAGGGACGCCTGCCGAGGAACAGGCCCCTGCCGTCGTCGGCGGCGCCCTGGACCCCGAGAACGGCGGCCGCCAGCAGCAGCATCGCCTGCCGGTCGGCGACGGCGCGGACCGCCGGATCGCGGGGGTCCGCCTCCTCCGCGGCCCGGCTCGGCCTGAGCAGGGCGCGCTGTTCGCTCAGCAGCCGCCCGGCCACCCGGGCGAGCGCGGCGGTGGACGGATCGCCGCCGTCACCGTCCGGGCCGGCCCCGGCCGCCGCGCTCAGCCGGGCGTGCGCGGCGGCGGGCACCGCCACCAGCGTGTCGTCGCTGCCGGGCGACGGGGGGAAGCTGCGGAGCGGCAGCTCCTCCCCGAGGCGCAGCAGCGGCCCGGAGCCCGCGGCGTCCCCGCGGCGGGCGAACGCGGCGGCGAGCGCGGGCAGTTCCCGTACGAGCTCGGCCTGGCGGGCGGCCACCTGTGCGTCGCCCGCACCGGCCTCGGGCAGGCCGGCGAGGAGCCGGGCCACCGTGCGGCGGGCCGGCGCTTCGGCGCCCTGGCCGCTCTCCCGCAGGACCAGGCCGACCTCGTCGAGTACGTCGCGCACCACGACCGGCACCACGTACCCGGCGGCCGCCCGCACCGCCGGGCCGCAGCCCTGGGGCAGGGCGAGCGCGCGCAGGGCCACCCCGAGGAGGCTCTCGCAGGCCAGCAGTTCGGCGAACGCGGCGGCCAGCGGGCCCCGCCACTGCCGGACGGCGGCGTCGTGCGGGCCGCGGTCGGCCACCACCCGCACGGCGGCGCGCAGCGCCGTGCCCGCCGAGGCGATCAGCGCGGCCGGGGCCAGCAGGGCCTCCAGCCCGGCCTGCGGTCCTGCCTCCGACCCGGCCTCCGGTGCGCCGGCCGGTACGCCCGCGGCGCGGGCGCCGCGCAGGCCCTGCACGCCCTGGGCGTGGCCCAGGGCCAGGTCGCGGCGCAGCAGGGGGCGCAGGACGCGCACCAGTTGCTCGGCGTCCACGTACTCACCGCCCCCGCCGGACCCGTCGGTCGCGCCGCCTTCGCCGCGTTCGCCGGACCCGCCGGCCGGGAGGAACTCGGCGCGCACGAGGTCCGCCAGCAGGGCCGCCGCACGGTCGGGCACGGGCGCGCCCTGCGCGAGGGCCCGGAAACCGTAGGGGTTGGCCTCGTCGAGCGGGTCGCCGAGCAGCGCCTCCAGACGGACGGCGCGCAGCGCCAGATCGACGGTGGGCGGCAGCGCCGCGTAAGAACGGGCCGGCGCGGCGGCCCGCGCCCGCTGCCGCGGGGGCGAGGCCTGCGCCCCCACGGCGGAGGTTCCGGGCGCGGGCACCGGGGTCTGGCGGTCTTCCAGCGGGCCGGGCCGGGTGAGGGCCATCGACGGCCTCCTTCTCGTGCTCATCGCAGGCGGCGCACAGCGCTCTGTGCGTGCCATCGGGCCAGGGTCAGGGTCTCGGTGCCGGTGCGCCCCAGCCACGTGCGCACGTACCGGCCGGCCTCCACGAGGCCGGTGCCCGCACCGAGCACCTCCTCGACGGCCTCCTCGCGCAGCATCACCTGCCGGGCGCAGCCGACCCGTACGCCGTCGCCCTCGGGTACGAGGGACCACTCGCCGCTGTGCGCGGCGATCAGGCCCGGCGCCGCGGGCTCCTTGTAGACGATCCGGGTGGCGGAGGGGAAGCACAGCCGCACCGTGCGGGTGCTGACGGAGCGGCCGTCGGGGCCCGCGGTGTCCAGGACGGCCAGCTGTACGCCGGGCTCGTCCTCGGTCACCTCGACCGCGTCCACGTGGGGCAGGAGTCCGCTCCAGTCCCCGATCCGGTAGAGGAAGTCGTAGACGAGCTCGGCGGGGCCGTCGACGTGCACGCTGTCCTCGAACGACAGCAGCAGCCCGTCCAGGCGCTCCCAGCGCTCGGCGACCTCCTTGACCGCGGCGACCAGGGCGGCCGACTCCCGCTGCCACTGCTGCCGGCTGTGCGGGGTGCCCGCGGCGGCCGTGCCCTCCAGGGCGCGTTCCTGGCGCAGGGTCAGCAGCGACCGCGTCTCGCCGTGCGCCTCGACGGACCAGGTGCCGGTGGTGGGCAGTCCGGGGCGGCCGGCGTCCTCCTGCTCGAACGCGACGGTGCGGGCGGGGGGATCCAGCACCCGGCGCAGGTGCAGGGAGCGGACCCGCTCCCCGGCCGGGTCCGTCTCCCACAGCCGCAGCCGTTCGCGGACCCCGTCGAAGTCGATGCGTTCGACGTGGACGGGCAGGGGCAGCAGGAGGGGCCAGCGCACGGCGTCGGCCAGCAGCCCGTAGACCACACCGGCCGGGGCGGCCACCCACGCCGTCTGCTCGCTCGCGTGGACGCGCTGCGACGGCATGAGTGCACCTCCCCTGATCGCCCGTGCGGGTGTGTCCAGCCTGCACCGGGCGACTTGAGCCCTCCTCAACCGCCGGACACGGCGGCTTCCCCGCTGCGGGCCGGCGGGACGGCCGTGGTCGGCTGCCCCGCTGTGGTGGGCTGCCCCGCTGTGGTGGGCTGCCCCGCTGTGGTGGGCTGCCCCGCTGTGGTGGGCTGCCCCGCTGTGGTCGGCTGCCCCGCCGCGGTCGGCTGCCCCGCCGCGGTCGGCTGCCCCGCTGTGGTGGGCTGCCCCGCCGCGGTCGGCTGCCCCGCCTGGGTGAGGGCGTCGGCCAGGACCCGCCAGATCTCGGCGGCCAGGTCGATGTTCGCGTCCTGCTGCGCCTGCTGGGCCAGGGCGCGCAGGCCCTGGATGCCGGCCGGGTCGCCGCCGAGGATCAGCAGCTGGTGGCGCAGGATCTCCAACCGGACCTGGCCGCGGTAGGTCATCCTCGACGGGTCGGCGGCCAGCGTGCCGAGCAGGTCGCGGGCGTCGTCGTAACGGCCCGTGGCGAAGGCGAGGTCGGCCTTGAGGGCCGTCAGGTCCTGGCGCAGGGCCGGTGTGCCCGCGAAGGCGAGCGCGGCCTCGGCCTCGGCGGCGCGGCCCTGCGCCTGGGCGGGGTCGGCGGGCAGCTTCTGCAGGTGCAGCCGTGCGGTGGCCAGGCGCAGCCGGATCCACAGGATCAGGTCCTCCTGGCTGCTGAACCGCTCGATGGCCTCGTCCAGGCAGGCCTGGGCGCCCGCGTAGTCGCCCTGGCGCATGCGGACGGCGGCGGCGGTCCACATCGACTCGGCCCACAGGGCGTCGGTGCGGCCCTCGACGAGGGCGGTCAGCTCGTCGGCGTGCGTACGGGCGTCGCCCATCCGCCCGGCCTCGGCCTGTACGGAGACCAGCGCGAGCAGGGCGGCGGCCCGGTCCTCCACGCCCAGTTGCTCGCGCAGGGCGATCCCGTGGGCTTCGACGGCCGCGTCGAGGGCCGGGGTGATCTCGCCGACGGAACGCAGGCAGCGGGCGAGCCGGGTCAGGCCGCGCACCCGCAGCTCGCTGACCCCGACCTCCTCGCCGAGCGCGACCAGTCGGGTGAGCCGGTCGCGCTCGACGGCGTGGTCGCCCTGGATCCGGGCGGCCCGGGCGAGCAGCCACAGCGCCTGCCAGCGCAGGACCGGGCTCTCGTGGCCCTCGGCCGCCAGCGCCTGGCGCAGCGACTCGACGGCGTCGGGGGCGCCGGTGGAGGCGGCCAGGGTGAGCGCGTGGGCGAGGGAGCCGGTGGCCGGCTCCTCGAAGTCGCCGGGCTGCAGGCCCAGTCGCTCGGCGAGGTAGGCCACGGCCCGCTCGGTGGGCTGGCGGGCCCCCGACTCCAGCCGGGACAGGTAGCCGGTGGACATCCCCTCCCCCACCAGCGCCGTCTGGGACAGGCCCTGGGCCATCCGGAGCTTTCTCAGTCGCTGTCCGAACGCGGGCTGTCGCAGCATGAGCATCCCTGAGGTCGGCGGGCGGGCAGGAAAAGGGGCAAGAAATCTGTCGGGAACCGGCGTCGAGCGTAGGTGACCGGGAAACAGGCGGGCAAACCTTTGCCACGCACCCGGGCCCGCTCTCGTGCGGATGCCGTGCGTTCCTCAAGCGTTCCTCGACCGCATCCCGGCAGACTCTCCAGAGCCCGGCCGTCGACCGGCCGGTGACCTGCTCTTCTCGTATCCAGCGCCGGGGAGTCGACGATGAGGCCATCGGTGTGTGCATCCCGGGCACCCCAACCGTCGCTCGCCCCCGCCGACCCGCACCAGTCGGCCGAATCGGTCCAGGACGTGATGAACGAAGACGACATCGGGTGGCCCAAGTAGGCCTTGGGGTAAGAGCGCCGGGGTACCCCAACGGTGGGTGGTCGGCGCCGCCCTGGCCGCCGGCATCCCGGCCGGCCCCGCCAGTGCAGGGTGGCGGGAGACCCGTGCCCGGGGTCGGGGGGTTCGGGGGCGTCCCGTCAGTTCACTGTCCTTCCGGGGTGGGCCGGGCCGTCAAGGGCGCTCCTTCGTCGCGTCGCTTCGCGATGGCCTTCGGCCACCCCTGACCGCCCGGCCCGCCCCGGAAAGACAAAAACTGCCGGGAAGCCCCCGGGGAATGGCCCGGGGACAACGTCCCGGAGCGGGCCCGTCAGCGCTGCCCGGGCCCTCTCCCGCCGCCATGTTCTTCGTCCGGGGTCGAGCCTGCCCCTTTCCGGACCCGCGCCGGCACGGGTACCGGCCAGGCCGGCCCTCGCCCGGGCCGGAGGCCGACTAGCCGGCGCGGCGGGCCGGGACGGGGGTGAGGGAGCGGGCCGGTTCCGTGGCCAGGGGGCGGAGGGCCGCGTCGAGTGCTGCTGTGGTCAGCTGCCTGCCGCCGGCGGCCACGTAGGCGTCGGGGCGGATCAGCAGCCAGCTGCCCGCCGCGAGGCCGAGTCCCTCGCGCAGCCGGCCCTCCGGGTCGGGCAGCGGGCCGGGGCCGGGGAGGGCGGGGCCGCCCACGGCCACGGTGCGCACCGAGAGCCAGTCGCGGTGCTGTTCATGCGCGGCGACCGCCGTGTCCACGGCCTCGCCGGTGCCCTCGGGCACGTACAGCAGCGACCATCGCGGATCCCGCAGCTCCGCCCGCAGTCCGTCCGTTCCCGGGTGCGTGCGCGAGCCGGCGGCCGGGAGGCCAGGGCCGTCGACGCGGGTGCTCAAGGGGCTCGCGGGGTATCCCGGTTCGGGTCCGGACAGGGTGTCGAGCACGTTGCGCCGGATGGTGCGCCCGATGGCCCGGTGCACCAGCCCGGTGCCGCGTGCCAGGTCCATCACGGTGGGCAGCACCAGCCCGGCCAGCCGGCCGAGCAGGTGGGTCGTCTGCGAGCCCAGCAGCGCCCGGCACACGGGCAGCCGCTCGGCTTCGTAGGTGTCCAGCAAGGCCGGTCCGGCCGGGCCGCGTTCGACCATGGCCAGCTTCCAGGCGAGGTTGTACGCCTCCTGGATCCCGGTGTTCACGCCCTGCCCGGCCGCCGGGCTGTGCACGTGCGCGGCGTCTCCGACCAGGAAGCACCGGCCGACCCGCATCCGCGTCGCCATGCGCCGGCGGAAGGCGAGGACGGAGCTCCACTCGGGCTCGCCGACGCGGACTTCGCGGCCCAGCCCGGCCGACAGTGTCTGCGAGAAGCGCTGCGCCGCCGGGCGGGGGTCCGCGGCCGCGTCCGCCTCGGCGGTGTGCAGCAGCCGCCAGTGGCCCTCCCGCGCGTAGGGCAGCATCAGCAGGGCCTGGCCGTCGGTGTGCACCCAGTGGATCGAGCCGGGGTCGAGGCCGGCGCCGGCCACCGGCGCGTCGACGATCTCCAGGGACTGTGCGCTCTGGCCCAGCAGCGGGAGCCCCAGTTGGCGGCGGACGGTGCTGTGCCGGCCGTCGCAGCCGATCAGCCAGTCGGCCTCGTACGCCTCCTCGCGCCCGTCGGCGTGCGCCAGCCGTACCCGTACGGGGGTGTCGCCGTCGGCGGACTGGGCGAATCCGAGCAGCCGCACCCCCCACTCGACGCGGACCCCGGCCCGGCGGGCGGCCTTGCGCAGCAGGGCCTCGGCGCGGGACTGCCCGATGACGAGGGTGAAGGGGAACCGGGTCGGCATGTCGCCGTGCCCGCCGTCCAGCCGGACGAGCCGGCGGCCGCCGGCGAACAGCGTGAAGGAGTCGACGCGCCGGCCCTGCGCGAGCAGCGGGCCGGCCAGGCCCATCTGGTCGAGGGTCTCCAGCGTGCGCGGGTGCAGGGCGACGGCCCCGCCGGAGTCGCCCGCGCGCCGGGCCCGGGCGGCCATGTCGACCACGCGGACGCGCAGCCCGCGCCGGGCCAGTTCGCAGGCGGCGGTGAGACCGGCCGGCCCCGCACCGACCACGAGCACCTCGGCGCGGTCGGGCCGGACAGTCACCACGATGTCTCCCGGGGCTCGCAGGCAGGGGGACCCCACGGTGCCCGGTCCCGCTCGACGGCCGCCGGAGCTCCGCTCGGGAGCCCCCGGTCAGGCCGCGTACAGGTCGAAGGTCGACCCCCGCCTCGGTCCCGCCGCCACGTCCAGCGCGGGATCCACCGCCAGCATCGCCTGGTGCAGCCGCTGGAGCTGCGGCGAGGGTTCGACGCCCAGGTCCTCGATCAGCCGCCCCCGCAGTCTGCGGTAGACGTCCAGGGCCGCCGCCTGGCGGCCCGAGCGGTACAGCGCCACCATCGCCTGGGAGTGCAGCCCCTCGTGCTCGGGGTGGCGGGCGGTCAGCTCGGCGAGCTCCGCGAGCAGTTCGGTGTGCCGGCCGAGGCGCAGGTCCGCGTCGATCCGCCGCTCGACGGTGACCAGCCGGCTCTCCTCAAGCCGCGTCACCTCGATCTCCAGGACTCGCCCCGCCTGTACGTCGACCAGCGCGGGCCCCTGCCACAGCGCGAGTGCGTTGCGCAGCAGGGCGGCGGCCTCCTCGTCGTCGCCGCGTTCGAAGGCGTCCTGCCCGCGGGCGACGAGGCCCTCGTACCGGTGCACGTCGACGGACTCCGGCGGTATCCGCAGCACGTACCCGCCGTGCCGCGTGGCCAGCACGTCCTTCGCCCCGCCCGAACCGTCCGTCCCGCCCGTCCCGCCCGGCCCCATGGCGGTGCCGAGCTTGCGGCGCAGCTGCAGGATGTACGTCTGCAGGGTGGTGAGCGCGCTCTGGGGCGGTTCGGCGCCCCAGATCTCCTCCATGAGCGTGGGCACCGGCATCACCCGCCCCGGGTAGAGCGCGAGGAGCGTCAGGATCTGCCGCGGCTTTCGGGCGGTGGGAAGGATCGAGCCGCCGCCGACCTCGGCGCTCAGCGGGCCCAGCACCTGGATCCTCACGGGCACCGGCATGGTCACACCGCCCTTTCCAGGAACGCGCCGGCGTCCGCGGGCGCCGTGTCGGTCCGGTACGCGTCCGCCCCCGCGCCGGCCACGAGGCCCGGCAGCAGCAGGTGCCACAGCGCGGAGACGTTGCGCTGCAACTCCCCGTAGGGCATCCCGGTTCCCGCCATGACCTCGATCCCGCAGGCCGCGGCAGCGACCAGGGCCTGGGCGCTCTCCCAGTCCCGGCCCGCCGCGGGCAGTTCGCCCGTGTCGCGGGCCTGGCGGAGCAGGGCGCGCACCACCGACATCCACGTCGCCTGGAAGTCCACCGGTGCGGGCCTGGCCTCCGCGGCCGGCCGCGCCCCCGTCACCGTGCACTCCTTGGTGATGCGGAAACTCGCGGCGACCGCCGGGTCCTCGTACAGCGTGCGGGCCAGCCAGTGCGTGATGTCGATCAATGTCTGCAGGGGCGAGGCGCCGTCCTCGCGCAGCTGCCGTACCGCTCCGTGGAGCAGCGCGCAGCCGCGCTGCTGCACGGCCTGGGCGAGCTCGTCCTTGGAGGCGAAGTGGAAGTACAGCGCCCCCTTCGTCACTCCGGCCGCGCTCGCGATGTCGCCGAGCGTCGCGTTCGCGTACCCGTGGAGCTGGAACATCCCGGCGCCCGCGCAGACCAGCCGCCTGCGGGTGCGTTCCGACCTCTCCTGCACCGAGCCGCCTCCTCTCGACCGCCGCCGCCCCCGGTCCTGGGCCGGCCCGACGCCGCGGCGGGCGCCTGCGGGCCCGGCTCCCCGAGCCGACATCCGGGTCTCAGACCCGTACGAGGGGGGCGGGCCGGCCGCCTGCGGCCTCCGCGCCCGCCTCGGCCAGGTTCTCGGGGCCGGCCATCAGGATCGACCGCTGCAACCGCCGCAGTCCGGCGGACGGTTCGAGCCCGAGCTCGCGGACGAGGGTGCCGCGCAGCCGCTGGTACACGTCCAGGGCCTCGCCGCGCCGGCCGGAGCGGTGCAGGGCGAGCATGAACTGCCCGTGCAGGTTCTCGTGGGTGCGGTAGCGGCTCACCAGCACCGTCAGCTCGGCGAGCAGTTCCCGGTGCCGTCCCAGCCGCAGGTCGGCCTCGATGCGCTGGTCGAGGGCGCACAGCCGGGTCTCCTCCAGCCGCCGGGTCTCCATGTCCAGCTGGACCCCGCCCTGTACGTCGGCGAAGGCGGCCCCGGACCACAGGGCGAGCGCCTCGCGCAGCAGTCGCGCCGCCGAGGGGAAGTCCCCCGCGTCCATCGCGCGGTAGCCCATGCCGGCGAGCCGGTCGAACTCCCGGACGTCGAGGGTGCCGCCGCCGCTGTTGAGCAGGTAGCCGCCGGGGAGGGTGACCAGGACGTCCTTGGCGGTCCGTGAGGCGTGCTCCCGGGCCGATTCGGTGTCCTGCGGGCTCTCGGCGCCCGCTCCCGCGCCCTTCTCCAGGGCGGTGGCGATGAGTGCGCGTAACTGCAGGACGTAGGTCTGGAGCGTCGTGCGCGCACTGCGCGGCGGTTCTCCGCCCCACAGTTCCTCTATCAGTGCCGCCACGGGCACCACTTGGTCGGCATGGAGGGCCAGGAGGGCCAGGACCTGCCGGGGCTTGGGGGCGGTCGGCGTGATGGAGACTCCGTTCTCCCGCACAGCCAGTGCGCCCAGTACATCGATGTCCACGCCGTACTCCCCTGTCCGTGGATGAGCCGTCCGCCGTGAGCTCAGTAAAAAACAGGACCAGCGGTTTGTCAATACAAAACCGACCGTGCTGTTTTGATTGGTGGCGAACGCTGCCTGCATCACCGACACCCAGTCTGACCTGCCACTTTGCCTTCGGAATGAAGCCTCCACGAGCGCAGGATCCCTCGCCATTCGCTCCAGGTCCCCTCCAGACGGAGACGATCCTCGGCGAAAACAGACCGCGCGGACGCCTACGGCCCGGCGGTCCCCTCCGCCCGGAGCTCGCCCAGCAGACCGGGCCGCACGAGCGTCGGCAGCAGCAGCCGCCAGAACCGGGTGACCGTGGCCGCCGAGAGCCACACGGCGTCCCGCGCCCCCAGCACCTCGAAGCCGACCGTCGCCGCCACCACGGCGGCCGCCCCGTCCTGGGCGTCCACCGCCGGATGCAGTTCGCCCTCCGCGGCGGCCCGGTCCAGTACGTCCTCGACCCACCGCTTCCAGCAGCGGCTCAGGTCGGTCTGCGCCGGCCGCGCCGCCTCGACGCTCAGCTCGAAGCCGGCCCGCAGCACCACGTCGCCGCGCAGGGCGCGGGCCAGCCCGTGCGTGGCGTCGACCAGGAGCTGTACACGGCTCGCCCCGGGCGGGAGTGCGGCGCCGGTGACGGCGAACAGCCGGGACAGGGCGGCCCCTTCGACGGCGTCCGCCAAGGCCGCCTTGCTGGCGAAGTGGAAGTGCAGCGCCCCGTTGCTCACGCCCGCCAGAGAGCTGATCGCGGTCAGCGAGGCCACCGCGAATCCCTCCCGGTCGATGATCTCGGCCGCGGACCGGATCAGGGTCTCGCGCGTGCGCGCAGCGCGTTCCTGCTTGACCATCGACTGCTCCGTCACTGCGGGAGATGGCCGGGTGCCGCCCCGGGTCAGGGCATCCTAACAAACCGTCTATGCGGTTTTCGCGAGAGCCACTGGCCGGGCTCTCCTGGCCGCCCGCCGAAGTGTCCGACACTTTCCCCGCACCCGCTCGACAGCCGATCCAGACACGCTCGACCCCCGGCGTGGCCGAAAACCGGGGAACGATCCCGCAGATGATCACCAAAGAGGGGTTTCACCAGCGGAAATGTGAGGATCGGAATAAATCACTCCATGGCTTGCCCGGAGCGGAGGCTCGGATACCCCTAGAAATTAAACCGGTTGGTATGTATCTTCCCCGGCCAGAGGCAATCTGCGCCTCTCTCGCCAGCGCACCCAGGGGGAGCAATGTCTGCGAGCACGTTCCACGTCGAACGCACCACGACCCAGCAGGACCCGACCGGGTCGGGCCCGGCCTTGGCCGTCGTCCCGAACAGCTTCCGCTACCCGTCGCTGACCGTCACCGTCCCGAAGGAACTGGTGCACCGGGCCGCGGTCTCGGAAGTCATGCTCACCGACTGGCAGCGCCTGGACGAGACGCACTTCGTCATGACCGCCCAGTGGCCCCGCGGACACAGCTTCTTCACCCCGGTGGCGGACGGCTACCACGACCCGCTCATCGGCTGCGAGACACTGCGCCAGATCGGCATCCTCCTGGGGCACGCCGAGTTCGGCGTCCCCCTCGGGCACCAGTTCATCGTCTGGGACATCGACATCGCCGTCCGGCCCCAGCACCTCAGGGTGGGCTACGCCCCGGCCGCGCTCGACATCGACGTCACCTGCACGGAGATCAAACGGCGCGGCAGACGCCTGTCGGGGCTGCGCTTCGAGGCGGTGTTCCGCCGCGAGGGCCACGTCGTCGCGACGGGCGGCGGCTCCTTCTCCTGCATGGCCCCGGAGGTCTACCGCCGCCTGCGCGGCGACCACGCCCGCGACGGCGACTGGTACCAGCTCCCGCTCATCAGCCCGGCGGCGCCGCAGAGCGTCGGACGCATGTCCCCCATGGACGTCGTCCTCTCGCCCACCGCCGACCCCGCCCGCTGGCAGCTGCGGGCCGACACCCGCCACCCGGTCCTCTTCGAGCACGCCGTCGACCACGTACCGGGGATGGTGCTGCTCGAAGCGGCGCGGCAGGCCACCGCCGCCGTACTGGGCCGCTCCTCCTACCTTCCGCTGAGCATCACCAGCGAGTTCACCCGGTACGCCGAACTGGACGCGCCCTGCATGATCGAGGCGCGCCGCCTCCCCGGGGCGCTGCCCGGCGGCGAGCAGGCTGTGCGGGTGACCGCCCACCAGGGCGGCCACCCCGTCTTCGGCTCCACCGTGACCGCCGGCGCGCACGGCTGCTGACCGGGGCCCGGCACGGGGACCGCAGCCGTCACGCGGCCGCGAACGCGCCCAGGTGCGCCGCCGCCCAGGCGCGGAAGGAGCCCGCGGGCCGGCCGAGCAGGTCGGCGACCGTACCCTCCACCTTCGCCTTCGCGCCCTCGCGCTGACGCTCCGCGCTGCTCAGCAGCGCTTCGACCACCGCCTCGGGATGACGCCCGCGCAGCAGCACCCGCGCCTGCCCCGGGGTCAGTTCCTCCACCCGCAGCGGACGGCCCAGCAGCTGTGACAGCTGGGCCGTCTGCTGTGCGGCCGTGATCGCCTGCGGCCCGGTCAGCGTGTGCACCCGGCCCGCGTGGCCCTCCTCGGTCAGGGCGCGCACCGCCACCTCCGCGATGTCCCGCGGGTCGACACAGGCGTTGGCGGACTGCCCGTACAGGACGCGCACCACCGATTCCGTCCGCACCGACGCCGCCCACGACAGCGCGTTCGACATGAAGGAGCGCGGGCGCAACAGCGTCCACTCCAGTCCCGAGGCGCGCAGCAGCTCCTCGTTGTCCCGCTGCCACCGGGTGATCAGGTCGTCGGCCCCCGGGTCCTCGACCGCCGCGGCGGACAGCTTCACCACATGGCGCACGCCAACCGACCGCGCGGTCTCGATGAGGCGCCGGTCGTCGTCCTGCCCGACGCGGTTTGTCACCAGCAGCACGGAGCGCACACCCCTCATGGCGCACTCCAGTGACCGCGGATCGTCGTAGTCCCCCTGCACGATCTCGGCCGTTCCGGGTGCGCCGGTGACGCGCGCCGGATCCCGGGCCAGTACCCGAACTGCCTGGTCGGCAGGGAGCTTTCGGAGTACTTCGCGCCCGATCGTACCGGTGGATCCGGTCACAAGGATCATGGTCTGGCCTCCGTCACGTGAATATTTCCGCCCCCGGCACTCGGGATGGCGCGCAACTCGCTGTAATATACAAACTGGACGGTTTTTTCTGACCTTATTTGTGTGAGCACCCTGAGGAGGGAGGAGGCAGCGTGGCCGAGCAAGTACGTGCCATCCGCACGCGCCGTACGATCCTGTCGGCGGCCGCCAAGGTCTTCGAGGAGAACGGCTACCAGGCGGCCACGATCTCCGAGATCCTCGGGGCCGCGGGCGTGACCAAGGGAGCCCTGTACTTCCACTTCCGCTCGAAGGAGGACCTGGCCCAGGGCGTCCTCGCCGAACAGGACCAGCAGATCTTCGTTCCGCACCGCGCCTGCAAGGTGCAGGAGGTCGTCGACGTGGTGATGCTGCACGCACACCGCCTCCAGACCGATCCCATGGTGCGCGCCGGCGTACGGCTGACGATGGACCAGCAGGCCGAAGGCCTCGACCGCAGCGGCCCGTTCCTGCGCTGGTCCGAGGTCGGCCTCGAACTCCTCGAAAAGGCTCAGGCCCAGGGCGAGCTGCTGCCGCACGTCGTCCCGCGGGAGACGGCCGACGTGATCGTCGGCGCCTTCGCCGGCATCCAGTCCATGTCCCAGGCCGTCTGCGACTACGCGGACCTGGTGGGCAGGGTCTCGGCCCTGATGCGCCACGTGCTGCCCAGCGTCGCGCTGCCTTCCGTCCTCGCCTCGCTGGACCTCTCCGAGACCAGGGGGGCCACCGTGTACGCCGAGGCCCTGAGGGCGGCTCAGGAGGCCGCGGAAGGCGCGCCGGCCTCCGCCTGAGCCGGCGCCGTGGGGCCCGGTGCCAGCCGTGCCCCACGGGCGAAGTACACCGACAGGGCCGCATCCAGGTCCTCGCCGCCCGGAGCCCAGGCGACGTACCCGTCGGGGCGCACCAGCAGCGCGTCGTACGGCACGCCGGCCGCGGGCCGGGCACGCTCCACGCGCAGGACCCCCGCCCAGTCCTGCGCCGCGGCGGCGTAGCGGGCGCCCTGCTCCCCGAACAGCAGCAGCAGCGGCCGGCCGTCCTGCAGGAGCCTGATCACATCGCTCTCGCCGGTGTCCGTCGTCAGCGCAACATTGTGCAGAAACGTTCCGGCGCCGGAGGAGGGCCGCCCCGCGCCCTCCGGGAGCACGGTGTCCTGGGCGCTGATCATGGCGCTGATGCGCCCGTGGTCGCGGTCCCCCGCCAGCAGTCCCGCGAACACCTCGCGCAGGGCGTCGAGTTCGCTGCCGGGGCGCATCAGGGCGAGCTGGGCGCGCGTGTTGTCGATGACCCGCCGGGCCACCGGCCGCCGCTCGGGGTCGTAGGTGGCGAGCAGCTCCGGGCCGGCGGCTCCGCGCACGGTGAGCGCCAGCTTCCACCCGAGGTTGAGGGCGTCCAGCACCCCGGTGCTCAGACCCTGGCCGCCGATCGGGAAGTGCACGTGCGCCGCGTCCCCGGCCAGGAAGACCCGGCCCGCGCGGAAGGTGCGCGCCAGCCGGGCGAAGTCGCTGAACCGGCTGAGCCAGCGCGGCCCTTCCATGGCGATGTCGCGTCCGGCGATCCACGCCACCTCCCGGCGCAGTTCGTCCAGCGTGGGCTCCGAGCGCCGGTCGTGGGGGGCGTGCGCGCAGTTGAGCGTACGGAGGTGCGTGAGGCCCTCCGCATCCCGCTTGGCCGCGATCCAGCCGCGCGGGGTGCGGTGCCAGCCGGCGGCCAGCGCCTCCGGGTCGAGCAGGGTGACGGCGCCCATGAGCGCGGAGACCGTGGCGGGATGGGTGTCGGAGGCGATGCCCGCCTGCTCCCGGACGGTGCTGCGCGCGCCGTCCGCGCCCACCAGGTACCGCGCGGTGCAGGCCGTGCGCCCGGCCGGCCCCTCGGCGGTGATCCGTACGCCGCCCGGCTCCTGGACCACCGCGGTCACCCGGTGCCCGCGCAGGATCCGCGCCCCCGCCGCCCGCGCCCGGGCCTCGAAGAGCCGCTCCAGCTCCGCCTGGGGGCATTTGAGGATCGGCTCCGGTTCGCTCTTCGGGGCGGTGATCACCAGCCCGGGCAGCCCCGCGAAGTGGAAGGGGCTGCCGGAGCCGGTCCGGTCGTAGGAGGCGGACGGGGCGTACGAGGCGTACGAGGCCGAGGAGGTGGACGCGGCGTACGAGGCGGACGTCGGCGGCAGATGGCCCCGCCGGGCCAACGACTGCACCGCCCGCGCGTGCAGGGTGGTCGCCTTGGGCCGTTCGGAGACCCGGGTCCCGGCTTCGAAGACCACCGTGTCGACCCCGTAGGCGGCCAGCTCCGCCGCGACGAGCATGCCGACCGGCCCTCCGCCGGCCACCACCACCTGCGCCCGCAAACGACGTGCCTGCAACCGGCGTCCCCCGTGCACAGCGGTACCTCCCCCTTGGCCCGTGTAACCCCGGGCCAGAAATATACCGGCTGGACTGTTTCTTTTCCACGGCCGCGCGGGAAAGGCTCTCCAGGGACTCGGAGCACCTTGGTCGCCGACCACCGCGACTGCTTCCGCGCCCACGAGGGGCAGCACGGTCACGGCCTGCGAAAAAAACCGCCCCCTCAACGAGGGCAAGCAGGCCGGGGGCGGCGACTCCACGCCGGTGACCAGCCCCCGGAGGGGTCAGGGCAGCAGGCCCCGCATGGCCGAGGACATGGGGCCGCCCTCGGACCGCTCGGTCTTGTGCCCCTTGCTGCGGGGGGCCAGCGTCCGGGCGTCCACGGCCTCCGCGGGCGCTCCCGTCGCGTAGAGCCCGTCGGGGTCGCTGTCGCGGTCGTGCGGCAGGAGCCAGAACACCCGGCGCCGGAACGTGCCGGAGGAGCGGGACGGCTTGGCCTTCGGCCCCAGCAGCGCGTACCCGACCATCCGGCCGTCGCGGTGGTAGGCGGGCCGGCCGCGCCGCGTCGGCAGCCGGTCCAGGCTCTGGCGGACGTAGTCCAGGCGGCTGATGTCCTCAAGCCAGACGAGGTCCACTTCGTGGACGATCTCGTCCTCTGCGATGAGGGCGCTCATGCTGTCTCCTCGTCCGCGAGCAGGCCGATGCCCGGGTAGTACTTGCGCTGGTTGGACAGGATCATGTCCTTCGGCGACGCCAGTCCGACCACCTCGCGGACGCGTGCCGCGAAGGCCCGGGACGAGAGCGCCGGGGCCCCCTCATTCTGGCACCAGCTCCTGTAGGCCGCGTAGAGCTGGGCTTGTTCGGCCCGCAGATCGGTTTCGAGCCGGCAGGTCTCGCCGATGAAGCGCCCCGTGTGGTCCTCGGTCTCGGCGTAGGCCGTCGTGGCGATGCGGACCCGCTCGGGGCCGGTGAGGTCCTTGTCGCCGCCGAGGTAGCGACGGGCCCCGTCGATGAGCCAGTTGAGGATGCCCGGACCCTCCTGGGTCACGAGGATGTCCGCCAGGTTGTCGATCTTCCGGTCGTCGGAGACGACCCGCTCGAACGGGATCAGCCGCATGCGCCGCCAGAACGCGAAGCCGCCGGTCCCCACCTCCGGCCGGTGGTTGCCCAGCAGCCACAGCTTGTGCGTCGGCTCGAAGCTGAAGAAGTCCTGCCGCATCCGGCGGGCCTTGATGCGGTCGCCTCCGGTGAGCAGCTTGACGCGGGCCTCGTCGAAACGGTCGCCCGGCTTGACCTCGCTGCACACGATGACCCGCCGGCCGTGCAGTTCGGCGAGGTCGGTGGGGTGCCCCTCGTACGGCCGTGACATCAGGAAGCCGGGTGGCGCCGCGTCCGCGTAGTCCCCGAGCAGTTTCATCAGGACGTCCAGCAGCACGGACTTGCCGTTCTTGCCGGAGCCGAACAGGAACGGCATGACCTGGGCGCCGACGTCGCCGGTGACGGAGTAGCCGAGGAGCAGCTGCAGGAAGTCGATCATCTGCGAGCCCTCCGCCCCCTCCCCGAAGGTGTCGGTCAGGAAGCGGTTCCAGCGCGGGGTGGGCATCGGCAGCGGTGCGGCCGAGGTCGAGCGGGAGTGGAAGTCCTTCACGGGGTCGGCGGTGCGGATGCGGCCCGTGCGCAGGTCGACGACGCCGGCGGGCGTGCACAGCGCGTACGGGTCGGCGTCCAGCAGCGCCGCGTTGAGCACCATCCCCGGGGCGGACCTGGCCTGGGTGAGCATCGCGTTCATCCCGCTGGTGCTGAGGGTGCGGCGGCGGTGCTGCTGGAGCGCCGCCGCGGGGTGGACGCCGCGGGGATCGGTGGTGGCGATGGACTCGGCGAGGTCCCCCGCGGACCACAGCACGGTGTCGTCCTCGTCGATCTGCCAGCGGGTGCCGTCCCAGCGGAACCAGCCGATCCCGGGGACGTGCCGGTAGTCCTGGCGGTAGAGCTTGACGAACAGTTTCGCGTTGCCGCGGTCGGTGAGGGTGTCGGGCAGCAGTCCCTGCGCCGTCGCCTCGCCGTCCGTGCCCGCCACGACGGCGGTGGTGGTGGCAGCGGTCTCGATGGCGGCAGCGGTCTCGACGACCGTCTCGACGGCCGTGCCCGCCTGCACGGCGGGACTCCCGGCGGCCGCGCCGGAGCCGGGGCCCGCCCGGGGCGCCGGGACGGGCTGCGCGAGGATCTGCGCGGCGACGGCCTGGACGTCGAAGGCGGACAGCGCGCTCTCGTTGTCCACGCTCACGCGCGGCCCCCGAGCGACAGCGGACGCGCCCGGCCGGCGCCCAGCCCGCCCCGGATGATGGACCGGCAGCGGCGCTCCTGCCCGGGGCGGGCCTGGGCTGCGGCGTCCTGCAGGGCCCGCGCGGCCTCCTCCTCGGTGAGGTGTCCCGCGGCGACCAGTCCGCCGAGGGTGTACGCGGCGCGGTTCAACTTCTCCGAGAAGGCGGCCCCTTCGGGTACGGAGGCGCAGGCGGTGACCTCCGCGAGGGCGCCCGCCAGGATCCGGGCCGGGGCGCCTCCGGCGCCGCCCGCGGCGATGACGGCCTGCCGGGCACGCGGCGGTACGGGCCGGGGCCCGCCCGCGGGCTCGCAGGCGAGGTGCCCGGTGCGCTCCAGTTCCCCGGCGAGCCAGCCCGGCAGCGGAGCGGGCATCCGGGCCTCTCCCACGGGCGCGTAGACGCCCGCGGGGGTCACGGTGCCGGGCGCCACGATGTACCCGCCGTGGGCCCGTACGTCGACCTGCCAGGCGAGGGCGCGGCCTGCGCCCGATCCGGCGGAGCACTGCCACCGGTGGGCCCCGTCGCCCCGGTACCAGACGTGCAGGCCCCCCGAAGGCGTGCGCACGCGCAGGGTGGACTCGTCGTCGGCGGGGCTCGGTGCGCCGCGCAGGGCGGCCAGGACGCCCAGGGTGTGGAATCCGTTCGCCAGCCCCGTCAGGTCGACGGCGGCGGAGATCCCCACCCCGGGCAGTAACCGGTCCCGGCCGGGCAGTTCCTGCGCGTGCGCGTCGATGTCGATGACGACCAGGCCCGCCGGCCCGGTGGCCACGCCGACGCCGAGGTCGGGGCGCTCGCCCCACCAGCGGTCGATGCGCGGGAGGTCGAGCGTGGCGGCGTGGAAGCCGTGGCACCAGCGGCCCGCCCGGACGCAGTCGCAGGCCCCCCGGTCGTGTCCGGGGGCCCGGCAGGCGGCGCAGTTGCCCACGGGCGTCTTGCGGCCCGGAGCCAGGGGGTGAACCGGCCACCCCTGGCGCGCACACCACCGGGCCGTCGTCAGCGAGGACGGGGCGACCGGCGCGGCTCTCCTGAGGCGCCCTGGGTCGCTGCGCGAAACCCGCAGCTCAGCTGCCATTCACTTCCCCCATCAGCGACTGAAGCGACTCAACGCCCGACAACAGATTAGCGAAACCGCTGGGAGACGAGAGGCATTTGAGCCAGAACACATGTGCGGCACCCCGACCCCCCGGAGCGACCCAGCGACTGAAGGGGCAGCGACTGAAGCTCCTTCAGTCGCTGCCCGGACGGCTCACAGAACACCAGGTCACAGCCCTGCACAAGAGGAAACAGCGACTGAAGCGACTCAAGGTCCCTATATATGACGTACACGCGCACACGCGCACGCGCACGTGCGAATGTCTCCATATACCCGGACCTTGAGTCGCTTCAGTCGCTGTTCGGTCCAACCATGGCCTCTGACCTGCGATTTCGGCTGAGCCCTCGCAGCGACTGAAAGAGCCTTCAGTCGCTTTTCTTCAGTCGCTGCGCCCCGAAACCCCGCCCTGCGGGCCCTCCACCCCGCCTGGACCGCGCCTTGAGACGGAAGCGAGCAGCTACCGAACCCCTCCGCCGACGGGCTCCGTCCGCCGCCCCCTGCGCCGGGACACGGCGACCCCGGCCAGGCACGCGGTAGTCGGTGCCGGGATCGCCGGCCGTCTTGTCCATCCGGGCAACCTGCCCACGCCGCCCCCGGCTTCCGAACGTCTTGTCGACCCCTCGGACAGGCGTCCGATCCCCGCAGCCCGACCTCCGGGCCTGCTCCCCGGGCGCCTGCTCCTCAGGCCTGCTCCTGCGGTCCGGCCGGCCGTGCGGCGGCCTCTCCCGCCAGCAGCAGCTTCTTCTGCGGCTTGCCCATGGCGTTGCGCGGCACCGCCGCCACGAACCGCACCTCGCGCGGCCGTTTGTGCACGGACAGGTGAGCGGCCACGAACTCGGTCAGCTCGGCGCCCGTGACGCCCTCCGCGACGACGAAGGCGACGATCCGCTGCCCGAGGTCCGCGTCCGGGACCCCGACCACCGCCGCCTCGCTCACCTTGGGGTGGTCCAGCAGCGCGTTCTCGATCTCGCCCGCGCCGATCCGGTAACCGCCAGACTTGATCATGTCGATGGAGGCCCGGCCCACGATCCGGTGCACCCCGTCCGCCTCGTCCACGGCCGCGATGTCGCCCGTACGGAACCACCCGTCCTCGGTGTACGCCGCCGCGGTGGCCTCCGGGCGGCCCAGGTACCCGGCGAACAGGGTCGGCCCGGTCAGCTGGAGTTCCCCGATCTCGGCGCCCGGCTCGGCGGCGATCCGCGTCCGGATCCCCGGGAGCGGAGTGCCGACCGTACCGGGGCGGACCTCGCCCCCGGCGCGCCCGCTGACGGTGATCAGCGTCTCCGTCATCCCGTAGCGCTCCACGGGCCGCAGCCCCGTCAGCCGCTCCAGCTCCCGGAAGACCGGCGCGGGCAGTGCGGCGCTGCCGGAGACCAGCAGGCGGGCCCCGGACAGCGCGGAGGCCTCCTGCGGCGCCCCGGCGATCCGGGACCACACGGTCGGCACCCCGAAGTACAGGCTGCCGCCCGCCCCGGCATAGGCCTGCGGAGTCGGCCGCCCGGTGTGCACCAGCCGGCTGCCCGTCCGCAGTGCCCCGAGCACGCCGAGCACCAGCCCGTGCACGTGGAACAGCGGCAGCCCGTGCACGAGGGTGTCCTCGGCACTCCACTGCCAGGCCCCGGCGAGGGCGTCCAGGTCGGCGGCGATCGCCGCGGCCGTCAGCACCACGCCCTTGGGCGCGCCCGTCGTCCCCGAGGTGTACAGCACGAGCGCCGGGTCCTCGGGCGCGGCGGCGGGCCCGTCCCAGTCGGAGCGCCGGGCGAAGTCCACCTCGACGGGCACCGCCCCGGAGTCGCGCAGGATGTGCTCGCGCTCGGCGGGCCCGGCGTCCGGCGGCAGCGGCACGAACGGCACCCCGGCCAGCAGCCCGCCGACCACGGCGGCGACGGTCTCCAGCGAGGCCGTCGCGGTCATCGCGAAGGCCGGCGCCCCGGCCACGTCGGCGGCCACCGCCCGGGCCGCCCCGAGCAGTTCCTCGTACGAGGCGGTGCGCCCCGCGACGCAGACCGCGTCCCGCCGGTCCCCGTACACCCCGTCCAGCGCGGTCAGCACGCGAAGCCTCCTGTGTCACGTCCCCGGCGCCGCCACCGGCGGCCCGGAAGGCCAGGCTACGGCTCCCGCGGATCCGGTGGCGGCCCGGGGCGCGCGGCCTGATCAGGTCGGACGCCGCCCCTGACCAGGCCGGACGCCCCCAGGCTCAGATGACGCCCTGGGCCAGCATCGCGTCGGCGACCCGCTCGAAGCCGGCGATGTTCGCCCCGGTGACGTAGTCGCCCGGCGCCCCGTACCGCTCGGCGGTCTCGTGGGCGACGGCGTGGATCGAGCGCATGATGCCGGCCAGTTCGGACTCGACCCGCTCCGCGCTCCACGCCACCCGGCCGGCGTTCTGGCTCATCTCCAGGGCGCTGACCGCGACCCCGCCCGCATTGGCGGCCTTGCCGGGCCCGAACGCCACCCCGGCCTCCTGCAGGATCCGTACCGCCTCGGGGGTGGTGGGCATGTTCGCGCCCTCGGAGACCGCCTTGACGCCGCCCGCGACGAGCGTACGGGCGTCCTGCGCGTCCAGTTCGTTCTGCGTGGCGGACGGGAAGGCGATGTCCGCGGGGACCTCCCAGACCCGCCCGCCGGGCACGTAGCGCGCCGACGGTCCGCGCCGCTCCGCGTACTGGCTGACGCGTCCCCGCTCGACCTCCTTGATCTGCCGCAGCAGCGCCAGGTCGATCCCCTTGTCGTCGACGACGTAGCCCTGGGAGTCCGAACAGGTCAGCGGGTTCGCGCCGAGCTGCTGGAGCTTCTCGATGGTGTACAGCGCCACGTTGCCCGAGCCGGAGACCACCGCGCTCAGACCGTCCAGGGAGGCCCCCTTGACCTTCAGCATCTCGGCGGCGAACAGCACGCTGCCGTAGCCGGTGGCCTGCGGGCGGATCGCCGATCCGCCCCAGCCCTGGCCCTTGCCGGTCAGGACGCCGGCCTCCCAGCGGTTGGTGATGCGCCGGTACTGGCCGAAGAGGTAGCCGATCTCGCGGCCGCCGACGCCGATGTCCCCGGCGGGGACGTCGGTGTGCTCGCCGATGTGGCGGTGCAGTTCGGTCATGAAGGACTGGCAGAAGCGCATGACCTCGGCGTCGGACCTGCCGTGCGGGTCGAAGTCGCTGCCGCCCTTGCCGCCGCCGATGCCGAGACCGGTGAGGGCGTTCTTGAAGATCTGCTCGAACCCCAGGAACTTCACCACGCCGATGTCCACCGACGGGTGGAAGCGCAAGCCCCCCTTGTACGGGCCGAGCGCGCTGTTGAACTCGACGCGGTAGCCGCGGTTGACGTGGACCCGGCCGCGGTCGTCCTGCCAGGGGACGCGGAAGAGGATCTGCCGCTCGGGCTCGGTCAGCCGCTCCACGAGGGCCACGGCCGGATCGGCGTACTCGGGCCGGGCGGCGAAGACGGGGGCCAGGGTTTCGAGCACTTCCCGTACCGCCTGGTGGAATTCGGGCTGCGCGGGATTGCGGCGCTCGATGTCGGCCCGCAATGCTTCCAGCGTGTCCTTCGGGTCCTTCACGTGTGTTCCTCCAGGGGAGTGCGGTGCACGGACGACGGCAGGTGCATGCTTACCGCGGGTCAGCGAGTTCCGGTCGCTTCCGGACGGAGTACGTCAGGACGAACTTCTCCGGAAAAGTTTTTCCGGATCGCGGGCCCGTGCGGGAGGCTATCGTGCGCGACGCCCCCCGGGCAGGCCCCCGCGGCCAACTCGGCGCAGAGGAGAGGGATATGGACATCGCGGAGCTCGTATCACTCATCGCCGCGACGCTCACGACGGGGCTGATGGCGGGTCTGTTCTTCGCCTTCGACGTCGCCGTGATGCCGGCGCTGAAGCGCTCACCGGACCCGGTGTTCATCGCGGTCATGCAACGCATCAACGTGGTCATCGTCAACGGCTTATTCCTGCTGGGCTTCCTCGGCGCGCCGGTGTGCACGGGCCTGGCCCTGGCCCTCCACATCGCCTCCGGCGGGGGCGCCGCGACGGCGCCCCTGACCGGCGCCCTCGTCGCGTACCTCCTCGCCCTCGGCGTCACCGGCGGGGTCAACATCCCGCTGAACAACGCCCTGGACCGGGCCGGACCGGTCGAGCGGCTCACCGATCCGGCCGCCGTCCGCCGCGGCTTCGAGGCCCGGTGGGTGCCCGCCAACCGCTGGCGGACCCTGCTGTGCACGCTCGCCCTGGGCTGTCTGGCCTGGGCCCTCGTCCAGCGCTAGAAGCCCTCTCCCCACTCCCGCCGGAGGGCGCCGGAAGGTGCCGGGGCACACGCCGGAAGGTGCCCGGGCCGCTCGGTAGGGTGCGGCCATGAGCACCTCCGCCCTTCGCCTCGAACCCGTCACCGAGGCCAACTTCGACGCCGTGTGCGCGATACGGGTCCGCCCTGACCAGGACCGCCTCGTCTCCCCCGTCGTCAAGTCCCTCGCCGAGGCCTACGTCCACGGCGCCACCGCCTGGCCGCGCGCCATCGTCGACGGCGACGAGGTCGTCGGCTTCGTCATGGCCTTCCTCGACATCGCCTGGGCCCCCGAACGGGATCCGGCCGACATCCGGTCCGGCATCTGGCGCCTGAACGTCTCCGCCGCCCACCAGGCCAAGGGGTACGGCCGTTTCGCGGTCCAGGCCGTCACCGACGAGCTGCGCCGCCGCGGCGCGGACCGCGCGTACGTCACCTGGGAGACCGGCCCCGGCACCCCCGAGCCGTTCTACCTGGGCCTGGGCTTCCGCCTCACCGGCGAGCTCAGCGGCGGCCAGCGGGTCGGCGTACGGGACCTGCTGCCCGCCGGCTGACGTCAGCTGCTCCCGGGCACGAGCGACGTGTGGTCGGGGTACACGTGCGCGGGGCTCACGATGCTCGTGACGGCCTGGCCGAAGACTGCGCCTGGGGCAGGAGCCGTCAACGCCGCTCCGGGGAGCATTAACGCCGTTAACGCTCCGACCCTTGACGGTGAGGCATTAACGCCGTTAACGCCGTCGGCGCTCCGACCCGTAACGGCGTTAACGGCGTTAACGCCCGGAGCGCCGACAGCCGACAGCCACGGCCCCTACTCGCCCCGCCGCACCTCGGTGTTCTGGCAGGCCGTCAACAGCCACCCGCCCTCGGGACCGCCGCCGCCGCCCTCCCGCGTCATCACGTACAACGGCGCCCCCTCCCCCTCGACCGTTCCATCCGCTCCCCGGTACAGCTGCCGGACCTTCACCGCGGCCACGTCCGGGCGCAGGAACTGCGTGTGCACCACCTCGTACGTCACCTCGCCGTCCCAGTTCGCCGCGGGCAGCACCGCCCGCGTGAACTCGGCGATCGCGTCGAAGCCGATGAGCACCTTGCCGTGCGCCGTAGTCCACAGCGCGTCGGGGTGGAACAGCGCGAGGAAGCCCTCCGCGTCCTTGGCCCGCTGCGTGCGCTCCACCTCGGCGACGACCTGCTCGATGGCCTTCACGGCCTGCTCTCGTGCGTCCATGGATCCCAGCCTGCTGCCTCAAGTGGGGTTGAGGTCAAGTGATGTGATCACATGTCGGTATGACCACCAGGAAGACCTTGTACCTGCTCTGCTCCGCCGCCCCGCCCGTCTTCGACGTGGCCCACGTCATCGAGGACGCCCAGTCCCGTGGCTGGGACGTCTGCCTCGGCCTCACCCCCACCGCCGCGCACTGGGTCGCCGGCAGCCTCGACGGCCTGGCCGCGCTGACCGGCCACCCGGTGCGCTGGCAGTACAAGCTCCCCGGCGAGCCTGATGTCTGGCCGGCCGCCGACGCCCTGCTCTTCGCCCCGGCCACCTTCAACTCCCTCAACGCCTGGGCCCTCGGCCTGACCGACCGCTTCGTCGTCGGCGTCGCCGCCGAGGCCCTCGGCAAGGGCACCCCCGTCGTGACGATGCCCTGCCTGAACGCCGCCCTCGCCGCCCACCCGCAGTTCGACCAGTCCCTGGCCGCCCTGCGCGGAGCCGGCGTCAGCGTGCTCTACGGCGAGCAGGGCTTCACCCCCGGCCCGGCCGGCCCCGACGCCCCCGCCCACTACCCGTGGCCGGCCGCCCTCGACGCCCTGGACGCCGCCGCGGCCGCGGCGGCGGCACCCGCTGACCTCCGCTGACGCGGGGGCGGGGGCGGGCGTGGGGGTGACGGGGCTACTCCCCCGTCACCCCGTCGATCGCCTCGCGGAGCAGATCCGCATGCCCGTTGTGCCGGGCGTACTCCTCGATCATGTGGGCCAGGACGTAGCGCAGCGAGTACGCCTGGTCGCCGTAGTGCCCCGTCACGTCCAGGGACGGGGCGGCCTCCACGATCGCCCGCGACCGCGCGCACGTCTCCTCCCAGATCCCGAACGCCTCCGCCGGGTCCGCGTCCTCGACGTGGAACTCGGTCCACTCCCCCGCCTCGTTCTTCGGGTAGTAGCCCCGCACGTCCTCGCCGTTCACGACGTTGCGGAACCAGCCCCGCTCCACCTCCGCCACGTGCCGCACCAGCCCGAGCAGGCTCAGCCCCGACGGCGCGACCGCCCTGCGCCGCAGCTGCTCGTCCGTCAGCCCCGCGCACTTCATCCGCAGGGTGTCGCGCTGCCACTGGAGCACGCTGGTCAAGGTGGCACGCTCGTCGCCCACGTGCTCGGGTTCACGCCTGGTGTTCCGCTCATCGCTCATGCGGTGATCATCACGGCCGTACGGGGTCGGCCGCACCGGCATTTCACCCGTCGGACAGGCCCCGCAGCTTCTCGGGATTCACCCGGAGCCACAGCCGGGTCATCCGCCCGTCCTCCTCCCCCAGGTCGAAGGTCAGCGCCCCGACCGCCGTCCCGCCGGACCAGGCCGTCACGTCCGGGGTGAGCCCACGCCGCGAGGAAGCGCCGCGTCACCTCCCGGCGCTGCCCGCGGTCGGCAGTGAACCGCGGCCGCCGCGCCTGCACGACTCGGCCAGCTCCGCCCCCTCGGCGGTGTCGGGCGCGGTCAGCAACGGCTCGGGCAGCCACGGCCCGACGTACGACTCCCGGGTTGCCGACCCCTGCCTGGTCCACCCGGTCCCAGCTCAGCCAGGCGTCCTGGAGCACGTCCTCGGCGTCCGCGACACTGCCCAGCATCCGGTAGGCGACGCCGAACAGCAGCCGCCGGTGCTCGCCGAAGGGCCCGAGCGCGTCGTCGGCCCAATCGAGGAAGCCGGTGTTCATGATCGCCAGGCTGCCTGCCCACCGCCCGCCCGGCGCAAGCGCCCACACCCCGTGACACCGCTGGCCGTGGGCCGGCGACCAGGCCGGCCCGTCACCCAGGGGACAGCGCAGCCCCCGGAGGCGTGGCACGACCGCGGAAGAACTCCCTGATGTCGCCCACCAGCAGCTCCGGCACCTCCATGGCGGGGAAGTGCCCGCCCCGGTCGTACGAGGTCCAGCGCACGATGGTGTCGGTGCGTGCGGCGATGTGCCGCAGCGGTACGAAGTTGTCGCGGGGGAAGTCGGCGAGCGCGGTCGGAGTCCGCGACACCTCGGGCGGCTGCCCGTGGTAGTCGGCGTGCGCACGCTCGTAGTAGATCCGGGCCGCCGATCCGGCAGTCCCGGTCAGCCAGTACAGCATCACGTTGGTCAGCAGCTGGTCCCTGTCGACGGGGCAGCGCGGATCGCTCCACTCGCCGAACTTCTCCCCGATCCACGCGAGCAGCCCGACCGGCGAGTCGTTCAACCCGTACGCCAGGGTCTGCGGCCGGGTCGACTGGATGTCGGCGTAGCCCTGCCGCTCCCGCGCCCAGACCCGGTACCGCTCCCAGGAGGCGAGCGTCCGCTCCCGCTCGGCGGGGCTCAGCGCGGCCAGCTCCTCGGGCCGCGGCTCCTCGGTGGCCCCGGCGCCCGGCAGCAGGTTCAGGTGGACCCCGACCACCCGCTCGGGCCGGATCCGCCCGAGCTCCCGGGACACGGCGGCACCCCAGTCCCCGCCCTGCACCCCGTACGCGTCGTACCCGAGCCGCTCCATCAGCTCGCCGAACGCCCGAGCCACCCGCTTGAACTCCCAGCCGGTCTCCCGGGTGGGGCCGGACAGCGCGAAGCCGGGGATGTGCGGCAGCACCAGGTGGAACGCGTCCGCGGGATCACCACCATGGGCCCGCGGGTCGGTCAGCGGGCCGGCGACCTTCTGGAACTCCACGAAGGAGCCGGGCCAGCCATGGGTCATGAGCAGCGGCCTGGCCTCCGGCTCCGGCGAACGCAGATGCGCGAAGTGCACCCGCGCCCCGTCGATGACGGTGGTGAACTGCGGCCACTCGTTCAGCCGCGCCTCGGCCGCCCGCCAGTCGTACCCGTCCCGCCAGTACCGCGCGAGCTCCTGCACCTCCCCGAGCGGCATCCCGTAGGCCCGCCCCACCCCGGGCAACTCATCGGGCCACCGCACCCCCTCAAGCCGCCACCGAAGCTCGTCGAGCTCCTACTCCTGCACGTCAACCCGAAACGGCTCCGCCCACTGCCCAAGATCACCCATGGGGGCATGCTAGGCGGGGCCATTAACGGCGTTAACGGCGTTAACGCCCCGAGGGAGGCCGAGGGGAGGGGGCCTTAACGGCGTTAACGCCGTTAAGGCGGAGGGGGAGGCACGCGGGACCGTTAACGCCGTTAACGCCGACAGGGTCGGCCGTCCGGAGGGCCGTCTGGTCCGGTGACGCTCACCCCGCCGGACGCTGCTGCCCGCGGAGCCCCTCGTAGAACCGAAGCCGCTCCGGGTGCGGTTCCACCACCCGCGGAAGGGCATCGGCGGGCATCGCCATGGCGACCGCCGTAGTCGTGCCTCGTGACTTCGGCACGGGTGAAGCTCTCCCACCCGCCCTCGTGGGCACTCCCCAGGGCCTGGTCAATCTCGCTGTGACCATAGCCGTCAGCCCCAGCCGCGCCCGGCAGCAGCCACCCGGGGCCGGCGTTAACGCCGTTGCCGAGGTTGAAGGCGTGATGTCGGGGCCTGATGTTGCCGCCACGGGGAAGTCGGTAGGTTGCCTGTCATGGCTGAGCTTGGACCCGTTGTCTGGCCGCCCGCCCCGTTGAGGACCGAGCGGCTCATGCTCCGCGAGCCCGAGGCCGGTGACCGTGCGACGTACATTGACCTGTTCGCGTCGTCAGAGGTGCGGACGTACCTCGGTGGCCCCCGACCACGTGCTGAGCTTGAGAGTGCAGTGCCTGAAGTGCCCGGGCGGCGCCCTGGCGTGTTCGCGGTCGATTACGACGGGGCGATGATCGGCATCGTCACGCTTGACCGGCGAGACGCGGAGCGTCCGGGGCACGTCCGTGCTGGTGCCGGAGAGGCCGAGCTCAGCTACATGCTCCTGCCGGAGGCGTGGGGACGTGGGTACGCTCTTGAGGCATGCGTCGCGGCGCTCGGCTGGTTCGCCGACGCGTTTCCCGGCGAGCCGGTGGTGCTTTGCACCCAGGTGGCCAACGACCGCTCGGTACGTGTCGCGGAGAAGCTGAAGTTCACCGAGCTGGAGCGGTTCGAGGAGTTCGGCGCCGAGCAGTGGTTCGGCGTGTGGTCCTCGGTCCCGTGGTCTGGTTGAGCGCCCCGGCTCTGCCGTGACGTGGGAGGGGCACGGGCCTCGGGTAGCGGCGTTAACGGCGTTACTGGCATCCGCGCGGCGGACCACAGCGGCCGGATCCCCGTACGAGGCGGGGCCACCCGCCAGCAGGCCCCCGGGCCCTTAACGATCATTAACGCCGTTAACGCCAAGGCGGCGAACCGGATATCCGTGCCCGGGGTCGGAGGGGGTTCGGGGGCGTCCCGTCAGTCCACTGTCCTTCCGTGTCGTGCCGGGCCGTCAAGGGCGCTCTCTTCGTTCGCGTCGCTTCGCGATGGCCT
>NZ_JBEXRC010000060.1:0-40182 GCF_040612915.1 Streptomyces sp. NPDC006326 | reverse complement strand
GGTACGAGGTCTTCCTCGTACCCCTACGGGAACTACAGGGTGAGTGACGGGACTCGAACCCGCGGCCACCTGGACCACAACCAGGTGCTCTACCAACTGAGCTACACCCACCACGAAGGGCGGCGGACCGCCCGTTCGATGTGCATGCACAGCATAGCCGATCAGCAGGGTGGTCCCGCGACGCCTTTACCGCCCGGGGCGCCGCCCCGCAGCGTGCGCCACGGCGGCCGCAGCCAGCGCCTTCACGACGGGGTGGGGCCGCGTCCCGTTCCCGGACAGCTCAGGCTGGAACAGCGTGCCCACAAAGAAGGGGTGCCCGGGCAGCTCCACGATCCGCGCCTGGCCGTCCTCGTCGTACCCCGACACCCGCAGGCCGTGCGCGGTGAGCAGCGGCAGGTGCTGCTGCGCGGGCCCGTAGTTGCAGTGGTAGCGCTCCATCGAGCGTTCGGCGCCGAGCACGGACTCCGCGAGGGAGCCCGGCTCGGCCCGTACGAGGCCCTCGTGCCCGACGAGCGAGCAGGAGAGCGGGGCGATCAGCGGGTCGACGGCTCCGGGGTCGTTCTCGGCGTGCGCGGCGCCGGGCAGCCCGCACACGGAACGGGCGTACTCCAGCAGCAGGTGCTGGAAGCCTCCGCAGGTCCCGAGGAACGGGATGCCCGCCTCCCGGGCCTCCCGGATCGCCGCCAGCACCCCGGCCTCGCTGGCGTACGGGCTGCCGGGCAGCACCCAGACGGCGTCGAAGCGGGCCAGGGAGCCGGTCGCGGCCTCGGCGCCGGCCTCGCCGGTGGGGATCCAGTACGCGTCGAGGACCAGACCCTCCCGTGCGGCGAGGGCGTCGAGGAGCAGCGGGATCCGGTTGTGGGAGGTCACGTGCGGGGAGCGGTCGCCGACGAGGGCGATCCGGGCGACCTGCGTGTGCGGGATCTGCGAGGTCTGCGAGGAATGTGCGGTCTGCGCGGTCTGTGTGGTCTGTGTGGTCTGTGCGGTGGTCATGTGGATCATCCTGCGGCGCCGACCCCGTTCGGCGCCAACGATTGTTCCTGCATGCTCCATAAGCACGGCTGATGCACGGTCGGCGCGGGGCTGCCGCCGGCCCGGCGGCGGGGCGGGCGCAGGGCCCGTGCAAGCTGGGGCCCATGGATCCGCACCTGCTCCGCACCTTCGTCACCGTCGTGCGCCTGTCCTCCTTCTCCGGAGCCGCCCGCGAGCTCGGCTACACCCAGTCCGCGGTCTCCCAGCACATCGCCGCCCTCGAAGGCGACCTGCGGGCCGAGCTGCTCACCCGGCGGCCCGTGGAGCCGACGCCCGCCGGGGTGCGGCTGCTGGAGCACGCCGGGCCGCTGCTGCTGCGGCTCGACGCCGCCCGCGCCGACGTACTGCGGCTCGCCGCCGCGCCGCCCGGGCAGGTCGTGCTCGCCGTCTCCCCGCTCGCCGTCTCGCCCCGGCTGCTCTCCGCGCTCCCGGCCACCGGGGTCACCCTCCGGATGCTGCCGCCCGCCGAGGTGCCCGCCGCCGTGGCCGCCGGCGGCTGCGACCTCGGCCTGGTCGACGGCCTCGCCGCGCCCAGCGACCCGCTGCGGCTGCCCGACGTGGCCCCGCTGACGGTCACCGGAGCCGGCGAGGAGGAACTGGCCGTCCTGCTCCCGGCCGGGCATCCCCTCGCCGGGCGGCCCGCGCTGCGCCTCGACGACCTCGCCGACGCCCGCTGGCTCGACGCACCGCAGGCGGGCATCGCGCCCGCCGCCGTGCGCACCCGGCCCTCCCTGCGCTACGAAGGCACCGACCTGCGCGCCCTGTGCGCCCTCGCGGCCGCCGGCCACGGCCTGGTCCTGCTGCCCCGCCGGGTGGCCGAGAGCGCCGGAGCCGGGGTCGCCGTACCGCTGTCCGCCCCGCGCCTGGTGCACCGTACGGAGCTGCTCACGCCGACGAGCCCGACCCCCGCGGCCGCCGCCCTCGCCGCCCGGCTGACCGCCCCGGTCCCGGCCGGGGACTGACCCGCTCGCGCCCGGGCCGGTCCGGCGGCAGGATCGCCCCATGGATTTCGACGTGGACCTCGAAGCCGTTCCGGCCCCCTTCACCGCCGCCGACTACGCCGCCCGGATGACCGCCGCCGCACGGAGCGCCGCCGATGCCGGACTGGCCGGGCTGCTCATCGCCCCCGGGCCGGACATGGCCCACCTCACCGGCTACCGGCCGCCCGCCGACACCGAGCGGCTGACCCTGCTCGTGCTCCGCGCCGGCGAGGAACCGGTCCTGGTGGTGCCCGCCCTGGAGGCCCCCGACGCGGAGCGGGCCCCGGGCGCACCGGCCCTGACCCTGCGCGACTGGACCGACGGGACGAACCCGTACGGCATCACCGCCCCGCTCCTGGGAGCCGAGGGACGCTACGGGGTGAGCGACAACACCTGGGCCCTCCACCTGCTCGGCCTGCGCAAGGAGCTGCCGGGCACCTCGTACGCCGCGCTCACCGACGCGCTGCCCATGCTGCGCGCCGTCAAGGACGAGCGGGAGCTGGAGCGGCTCGCGGCGGCCGGCGCGGCGGCCGATGCCGCGTACGCGCAGGTCCTCCGGGTCCGCTTCGCCGGGCGCCGGGAGCAGGAGGTCGCCGCCGACCTGGCCGCGCTGCTGCGCGAACACGGCCACTCCCAGGTCGACTTCACGGTCGTCGGCTCCGGCCCCAACGGCGCGAACCCGCACCACGAGGCCGGCGACCGGGTCATCGGCCACGGCGACATGGTGGTCCTCGACTTCGGCGGCCTGCGCCACGGCTACGGCTCCGACATCTCCCGCACCGTGCACGTCGGGGAGCCGGGCGCCGAGGAGCAGCGCGTCCACGACGTCGTCCGCGAGGCCCAGCAGGCCGCCCGCGCCGTCGTCCGCCCGGGCATCGCCTGCCAGGAGGTGGACCGGGCGGCCCGCGCGGTGATCACCGAGTTCGGCTACGGCGACCGCTTCATCCACCGCACGGGCCACGGCATCGGCGTCACCACGCACGAGCCGCCGTACATGGTGGAGGGCGAGGAACAGCTGCTGGTCCCCGGGATGTGCTTCTCCGTGGAACCAGGCGTCTACCTGCCCGGCCGCTTCGGCGTGCGCATCGAGGACATCGTGACGGTCACCGCCTCCGGCGGACGCAGCTTCAACGAGGCCCCGCGCGAACTGGCCGTCGTGGAGTAGCCGCCCCGCGGGCGGGCGCGCGCCCTACGGGCCGAGGACGACCGCCGATTCGGCCGGCACGTGGATGCGGCCGTCGGGGTCCGGGTGGGCCACCGGTTCCCAGGCGGCCAGGACGCGGACGCCGTTGCGGCCCAGGGCGATCGTCGTCGGCTCGGGCGACAGGTTCACCACCACCCGTACGTCACCCCGCCGGAAGGTGATCCAGCGGCGCTCCTCGTCGTAGGCGACCTTCACCGCCGCCAGGTCCGGATCGTGCAGGTCCGGGTTGCTGCGGCGCAGCGCGATCAGGGTCCGGTACCAGGACAGCAGCCGGTCGTGCGGGGGGCGCTCCGGCTCGGCCCAGTCCAGGCAGGAGCGGTCGCGGGTGGCGGGGTCCTGCGGGTCGGGGATCTCCACCGCCTTCCAGCCGTGCCCGGCGAACTCCCGCCGCCGGCCGGTGCGCACGGCCTCGGCGAGCTCCGGGTCCGGGTGGTCGGTGAAGTACTGCCACGGCGTGCCGGCGCCCCACTCCTCGCCCATGAACAGCATCGGCACGAACGGCCCGGTCAGCGCCAGCGCCGCCGCACACGCGAGGAGCCCGGGAGAGAGCGAGGCGGTGAGCCGGTCGCCGAGGGCCCGGTTGCCGATCTGGTCGTGGGTCTGGGCGTAGCCGAGGAAGCGGTGCGCGGGGGTGCGACGCCGGTCCACGGGTCGGCCGTGGGTGCGGCCGCGGAAGGAGGACCAGGTGCCGTCGTGGAAGAACACCCGGGTCATGGTCTTGGCCAGGGCGGCGAGCGGGGCGCGTGCGAAGTCGGCGTAGTACGCCTGGGATTCGCCGGTCAGCGCGCAGTGCAGGGCGTGGTGGAAGTCGTCGTTCCACTGGGCGTGCAGGCCCAGGCCGCCGGTCGCGCGCGGGGTCGTGGTGCGCGGATCGCACCGGTCGGACTCGGCGATCAGGAACAGCGGCCGGGCCGACTCGGCGGCGAGCTCGTCCACGGCGGCGGCCAGCTCCTCCAGGAAGGTCAGCGCCCGCTCGTCGGCCAGGGAGTGCACCGCGTCCAGCCGCAGACCGTCGATCCGGTAGTCCCGCAGCCAGGCGAGGGCGCTGCCGATGAAGTAGGCGCGGACCTCGTCCGAGCCGGCGGCGTCCAGGTTCACGGCCGCGCCCCACGGGGTGTGGTGGGTGTCGGTGAAGTAGGGCCCGAACGCCGGGAGGTGGTTGCCGGAGGGGCCCAGGTGGTTGTGGACCACGTCCAGCACCACGCCGAGCCCGGCCGCGTGGGCGGCGTCGACGAACCGGGCCAGCCCGGCCGGGCCGCCGTACGGCTCGTGCACCGCCCAGGGCGCCACACCGTCGTACCCCCAGCCGTGCCGCCCGGGGAAGGGGCACACCGGCATCAGCTCCACGTGCGTGATCCCGAGGGCGGCGAGGTGCCCGAGGCGGGCGGCGGCGGAGTCGAAGGTGCCCTCGGGGGTGAAGGTGCCGACGTGCAGCTCGTACAGGACCGCGTCCTGGAGCGGGATGCCGGGCGGCGGCGCGCCCGGGGTCAGTGCCGCGAGGTCCACCACGGCCGAGAGGCCGTCCGGCCCGTCGGGCAGCCGCCGCCCGCGCGGGTCGGGCCGTACGGACGGATCGCCGCCCAGCAGGAACCCGTACCGGTCCCCGTCGGCGGCCGGGGCCCGGACGGTCCACCACCCCGCCCGGTCCGGATCGCGTGCCATGTCGTACGCGGTGTCACCGAGCCGCAGCGCGACCCGGTCCGTCAGCGGTGCCCACACCTCGAACTGCACGGACGGTCCCCTCCTCTTCGGCGGTACCGGAACGTGTGCCCGGCCACGTGCCGACCCCATCATGGCCGGGCGGCCGGGGGAGTTCTGGACACTCCGGCACGACGGGCCGACAATCACCCTGTGACGTCGAGTTTCGAGTTCCCCGCCCACCCCGCGCCGCGCCTGTCCGACGCGGAGCGCGACACGGCCCTGGGCAAGCTCCGCGAGGGGGCCGCCCTCGGGAAGCTGTCCCACGACACCTTCCTGCGCCGCATGGAGCTCGCGCTCGTCGCCCGCCGTTCCGAGGAACTCGCCGTGCTCACCGCCGACCTCGAAGGCCGTGCGGCCGAAGGGGCATGGACCCGGCGGGTGTTCGGCTGGGTGGGCCGGGTCTCCGCCGTGTCCGCCGGGGTCCGGCGCGCCTGGAACGCCGAGCGGCTGCCCAAGCTGCTGTTTCCGCATCCGGGCGCGCAGCCCTTGCGGATCGGCCGCGACCCGGGCAACGGGCTGCGGCTCACCGACGAGACCGTCTCCCGGGTCCACGCCGAACTCGGGCTGCGCAACGGGATGTGGGTCCTGACCGACCTCGGCTCGTCCAACGGCACCACCGTCAACGGGCGCCGGGTGACCGGCTCGATCGTGGTCCGCGACGGAGACCAGGTCGGGTTCGGCCGCATGTCGTTCCGGCTGTCGGCGGCCTGACTCCGCCCGGCCCGGCCCGGGCGCCAGAAGGGTACGGCGTGTCCCGCTCCGGTCCGGGGGACCGTCGAGCGCGAGGCCGTGACGGCCCGAGGAATGCGCGAGCCGACCACGACACCCCGCCGTACGCGCCGTACCGCAGTGGCGGCGACCTGCGCGGCCCTGCTGACCGCGGGCTCTTCCCTGCTCCCGTGCTGCGCCGCCCCCGCAGCTCCCGCGGCCACGGCGGGCGCCACCGGAGGCGATGATGGGCGCATGGACAACACGCCTGTCGTGCGCCCCGCGCGCCCTGAGGACCTGCCCCGCCTCGTCGAACTCATCCACGAACACGTCGCGTACGAGAAATCCGCGCCCCGGCCGCCGGACCTGGCCGACCGTCTCGGCCCCCAGCTGTTCGCCGAAGGGGCGCGGATGTGGGTCCTGCTCGCCGAGGCCCGGGACGGCACGGTCGCCGGATACGCCGCCTGCACCGCCGAGTTCGCCTTCTGGGACGCCCGCCACTACCTCCACATGGACTGCCTCTACCTCGCCGAGGACGCCCGCGGCCAGGGACTGGGCGCCGCCCTGATGGACGCCGTGGCCGCCCTCGCCCGGGAGCTCGGCCTCGACCACGTCCAGTGGCAGACCCCGGACTGGAACGAGGGCGCCATCCGCTTCTACGACCGCCTCGGCGCCACCTCCGCACCCAAGCGCCGCTACTCCCTGCCCGTGCAGAGCTAGAGCCCCTCTTCGGCGGGCGCCCCGGTGAGGCGCTCGTACGCGGCCAGGACCGTGCGGGCCTGGTGCTCGACCTGGACGGCCACCGGGACCCGGCGCGCCTGGAACCGGGCGGCGAAGGACTCGCACCAGCCGGTGACGAGCCGGTCCAGCGCGGGCGCCGCCGGGTGCCCCTGCGCACGCAGCACCCGCAGCAGCATCGCGGCGGCGCGCAGCGACAGGCGCCGCCCGAAGGCGTCGATGCTGCCGATGTAGGCGGCCGTGGCCTCGGCGGGCGCCCCGGCACCGGCCCACTCGGCGGCGATCCGGGGGATCAGGGCGAGGGTCCAGTCGACGGCCCGCAGCAGCGCCGCCGCGTCGGCCCCGTCGCCGGGCGTGCGGTACGGCGCGTCCTCGCGTACGAGCTCCCGCGCGCCCGCCACCAGCGCCGCGTCCGTGGTGAGCCGGCCGCCCAGGAGGCGCAGGGCGGCGCGCGGGTCGGGATGCGGGGCCGGATCGTCCACCAGGTCGGAGGCCCACATGGGGACTTCGACGATGGCGGTGGTGCCGTCGTAGCGGTGGGCGTGGTACCAGGTGCTGAGCCGGGTGTCCTCCGGGTGGAAGGCTCCGGCGGGGTCGGCACCGGCGCCCGGCAGCACGAAGATCCCCGGGCCGGGGGAGGGCCAGCCGGCCGCGTCCGAGGCCCCCGTCTCGATCGGTATCCGCAGCTCGGCCGCCGACTTGGCGAAGGGCTCGGCGAGGTTCGGTATGTCCCGGGTCAGCTGCACCCAGGAGCCGCCGAGGTCGGTGCCGTGCAGGGAGACCTGGAGGACGGGCCGCAGTTCGTCGATGAGGGCGGTCAGCGTGCGGGTCTCCGGCGGCAGCCGGTCGGCGGTCAGTAAGGACGGCGCCCACTCGGGCTGTTCCGGGCCGGGCGGCCGGTAGAAGTTCCGGTGGTAGTGCAGCAGGGAGTACGGCCGGGGCGTGCGGTGCAGGGCCGCGCCGTCGGGATCGGCGCAGAGCAGGAAGTGCCAGCCGCATCCGGCCCGGTGGGCGGGGTCGTGGACGAGCCGCCGTACGAGCGCGAGCGCGGTGGCCCCGCCCACGGGCTCATTGGCGTGCGCCCCGGCCACGACGAGCACGCTGCGGGGTTCCGCGGCACGGCCCCGACCCGGCCCTGGGCCGCGGCCCCCGGCACCGGCCCGGGGCTGCGACGGGGCCAGGGAGAGCAGCCACAACGGTTGGCCGGCCCGGGAGGTGCCCGCCTGGCGGAGCCGGACCAGGGCGGGGTGCTCCTCCGCCAGCGCCCGTGCGGCCGAGGCGAGTTCCTGGGGGGTGGGATAGCACATGTCACGATGCAGGGTCACGTCTCATGCAATGCCCGCCGCGCACGCCCCCTACTGCTCCGCGCCCCCCACACTTCCCGAAAGGCCCTGGCCAACGCCTTGCCGGCCACCCGGCCCGGGGCCGGCGCCGAAGGCGGTGCTACTGCTGGTGCAGCCCCCGGCCCGCCAGCGAGAGGAAGGCCTCACCGACCGCTTCCGACAGGGTCGGATGGGCGTGGACGTGGCGGGCCACATCGCCCGGCTCCGCCTCCCACCCCACGATCAGCTGGCTCTCCGCGATCATCTCCGAGACGTGCGGCCCCACCAGGTGCACGCCCAGCACCCGCCCGCCCCGTTCCGCGACGACCTTCACCGTCCCGCCCTGCCCGTGCACCATCCCCTTGGCCACCGCCGTCAGCGGCATGGTGTTCACCACGACGTCGTACGACAGCTCCCGCGCCTGCGCCTCCGTCAGCCCGACCGCGGCGGTCTGCGGCGCCGAGTACGTCACGCGCGGCACCGCCGTGTAGTCCACCGGCGCGCCCGCCACCCCCGCCAGGGTCTCCGCGACCAGCAGCCCCTCGGCGAACGACGCGTGCGCCAGGCCGGGCGAGGGCGGCGGCAGCAGATCGCCCACCACGTGGATGCCCGGCACCGGGGTCTCCAGCCGGGACCAGTCGGCCGGTGCCACGAAACCCCGCGCGTCCGCCGCCAGTCCGGCCGCGGCCAGGTCCAGGCCGTCGGTCACCGGCACCCGTCCGACCGCCACGAGCAGCCGCTCCGCCTCCAGCTCCACGACGTCGCCGCGCGCCCCGCGCACGCTCGCGCGCACGCCCCCGCCCGGGAGCCGCACCACCCCCTCCAGCCGGGCCCCGGCCCGCACGTCGATGCCCCGCTTCTTCAGCCCGCGCGCCAGATGCCGCGACACGTCGGCGTCCTCCAGCGGCACCAGTCGGTCCGCGGCCTCGACCAAGGTGACCGCCGCGCCCATCGACCGGTGGAAGGAGGCGTACTCCACCCCGATCGCCCCGCCGCCCAGCACCAGCACCGAGCCCGGCAGCCCCGGCGCGAACAGCGCGTCGTCGCTGGTGACGACCGTGTGCCCGTCGGGCTCAAGCCCGGACAGCGTCCGCGGCCTGGACCCGGTGGCCAGCACGATGCCGCGGACGGCCGTGAACTCCCGGCCGTCGTCGGTGCGTACGGAGCGCGGCCCGGTCAGCCGGGCCGCGGCGTGCACCACGCGTACGCCGGCGTGCTCCAGGTGCGCCTGCACGCCCTTGTGGTTGCGGGCGACGATGTCGTCCCGGGTGGCGGTCAGCGCCGCCCAGTCCACGGCGTCCACATGTGCGGCAACCCCCCACCGCTCCCGCGCCTCCCCTATGCCGTCGACGAGTTCGGCCGCGTGCAGCATCGCCTTGCTGGGGATGCAGCCGCGGTGCAGGCACGTACCGCCCACCTTGTCGCGTTCCACGAGGACGACGGTCAGCCCGAGGGCCGCGGCGCGCAGGGCGGTGCTGTAGCCGCCCGTGCCGCCGCCGATCACGATCACGTCTGCTGAGGTCATGCGGCCAGCGTGCCGCCGGGGCCGGCCATGAGTCCAAGGCAATGATCTTCTCGGCTCCATGCAGACTCTTTATGCTTCCTGCCCATGAGTCTGCGCCAGATGGAGTACTTCCTCACGGTCGTGGAGGAGTCCTCCTTCACCCGCGCCGCCGACGCCCTGCACGTCACCCAGCCGGCCCTGTCCCACCAGGTCAAAGCCTTGGAACGGTCCGTGGGCGGCGCCCTGTTGGAGCGCATGCCGCGCGGGGTGCGGCTCACCCCCATGGGGCGCGCCTTCCTGCCGCACGCCCAGCTCGCCGTCCGCAGCGCCCGCCAGGCCGAACGCGCCGCGCGCGCCGCCGCGGGGGCGGCCGGCGGCGAGCTCCACATCGCGGCCGTCCACGCCGTCGCCGTCGGCCTCCTTCCCGCCGTCGTCGCCCGCTGGCGCATCCTGCACCCGGGCGTCCGGCTGGTGCTGCGCGAGTACGGGTCCACCGCGGAGCTGGAGGAACAGGTGGAGCGCGGCGTGGCGGACCTCGCCGTCGGCCCGGAGCCCAAGGAGTGGACCGGCCCGGTACTGGCGGCAGGCCGCGAGGAGATCGTCCTGGTGGTCCCCTTCGACGACCCCCTCGCCGGCCGGGGCGCGGTCCGGCTCGCCGAGCTCGCCGACCGCGACTGGATCCGCTGCGCGATGGAACCCCTGGTGCAGGGCCGGCCGTTCCTCGACTGGGCGTGCGGGAGCGTCGGCTTCACCCCGCGCTCGGTGCTGCGTACGGAGCACACCTCCACCGCGGTACGGATGGCCGCGGCCGGGGTGGGCATCGTCGCCGCTCCGGCCCACACGGTCCGGGGCGCCCTCGGCGAGGACTGCGTGCTGCTCTCCCTGGACCCGCCGTGGCACCGGCCCCTGGCCGTCTTCTCCCGGGCGCCGCTGACCGGCGTGGCGGAGGCCTTCGCCGAGCTCGTCGCCCCCCGCTCAGCCGTCCCGCAGGAGCAGCCCCACCGGCCGGTCGGCGAACAGCTCGGTGAGCAGCACCTCGCCCTCGTACGGGACGTGCGGCGCGAGCAGTGAGCGCCACCGCCCGGGCGGCAGCGGCAGCGCGGTGTCCCGCCAGCCGCCCGTCCCCGCGAGCCGGTACGCGAGCCGGGTCGCCACCGCGAGCAGCCCGGCCGAGCGCCTGAACGCCACGCAGTGCCCGGCCGCCGGGCCGCGGGCGGCCAGCGGGGTGTAGCCGGTGAACAGCTCGGGCCGGTCCCGGCGCAGCCGCAGCAGGGCGGCGGTCAGCGCGAGCTTCTCCTCGGCCTGGTCCCGGGGCCGCGCCCCCGCGTCCAGCCGGGCCAGGGCCTCGCGCGGGAACCGGGCGGGGCGCCGGTTGTCCGGGTCGACCAGGGCCCGGTACTCGGTCTCGGCGCCCTGGTAGACCTCGGGGATCCCGGGCATGACCAGGTGCAGCAGGGTCATGCCGAGCAGGTTGGCCCGGGCCGCCTCGGCCGCTCCCGCCTCCTCGTGGAAGTCCGCCGGCTGCCGCCCTTCCTCGGCGTACTGCCCGACCGCGGCCTCGTACTCCTCGTCCTGGTCGGTCCAGCTGGTGCGCAGCGCCGCCTCGCGGGCGGCCTTGAGCAGGGCCGCCCCCAGGCGCTCGGCCCGCTCCGGGACCTGTCCGAGGCCGAGCGCCGTCTGCCGGGCCACCCAGGCGAGCTGCGGATCGGGCCCCGCCGGCCGCCCCATCAGCTCCGGCGCCTGCGACAGCACCGAGATCCGGGCCCGGACGTCCGCGCTGCGCTTGGTGTCGTGCGTGGACAGGACCGTCCCGGAATGCGGCCAGTCCCGTTCGAGCTCGGCGCAGTAGGCGTGGAACTCCTCGACGGAGACCGCCGGACGGCCGGGATCGCCCCCGACCTCGGTGGCGGACAGCAGGGGCGCCCAGCGGTAGAACGCCCGGTCCTCCAGGGACTTGGCGCGCAGGGCCGCCGAGGTCTGCGCGAAGCGCGCCGCGAACGCCGGGTCCTGCCGGGCCCGTTCGCGTACGGCGTCGGCCTCCTCGGCGCTCACGCCCGCCGCCCGCGCCACCGCGGCCAGGCCGGCGAACCCGTCCGTGCCGGGGTAGGGGCGGTAGGCCGGGTAGGCGATCAGCAGTTCCCGCACGGCCCGCGCCGCCCCGGGGCCCGCGCGGCGCTCCAGCGCGGCCAGCTCGGCGGCCAGGTCCTCGGTCAGCACCTCTCGCGCGGAGCGCTCCGCCGTCCGCGGCCAGTCCGCCGCGCCGGTGGCCTCCCGGTAGCGGCGGGCCAGTTCGGCGGCGCCCACGGGATCGGTGAACACGCCGTCCAGCCGGTACAGCGCGTCGTAGCCGGTGGTGCCCGCCACCGGCCAGGTGGGCGGCAGGCGTTCGCTGCGGGCGAGGATCTTCTCGACCACGATCCAGCAGCCGTCCCCCACGGCCGCGCGCAGCCGCCGCAGGTACTCCTCCGGGTCGGCCAGCCCGTCCACGTGGTCGATCCGCAGCCCCTGCACCACGCCCCCGTGCACCAGCTCCACCACCTTCGCGTGGGTGGCCGCGAAGACCTCGGGATCCTCGACCCGGACCCCGATCAGGTCCGAAATCGTGAAGAAGCGGCGGTAGTTGAGCGCCGTACGGGCCTCGCGCCACCAGGCCGGCCGGTACCACTGGGCGGCCAGCAGCCCGGCCGGGTCCAGTCCTGCCGTGCCCTCCCGGAGCGGGAACTCCTGCTCCCCGTGGCGCAGTACCCCGCCGTCGACCGTGAACGCCGCCGGGTCTGGCGGTCCGGCGAGGACGGGCAGCAGCACCTGTCCGCCGCCCGCCTCCCAGTCGATGTCGAACCAGCGCGCGTACGGGGAGTCCGGCCCCTCCCGCAGCACCTCCCACAGGGGCCGGTTCAGCCGCAGCGGGGAGGGCACCGCCATGTGGTTGGGCACGATGTCCAGGACCAGGCCCAGCCCGTGCGCCCGGGCGGTCGCGGCCAGGGCCCGCAGCCCCGCCTCACCGCCGAGCTCGGTCCGCACCCGGGTGTGGTCGGTGACGTCGTAGCCGTGCGCGGAGCCGGGGACCGCCTCCAGCACCGGCGAGAGGTGCAGGTGCGACACGCCGAGGGACGCGAGGTGCGGGACGGCCGCCCCGGCCGCCGCGAAGTCGAACCCCGCCCGCAGCTGGAGGCGGTAGGTCGACCGGGGTGTCCCCGGGGGAACGACTGCCGGAACATCGGATTCCATTCGGATGTACGCGTTCGGCTGGCTCATGAGAACGTACGTACCCACCTTCCCTGATTCCGTGCCATTACCCAATGCATCCGGGTGACTGCACCGCGTTAGCGTTGCGCGAGTGCTTGAAGCCGCCAGTACCTATCGAAGAGTCATCGCCCTGACCGGGCCCCTCCTTCCCCTCATTTCCTTTCTTGCCCGTCTGCCCGTGGCCATGTCCCAGTTCGGCAGCGTCCTGCTGGTCGCCGAGACCAGCGGTTCCCTCGCCACCGCCGGAGCGGTCGGCGGCACCCTGTCCGCCGGGCAGGTGGTGCTCGGCCCCGTCCTCGGCCGGCTCGCCGACCGGCACGGGCAGCGGCCCGTGGTCCTGACCGCCGCGGCGGTCAACGCCGTCGCCACCGCGGCCCTGGTCGCCGGGGCCCTCGGCGGCCTCGCCACCCTCCCGCTGGCCGCGATCGGCGCCGTCACCGGCGCTTCGGTGCCCCTGATCGGGCCGCTCGCCCGGACCCGCTCCGTGGCCCTCGCGCACCGCGCCGGGGCCGACGAGTGCGTGGTCGGCGCCGTCCACTCCCTCGAAGGCACCCTGGACGAGGTCTCCTTCGTCTTCGGCCCCGCCCTGGTCGGGCTGGCCGCGCTGCTCGCGCACCCCGCGGCCGCGCTCGGGGCCGCCGCCGCCCTCGTCGCCGTGTTCGCCACCGCCTTCGCGCTGCACCCGACCGCCGCCGTCACGGCCGGGGACCCGGCGCGGGCCGGCGGCAACGGCGAGGCCCGGGCCGCCGCCCGGACCGCACCGGGCAGGCATCCGCGCGTCGTGTACGCCGTGCGCTGCTCGCTCTTCCTCCAGGGCGCCCTGTTCGGCGGCTGCCAGGCCGGTATCGCCGCCCTCACCGCCCGCCTCGGCGTTCCCGGCCAGGCCGGGCTCGTGTACGCCGCCATGGGCGTCGTCAGCGCGGCCGTGGGCCTCGGGATCGGTGCACTGCCCGCCCGCTTCGGCCTGCGGCTGCGCTGGCGCGCGGCCACCGGCGCCGCACTCGTGCTCTGCGTACCGCTGCTGTTCACCGACACCCTGGGGCCGCTGTACGCCGTCGTCACCGTGCTCGGGGCCGCCTTCGCCCCGCACCTGATCACCGCGTTCGCCCTCACCGAGCGGTCCGTGGAGCCGTCCCGGCTCGCCGAGTCGACGGCCTTCGCGGCCAGTTCGCTGGTCGCCGGCCAGGCGGCCGCCCTCGCGCTCTCCGGGCGGCTCGCCGAGTGGTACGGGCCCTCCGGGGCCTTCGCCGTCTGCGTCGCAGCCGCCGCGCTCTGTCTGCTCCTCGCCCTCACCACCCGCGTCCCGGCCGCCCGTACGGCCCCCGCCCTGCCGCCCGGCCGCGCCGCCGCCGGACGCCCGGCCGACCGGCCCGCGGCGGACGGCGGTTCCGCGGCGGCCGCCTACGCCGGGCGCTGAAGCACCACCAGGCACCGTCCCGTCAGCGCCACCCGGTCCCCGTCCGCGAACTGCGGCCCGGTGCCGGGTGGCAGCACCTCCGGCCGTGCCGTGTCCACGACCAGCCGCCACTGGGCACCGTGCCCGGCGGGGATCGTGAACTCCTGCGGCTCCGCGCCCGCGTTGAACATCAGCAGGAACGAGTCGTCGGTGATCCGCTCCCCGCGGGCGCCCGGCTCGGAGATGGCCTCCCCGTTCAGGAACACCGTCAGCGCCCGTGCGTGCTGCGCCTGCCAGTCGCGGGCCCGCATCGGCTCCCCGTACGGGGTGAACCAGGCGATGTCGGACAGCTCGTCGTCGGTGCCCTCCACCGGCCGCCCGTGGAAGAACCGGCGCCGCCGGAACACCGGGTGGTCGCGCCGCAGCCACACCATCCGCCGGGTGAACTCCAGCAGGGCCGGTGCCGGCTTGCCCGGGTCCGGCCACTGCACCCAGGACAGCTCGTTGTCCTGGCAGTAGGCGTTGTTGTTGCCGCCCTGGCTGCGGGCGAACTCGTCGCCGTGACTGAGCATCGGCACGCCCTGCGACACCATCAGGGTGGCCACGAAGTTGCGCATCTGCCGCTCGCGCAGCTGCTGCACCTCCGGATCCTCGGTCGGCCCCTCCGCGCCGCAGTTCCAGGACCGGTTGTGGGTCTCGCCGTCCCGGTTGCCCTCCCGGTTGGCCTCGTTGTGCTTCTCGTTGTACGAGACCAGGTCGTGCAGGGTGAAACCGTCGTGGCAGGTCGTGAAGTTGATGGAGGCCAGCGGGCGGCGGCCGTCGTCCTGGTAGAGGTCCGAGGAGCCGGTCAGCCGCCCCGCGAACTCCGCCAGCGTGCGCGGCTGTCCGCGCCACAGGTCCCGTACGGTGTCCCGGTACTTGCCGTTCCACTCCGTCCACAGCGGCGGGAAGTTCCCCACCTGGTACCCGCCCTCGCCCAGGTCCCAGGGCTCCGCGATCAGCTTGACCTGGCTGACCACCGGGTCCTGCTGGACCAGGTCGAAGAACGAGGACAGCCGGTCCACCTCGTGGAACTGCCGGGCGAGCGTGGCCGCGAGATCGAAGCGGAAGCCGTCCACGTGCATCTCGGTGACCCAGTACCGCAGCGAGTCCATGATCAGCTGGAGCACGTGCGGGGACCGCATCAGCAGCGAATTGCCGGTGCCGGTGGTGTCCATGTAGTGCCGGGGGTCGTCCGCGAGCCGGTAGTACGAGGCGTTGTCCAACCCCCGGAAGGACAGCGTCGGCCCCAGGTGGTTGCCCTCGGCGGTGTGGTTGTAGACCACGTCCAGGATCACCTCGATCCCGGCCTCGTGCAGGGCCCGGACCGCCGACTTGAACTCCAGCACCTGCTGGCCGCGGTCGCCCGAGGCGTAGCCGTTGTGCGGGGCGAAGAAGCCGATCGTGTTGTAGCCCCAGTAGTTGCTGAGCCCGTCGTCCACCAGCCGGTGGTCGTTGACGTACTGGTGCACCGGCATCAGCTCCAGCGCCGTCACCCCCAGCTTGGTGAGGTGCCCGATGACCGCCGGGTGCGCGAGCGCCCCGTACGTCCCGCGCAGTTCCTCCGGAAGGTCGGGGTGACGCATGGTCAGCCCCTTGACGTGGGCCTCGTACAGCACCGTGTGGTGGTACTCGTGGCGCGGCGGCCGGTCATTGGCCCAGTCGAAGTAGGGGTTCACCACGACCGAGCTCATCGTGTGCGGGGCCGAGTCCAGGTCGTTGCGGGAGTCGGGCCGGCCGAAGTGGTAGCCGTAGACCTCCTCGCCCCAGTCGACACTGCCGGCGATCGCACGCGCGTACGGGTCGAGCAGCAGCTTCGCCGCGTTGCAGCGCAGTCCACGCTCGGGCTCGTACGGGCCGTGCACCCGGAACCCGTAGCGCTGGCCCGGCATCACGCCGGGCAGGTAGGCGTGCCGCACGAAGGCGTCGGTCTCGCGCAGCTCGACGGCCGTCTCGGAGCCGTCGTCGTGCAGCAGACACAGTTCGATACGTCGGGCGGCCTCGGAGTAGACCGCGAAATTGGTCCCGGCGCCGTCGTACGTGGCACCGAGCGGGTACGCCTGTCCCGGCCAGACCTGCATGGATAAGGACTCTTCCTCTCGGCTTCGGGCTGATGTGTCGGGCTGATCCGCCGTGGACCACGTCACTGGCAGATCTTCCCCGAAAGTGGGGCCCTACGCGGGGACTTGGGATGCGTCCTCCGGGTGACCCGGAGACCTGATATGCGGGTCAGCGGACTATGCGCGCATCGGATAATGGGTCAACGGGCCCCCGCCGTACGGCCCATCGGGCTGCACCGGGCGCCGACCTCGGAGTACCCTTCCGTGATCACTGGAGACGGGCGTCCAGACGCAGAAGGCGGTGCACGGGTGAGCTCGGGAGGTCTGGAGCTGCCCCCTGGTGACAGCGGTCACGAGGGCGGCGGCCCGGCGGACGCCCCAGGAGGTGCACCCGGCGGTGCGCCCGGCGGGGTGCCCACAGGCGTGGCGGCCGGGGCGGTGTCCCTGGCCCCGCCGGCGGCCGGGAGCGTACGGGCCGGCGCCGAGCTGGACTGGGGGGCGGACGCCTGGAGCGAGGTCCGTACGCGGGCCCAGCGGGCGGGCCGGGCGTACATCTGGCTGAACCTCGTCGAGCAGCGGCTGCGGTCGGTGGTCGGCGCGGTGCTGCGGCCGATCTACGAGCCGGTGCACGGCGAGGACGACTGGGTCGTCGCCGCGGCCGGCCCCGCCGGTCAGGAATGGGTGCAGCGGGCCGTGGCGGTGCGCGAGGTCAGCCGCCGCAAGGGGTACCTGCTGGACCCCGCCGACGACAACGTGCTCAGCTTCCTGACGCTGCCGCAGCTGCGGGAGCTGATGGTCCAGCACTGGCCCTGCTTCGAGCCGTACTTCGACGACCGGCGCGAGATCGAGCTGGCGCTCGACGAGCTGGAGGTCACCCGCAACGTGGTCTCCCGCAACCGTGCCCTGTCGCGGCCGGTGCTGGAGCAGGCCGAACGGGCCTCGGCGCGGCTGCTGGAGGCCCTCGGCGGCGGTGCGGGCTCCCCGTCGGCGGACCGGCTGCCGATCGACGCGGTCGAGGACCTGGTGGGGGACCGGTACGCGGACGTCGTCTCGGTCCACCCGGACCGGGTGCGCCTGCAGCGCCAGCTGCCCGCGGAGGACCTGTTCGGCGGGGCCCGGCGGCTCGACGCCATCGGCATAGGCCTCAACCTGCTGGTGCAGAACTTCTCGGGCCGAAGACTCGTGCGGCTCACGGAGGCCGGCTGCCGGGTGCGGCTGCTGTTCCTGAACCCGGCGAGCAGCGCGGTGAAACGGCGCGAGCGCGAGCTCGGCCTGCGCAAGGGCGAGCTGAGCCGCTCGGTGGAGATGAACATCCTGCACGTACGCCGGGTCCGGGCGGGGCTGCGCGACCCCTCGCGCTTCGAGATCCACGTCTTCGACGAGACACCGCGCTTCACGGCCTACCTGGTGGAGGGGGAGTCCTCGGGCATCGCGGTGGTGCAGTCGTACCTGCGCCGGGCCCGCGGCATGGAGGCGCCGGTGCTGGTGCTGCGCGGCGGCCCCGCCGGCACCCGTGGCGCCGCGCGTGACGCGGATCACGGCCTGTTCCCCACGTACCGTGAGGAATTCGAGTCGATCTGGGAGGACTCCCGCCCGGTGTCGTGACTGTCAGTGCCCCGTGCGAGGCTGAAAGCCGTTGACCGAAGGCGTACGGGGGAGGGGCACGGGGTGGAGGACGGGTACGGCATGGCGTCCCGGGCGGTCCGGAGGGGCGGGGCCCTGCGATGAGCTGGATCAGCAAGCGGATGGTCGCCTTCGACCTGGAGACGACGGGGACGGACATCGAGTCGGACCGGATCGTGACCGCGGCGGTGGTCGCGGTGGAGCCGGACGGGGGGATCGCGCGGCAGCGGACCTGGCTGCTGGACCCGGGCGTGCCGATCCCGGCGCAGGCTTCGGCGATCCACGGCATTTCCACGGACCAGGCCCGCGCGCAGGGACTGCCCGCCGCTCCCGCGATCGAGGAGATCACCGGGATCCTGGCCGGCGTGCTGCGCTCGGGGACCCCGCTCGTGGTCATGAACGCGCGGTACGACCTGTCGCTGCTGGACCGTGAGTGCCGCAGGCACGCGGTCGTGCCGCTGGTGGAGCGGGTCGGGGGCGGACCCGCTGCGGTCATCGACCCGTTGGTGCTGGACAAGCACGCGGACCGCTACCGCAAGGGGAGGCGGACCCTCCAAGCCCTCTGCGAGCACTACGGCGTCACGCTCGACGACGCGCACGACGCCGCCGCGGACGCACTGGCCGCCGCGCGTGCGGCACGGCGCATGGGGGCGGAGCACGCGGTCATAGGCTCCGTCGCCCTGGCCGAGCTGCACGAGCTCCAGGTCCGCGCGGCGGCGGAGCAGGCCGCCTCGCTGCAGAGCCACCTGCGGCGCACCTCGGATCCCGAGGCGATGGTCGAGCGGGCCTGGCCCGTGGTCCCGTACCGGGGCTGAAGACCCGTCAGCGCCCCGGGCAGGGGCGCCGCCCTCAGAAGGCGTGCCAGCGGGTGCCGCTGTCGCCGTTGCGCAGGCAGGCGACCCGGCGGCGGAATTCGGCCAGGGCGCGGGCGTTGGCAGGGGCGCGCTGGGACACCCAGGCGCAGCTGGCCGTTTCGCGGGCGCCGCGCAGCACGGCGCAGCCCTCCCAGTCGCGTACGTCCCAGCCGTAGGCCTTCGTGAACGACTCGTACGCCTCCGCGGTGAGCCCGTAGCGGTCACGGGAGAGGGCCATCACCACCAGGTCGTGCTCCCGCAGGTCGGCCGAGACCGTTTCCAGGTCCACCAGGACCGGGCCGTCCGGGCCCACGTGGACGTTGCGGGGCAGGGCGTCGCCGTGGATCGGGCCCGGCGGCAGCTGCGGGGTCAGGGCGGCCACCTCGCCGGCGTGGGCATCGCGCCGGGCCCGCAGAAAGGCGGCGTCCGCCGGGTCGATGGCCTCGCCCGCGAGCCGCAGCCAGCGCTCGACCCCGCCCAGCAGGTCCCGCGCGGGCAGTGCGAAGGGCGGCTCGGGCAGGGCGTGGACCTGCCGCAGCAGCAGCGCCAGGTCCTCGGGGCCCGCCGGACGTACCGCGTCGGGCAGGCGGTGCCAGACCGTCACCGGATGCCCGGCGACCAGCCGGGGCTCCGGTTCGGCCGCGCGCACCGCCGGGACCGAGGCCCGTGCGAGCCAGGCCGCGACGGCCAGTTCCCGCCCGGCCCGCTCCAACAGGGCCGCCTCCCGGCCGACCTTGACCACCAGGTCGCCCAGGGCGAAGACCGCGTTCTCCCCCAGCGCCAGCAGCCCGGCGGGGCCGGTGAAGCCCGCCGCCGTCAGTACGTCCCTGGCCTGCGCCTCGTCCATGCCGTCCCTTCCGGGTTCCCGGTCTTCCGTCCGCGGTGAACCGGCCCAGTCTCGCACCGGCGCTCCGGAAACGGATTGCACGAGACGTATCGTCTCGTTAACGTGAGGGCATGATCCCCACAGCCGCACCCGCACACATCGCCATGTTCTCCATCGCCGCCCACGGACACGTCAACCCGAGCCTGGAGGTGATCCGCGAACTCGTCGCCCGCGGCCACCGCGTCAGCTACGCCATCCCCGCCTCCTTCGCCCCCAAGGTCGCCGGGACCGGCGCCACGCCGGTGATCTGGAACTCCACCCTGCCCACCGACGACGAGCCCGAGGCCTGGGGCACCGAGCTCATCGACCACGTCGAACCGTTCCTCGACGACGCGATCCAGGCCCTGCCGCAGCTCGCGGCCGCCTTCGAAGGCGACGAACCGGACCTCGTCCTCCACGACATCACCGCCTATCCGGCGAGGGTCCTGGCCCACCGCTGGGGCGTCCCGGCCATCTCCCTCTCCCCGAACCTGGTCGCCTGGACCGGCTACGAGGAGGAGGTCGGCGACGCCGTGACGGCCGGACTGCTCGCCTCCGAACGCGGCCGGGCGTACTACGCCCGCTTCCGGGCCTGGCTCGACGCGAACGGCATCGACCAGCACCCCGACCCCTTCGTCGGCCGCCCGCGCCGCAGCCTCGTGCTGATCCCGCGCGCCCTCCAGCCGCACGCCGACCGCGTCGACGAGAGCGTGTACACCTTCGTCGGCTCCTGCCTGCCCACCGGGGCTGCCGGCCCGGAGGCAGCGGACACCTGGCAGCCCCCGGCGGCCGCCGCGGGGAAGAAGCTGCTGCTGGTGTCCCTGGGCTCCACCTTCACCCGGCAGCCCGCCTTCTACCGCGCCTGCATCGAGGCCTTCGCAGACCTGCCCGACTGGCATGTCGTCCTGCAGATCGGCCGGTTCACCGACGAGGCGGAACTCGGCCCGGTCCCCGGCAACATCGAGGTCCACCGCTGGGTCCCCCAGCCGGCCGTCCTGGAACACGCCGACGCCTTCATCACCCACGCGGGCGCCGGCGGCAGCCGGGAGGGCCTGGCCACCGCCACCCCCATGGTCGCCGTCCCGCAGGCCGTCGACCAGTTCGGCAACGCCGACGTGCTCCAGTCGCTGGGCGTCGCCCGGCACGTCCCGATGGAGGAGGCGGACGCGGTCACCCTCCGCGAGGCCGTGCTCGGCCTCCTCGCGGATCCGCAGGTCGCCGCCCGCGCCGAGGCGGTCCGCGCGCAGATGGCCGCCGAAGGAGGCACCCGGCAGGCCGCCGACCTCATCGAGGCCGCGCTCGGTGGGGCATGATGCGGGCATGACCAGCAAGAAGTACGCGGCCCTGCTGCGCGGGATCAACGTCGGCGGGAGCAAGAAGGTCCCGATGGCCGACCTGCGCCAGGTCCTCGAAGGACTCGGCCACGGCGACGTCCAGACGTACCTGCAGAGCGGCAACGCCGTCTTCAGCAGCACGCAGCAGGACCCGGTCGCCCTGGCCCGCGCGCTGGAGGGGGCCATCGAGAGCCGCTTCGGCTTCCCGGTGGCCTGCCTCGTCGCCGACGGCGCCCGCCTGCGCGCGGTCGCCGACGACTGCCCCTTCCCCGCCGCCGAACTGGAGGGCAGGCAGCTGCACGTCACCTTCCTCTCCGAGCAGCCGGACCCCTCCCGGTTCTCGGCGATCGACGCGCCCTCGTACCTTCCGGAGGAGTTCCGGATCGGCGACCGGGTCCTCTACCTGTACGCACCGAACGGACTGGGCCGCTCCAAACTGGCCGAGGCGCTCTACCGGCCGGCCGTCCTCAAGGGCATCGACGCGACGACCCGCAACTGGAACACGGTCGCCAAGCTCGTCGCACTGACAAACGACACGCCCTGACTCCAGTCGACGGCCCGGAAGACCGCCCGGGGGAAGCAGGCCGGCCCCCGCTCGTCGGGGTCGGCGTCCCCTTCACCACCGAAGTGCAGACCCGCCGGGAACTCGCTCGGCGGCCTGCGGCGGCGCCACGGGGCCGGCGCGCCGAGCAGCCCCGGCCGGCAGCCGCGCCGGGCCCCGCCGGTGACACGGCCGGAGGATGTGCCAGGCTGCTGCGTATGCGTTACATCATCATCGGCGCCGGAGCGGTCGGCGCGACCATCGGGGGGCGGCTCGCGGAGGCGGGGCACGAGGTCGTCCTCGCCGCCCGGGGCGCGCACGCGCAGGCCCTGCGGGCGGACGGGCTGCGGCTCACCACGGCGGACGGCGCCCGGGTGCACCGGTTGCCCGTGGTGGCGGGGCCCGCGGAACTCGGCGAACTCCGTCCCGACGACGCTCTGTTGCTGACCGTGAAGACCCAGGACGCGATCCCCGCACTCGACGCGTGGGGCGACGCCGAGGTCGCCGGCGGCGGCACGGCGGCGCAGCGGCTGCCGGTGCTGTGCCTCCAGAACGGCGTGGAGACCGAACGGCTGGCCCTGCGCCGGTTCGCGCGCACCTACGGGGTCTGCGTATGGCTGCCCGCGACCTTCCTGGAGCCGGGAGTGGTCTCGGCGCTGTGCGCCCCGCGGACCGGCATCCTGCACCTGGGCCGGGCGGCCGGCGGCACCGACCGGCTGCTCGCGCAGATCTCGGCGGACCTGGAGAGGTCGGGCTTCGCGGCACCGGTGGTCGAGGACGTGATGCGGTGGAAGTACGCGAAACTGCTGGGCAACCTGGGCAATGCGATCCAGGCGACGACGGGCCCGGAGCCGTCCCCCGCCAAGGGGGCGCTGCTGCTGCGCGCGATCCGCGAGGGCAAGGCGGCGTTCGCGGCGGCGGGCATCGCGTACGCCTCGGACGCGGAGCAGGCGGCGGCGCGGGACGGCAAGGCAGAGCAGCCGCCGGGGGTGGTGCGGGGCGGGTCGTCCTGGCAGAGCCTGGCGCGTGGCACGGGCTCCATCGAGGCGGACTACCTCAACGGTGAGATCTCCCTGCTCGGGAGGCTGCACGGGGTCCGGACCCCGGTCAACGACACCCTCCGCCACGCGGCGAACATCTTCGCCCGGGAGTCCCTCCCGCCCGGAGCGATGTCCATCGAGGACCTGACGGCTCTCGCGGACGAGGCCGAAGCCCGTCCGTAGGCCGTGTCGCTGCGCGGGGGCAGGCCCCGCGCAGCGGTCACGCCGTCAGGGTCCGCAGGCGGGCCGGGGCGCAGGCGGCCGCGTCGTAGCGGTGCAGCAGCAGGCGGGCGAGTTCCGGGGCCGCGCCCAGGACCCCGGCGACGAGGTCCGCCCCCGCGGCTTCGGCGCCCGCCGTGATCCGGTCCGGCAGGCGACCGGGCGCGATGACGTACGGGGCCACCACGACCCGGCGTACGCCCTCGGCGCGCAGCGCCCGTACGGCGTCCTCGGTACGGGGAAGTGCAGCGGAGGCGAACGCAGGCCGCACGGCGCACCAACCGGTGTGCCGCCACTCCCGCGCGATTTCAGCGATCACTGCGATCGCCTCCGGGTCGGAGGATCCGGCGGACGCGAGCACCACACCGGTGCCCGCCCGGTCCGCCGGGTCGAGCCCCGCCTCCCGCAGGCGGCGTTCGAGCGCCTGCGTCAGCAGCGGGGAGGGGCCGAGGACCTCGGCGAGCCGGACCGAGAGGCCCGGCAGCCGCGTCGTGGCCTGCGAGAGCACCGCCGGGATGTCCGCCTTGGCGTGGAAGGCCCGGGTCAGCAGCAGCGGCAGGGCCACCACGTCGCGGACGCCTTCGGCGTACAGGGCGGACAGCACCTGGTCCACCCGCGGGGCGTTGAAGTCCAGGAACGCCGTCTCCACCCGCAGCCCCGGCCGCAGCGCCCGTGCCCGCCGGGTCAGGGCGTGCACGGTCGCCGCGTGCCGCGGATCGCGGCTGCCGTGGGCTATGACCAGGAGGACGGGGGCGTGGGACACGGCAATCAGCTCTTGACCAGCAGGCCGCGGCTGCGCAGCACCCACCGCTCGACCGGGCTGAAGATCAGCAGGTCGATGGCGATGCCGACGACCAGGATCAGGATGATGGCGAGGAACACCCCGGGCAGGTCGATGTTGTTGCGGCCGTTCTCCAGGAGCTGGCCGAGGCCGAGACCGAGGTCGGGGGAGCTGGCGATGATCTCGGCGGCCATCAGCGAGCGCCAGGAGAAGGCCCAGCCCTGCTTGAGGCCGGCCAGGTAGCCGGGCAGCGCGGCCGGCATGACCACGTGCCGGGCACCGCGCAGTCCGGTCGCGCCGAGGGTGCGGCCCGCGCGCAGGAACAGCGGCGGGATCTGGTCGATGCCGGAGACGAGGCCGTTGGCGATGGACGGGACCGCGCCGAGCAGGATCACCGTGTACATCATGGCGTCGTTGAGGCCGAACCAGAGCACGGCCGGCGGAACCCAGGCCACCGACGGCAGGGACTGCAGGCCCTGGAGGATCGGGCCGATCGCGGCGCGCACGAACTTCACCCGGGCGACGAGCAGGCCGAGCGGCGTGCCGATGGCCAGGGCCAGCAGGAAGCCGAGCAGACCGCGCGACACGCTGGTCCAGATGACCTCCAGCAGCGTGCCCTTGAGCCACATCTGGGACAGGCTGTCCCACACCGCGGACAGGGTGGGGAGCTTGGTCTCGTCGGTGACCTTCGCCGCGACGAGGATCTGCCACACCAGCAGCACGAGGCCGACGGCCAGCAGCGGGGGCAGGACCTTCTTGGTGAGCACCTCGCGGACCGGGGTGCGGTGGGTCTGGACCGCGTCGAGGGCGTCCAGGCCGGCCTCCAGGCCGGCGAGGTCGTCCGCCTTCGGCTTCGTTTCAGTGCTGGCCATGGCGGCGGATCTCCCCACGCAGGTGTTCAGTGATCTCAAGGGACAGCTCCGCGACGTCCGCGTCCTCGATGCGGCGCGGCTGCGGGATGTCCACGGTCCACTCCCTGGCGACCCGGCCGGGCCGGGAGGAGAGCAGGACCACGCGCTCGGCGAGCCGCACGGCCTCGCGCACGTTGTGCGTGACGAAGAGGACGGAGAGCCCCGTCTCGGCCCAGATGCGGGTGAGTTCGCCGTGCAGCACGTCACGGGTGATGGCGTCGAGGGCCGCGAACGGCTCGTCCATCAGCAGCAGCCGGCTGTCCTGGGCCAGCGCCCGGGCCAGGGCCACGCGCTGGCGCATGCCGCCCGACAGCTCGTGCACGCGCTTGCCGTACGCGCCGCCGAGGCGGACGAGCTCCAGCAGCCGCTCGGCCTCCGGCCTGCGGTCGGCCTTGGCCACCCCGCGCAGGCGCAGGGCGAGTTCGATGTTCTTGCCCGCGGTCAGCCACGGGAAGAGGGCGTGCTCCTGGAACATGAGCGCCGGACGGCCGCCGGGGGTCTCGATGGACCCCGCGGACGGCTTGTCCAGGCCCGCGACCAGGTTGAGGAGCGTGGACTTGCCACACCCCGAGGCCCCCAGGATGGTGACGAACTCTCCCGGGGCGACATCGAGGCTGATGTCGTCCAGGACGAGCTGCGATCCGGCCGGACCGGAGAAGGACTTCGAGACGTGCTCGATACGGGCAGCGTGCGTCTGCTCCGCTACGGCCGCGCCGTCGGCAGCCTTGGCGAGCGTGGTGGCCATGGTCGTCACCTCCTGGGGGTTGTACGTGCGGACTTACTTGGCGCCGAGGCCGGCGTCGGAGACCTCGGGCTTGCCGGCCCCCTTGAGCACCTTGTTCAGGAGCCTCAGGTCGTAGATGCCGTTCAGGTCGGGCTGCTCGATGAGCCCCGCCTTGACCGCCCAGTCGGACTCGGTCTTCAACGTGGACGCCAGCGGGTCGTCGGTGACGAGGATGCTCGACCACGCCGGGTCGATGACCTTCGCGTCGAGCGGCTTGCCGCCCTCCGCCGCCAGCTTGGCGTTCGCGGAGGCCTTCGCCTTCTCCGGGTTGGCGTTGATCCACTCGTTGGTCTTCACCGTGCCCGCCAGGACCGCCTCGACGACGTCCGGGTGCTCCTTGAGGAACTTCTGCGACACGATGACGTTCGTGATCACGAACTTCTTGTCGGGCCACAGGGAGGTCTCGTCGAGGAGGACGCTGCCGCCGTCGGCGACGAGCTTGGAGGCCGTGGGCTCCGGCACCCAGGCACCGTCGATCGAGCCCTGCTTGAAGGCGTCCGGGGTGACCTTGTTGTCCGTACGGACGACGGAGACGTCACCCTTGCCGGACTCGGGGTCGACCGACCAGCCCTTCTGGGAGATCCAGTTGAGGAACGCCACGTCCTGGGTGTTCCCCTTCTGCGGGGTGGCGATCCTCTTGCCCTTGACGTCGTCGAGGGTCTTGATCTTCTCCGGGTTCACCACCAGCTTGACGCCGCCGGAGGCCGAGCCGGAGATGATCCGCAGGTTGGAGCCCTTGGACTTCACATAGCCGTTGATCGACGGCGAGGGGCCGATGAACCCGATGTCGAGAGAGCCGCCGTTGAGGGCCTCGATCTCGGACGGGCCGGCGTTGAAGGACTGCGGCTTGATCGCGGTACCGCCGAGCTCCTTGGCGATCAGGCCTTCCTGGAGGCCGACCAGGGCAGTGGCGTGCGTGAGGTTCGGGAAGTACCCGATGCGGACCTCGGAGGCGGAGAGCTTCTCGGCGCCGGCGGGGACGGCGGACGCCTTCGTGTCGTCCTTCGCGGCCTGGGAGCCGTAGCCGCAGGAGGCGAGCGCACCGATCAGGAGCGGGAGGGCGGCAGCGGCAACAGCGCCGCGGCGCAGGGTCTTACGGGTGTTTCCGGTGGCAGGCACGGGAGGGCTTCCTCTCGTGACGTGGTCTCATGACGCACGTCTTCGTCTGTGGAGCAAGGGCGGGTACGGCTCGTGGGGGGTGCGGGCGCGCGAGCGGTGCGCGTACGTCATCACGCACATCGCGCCACCCCTCCCTGGCCGCTGCCGAGACGGCCGCTGCCCACGCGACCGCCCTCCTTGGCGAAAGAGGCGTAGATGTCGGACCCCATGATCAGAAGTCCCACCCTTCTTCCTCGTCCTGGACGGTTGCCTCGGCCTGGGAGGCGAAGGACTCGCCCGCCATGCCGGCCGCCAGGGTGGTGCCGTCGGCCGGGTCGATCAGCAGGAACGACCCGGTGCGGCGCGAGTCGGCGTACGCGTCGAGCGCGAGCGGCTCGGCGGTGCGCACGACGACCCGGCCGATGTCGTTGGCCACCAGCTGCCCGGGGTTCGGGTGCTGGGACAGGTCGTCCAGGGTCAGCCGCGAGGGGATCTCCTTGACGATCGCCTTGACCGTGCGCGTGGTGTGCTTGAGCAGCACCCGCGCGCCGACGGCCAGCGGCTGGTCCGCGACGTGGCAGACCGTCGCGACGACGTCCTGCGTGGTGGCGGGGGCGCTCGCGGTGGGCGCGATCAGGTCGCCCCGCGAGATGTCGATGTCGTCCGCCAGCCGCAGCGTCACCGACTGCGGCGCCCAGGCGATGTCCACGCTCTGCCCGAGCGCGTCGATGCCCTCGACGACCGAGGTACGGCCCGACGGCAGGACGGTGACCGGCTCGCCGACCCGCAGCACACCGGAGGCGATCTGGCCCGCGTAGCCCCGGTAGTCCGGGTGCTCCGCGCTCTGCGGACGGATCACGTACTGCACCGGGAAGCGCGCCGGGCAGGCCGTCAGGTCGTGGCTGACCGGGACGGTCTCCAGGTGCTCCAGCACCGTCGGGCCGCCGTACCAGTCCATGTGCGCGGAGGGCTCCACCACGTTGTCACCGGCCAGCGCGGAGATCGGTATCGCCGTGATCTCCGGGACGCCCAGGTCCGAGGCGTACGCGGTGAACTCCTCGGCGATCTTCGCGAAGACCGCCTCCTCGTACCCCACCAGGTCCATCTTGTTCACGGCGAGGACCACGTGCGGCACCCGCAGCAGTGCGGCGACCGCCGCGTGCCGGCGGGTCTGCTCGATGACGCCGTTGCGGGCGTCGACGAGCACCACGGCCAGGTCGGCGGTGGAGGCGCCGGTCACCATGTTCCGGGTGTACTGCACGTGCCCCGGGGTGTCCGCGAGGATGAACCTGCGGCGCGCGGTGGCGAAGTAGCGGTACGCCACGTCGATGGTGATGCCCTGCTCCCGCTCGGCCCGCAGGCCGTCGGTCAGCAGCGCGAGGTCGGGGGCGTCCTGCCCGCGCTGCGCGGAGACGGCCTCGACGGCCTCCAGCTGGTCGGTCAGGACGGACTTGGAGTCGTGCAGCAGACGCCCGACCAGGGTGGACTTGCCGTCGTCGACGGAGCCGGCGGTCGCGAAGCGCAGCAGCGTGGTCGCCGCGACATCAGCGAAGCCGGCGAACTGCTCGGTGGTGGAGGTCATGGCTAGAAGTACCCTTCGCGCTTTCGGTCTTCCATCGCGGCCTCGGACATCTTGTCGTCGGCTCGGGTCGCCCCGCGCTCGGTGAGCCGGGAGGCTGCGATCTCGGTGATCACGGCGTCGAGCGTGGTGGCGTCGGAGTCGACGGCACCGGTGCAGGACATGTCACCGACGGTGCGGTAGCGGATGAGACGGGTCTCGGTGGTCTCGCCCTCCTTCGGGCCGCCCCACTCGCCGGCCGTCAGCCACATGCCGTTCCGCTTGAACACCTCGCGCTCGTGGGCGAAGTAGATCTCCGGGAGCTCGATGCCCTCGCGGGCGATGTACTGCCACACGTCCAGCTCGGTCCAGTTGGACAGCGGGAACACGCGCACGTGCTCACCCGGCGCGTGGCGGCCGTTGTAGAGCTGCCACAGCTCGGGGCGCTGGCGGCGCGGGTCCCACTGGGAGAACTCGTCGCGCAGGGAGAACACCCGCTCCTTGGCGCGGGCCTTCTCCTCGTCCCGGCGGCCGCCGCCGAAGACGGCGTCGAACTTCAGCTGCTGGATCGCCTCCGTCAGGGGGACGGTCTGCAGCGGGTTGCGGGTGCCGTCGGGGCGCTCGCGCAGCTTCCCGGCGTCGATGTACTCCTGCACGGACGCGACGTGCAGGCGCAGCCCGTGCCGGGCCACCGTGCGGTCGCGGTACTCCAAGACCTCGGGGAAGTTGTGCCCGGTGTCCACGTGCAGCAGCGTGAACGGCACCGGGGCCGGCGCGAACGCCTTCAGCGCCAGGTGCAGCATGACGATGGAGTCCTTGCCGCCGGAGAAGAGGATCACCGGCTTCTCGAACTCGCCCGCCACCTCGCGGAAGATGTGCACGGCCTCGGATTCGAGGGCGTCCAGGTGCGTCAGCGCGTACGGCGCGTCCGCATCCGGCTCGGTGTGCAGGTGCGCGGCGGTGGTCATGCCAGACCCCTCTCGGTGAGCAGCGCGTACAGGGCCGAGGCCGACTCCTGCACGCTCTGGGTGTGCGACTCGATACGGAGGTCCGGGGACTCCGGGGCCTCGTACGGGTCGTCGACCCCGGTCAGACCGGAGATCTCGCCCGCGGCCTGCTTGGCGTACAGGCCCTTCACGTCCCGCTCCGAGCAGACCTCGACCGGGGTGGCCACGTGGACCTCCAGGTAGGTGCTGCCCTCGGCGGAGTGCCGCTTGCGGACGGCCTCACGGCTGTCCGCGAACGGCGCGATCACCGGCACGAGCGCCTTGACGCCGTTGCTCGCGAGGAGTTCGGCGACGAAGCCGATCCGCTGCACGTTGGTGTGGCGGTCCTCCCGGGAGAAGCCCAGACCGGCGGAAAGGAACTCGCGGATCTCGTCTCCGTCGAGGACCTCCACGCGGTGGCCCTCGGCCCGCAGCCGCTCGGCCAGCGCGTAGGCGATGGTGGTCTTGCCCGCGCTCGGCAGCCCGGTCAGCCACACGGTGGCGCCCTGGTCGCTCACGCTCATCGTTTTCGTCTCCGTCGGTTCGTTCACTGCTTCGGGATCGGTCATCAGCCGTGCAGTCCGCACTCGGTCTTCGCCCGGCCGGCCCAGCGGCCGGCCCGCGCGTCCTCGCCTTCCGCCACGCGGCGGGTGCAGGGGGCGCAGCCGACGGAGGCGTAACCGTCCATCAGCAGCGGGTTGGTGAGCACGCCGTGCTCCGCGACGTACGCGTCCACGTCGTCCTGCGTCCAGCGGGCGATCGGCGAGATCTTGACCTTCTGCCGCTTCGCGTCCCAGCCGACCACCGGGGTGTTCGCCCGGGTCGGGGACTCGTCGCGGCGCAGGCCCGTCGCCCACGCCTCGTACGCGGTCAGGCCCTCTTCCAGCGGCTTGACCTTGCGCAGCGCGCAGCACAGGTCCGGGTCGCGGTCGTGCAGCCGGGGACCGTACTCGGCGTCCTGCTCGGCGACCGTCTGGCGCGGGGTGAGCGTGATGACGTTGACGTCCATCACGGCCTCGACCGCGTCCCGGGTGCCGATGGTCTCCTCGAAGTGGTAGCCCGTGTCGAGGAAGACCACGTCCACGCCGGGGAAGGCGCGGGACGCCAGGTGCGCGACCACCGCGTCCTCCATGGAGGAGGTCACGGCGAACCTGCTGCCGAAGGTCTCGGCGGCCCAGGTCAGGATCTCCAGCGCGGAGGCGTCCTCCAGGTCCCGGCCCGCCTGCTCGGCCAGTGCCTTGAGTTCGTCCGCGCGCGTCTCGTGAGCGGTGGTCATGCCTCTTCCCCTCCAGTGGTGTCGCTGCGAAGTCCGCGGGCCAGCAGCCCGAGGTACTTCAGCTGGAAGGCTCGGTTGCAGGCCCTGCATTCCCAGGCGCCGTGGCCCTGTTCATGGGGGAACAGGTCCTCGTCGCCGCAGTACGGGCAGTGGAACGGTGCGGCGCGCTCGCTCACGAGAGGTCCTCGTCCTTGGCCCGGGAGACCCAGGCGGCGAAGCGCTCGCCGTCCTCGCGCTGCTCCTGGAAGCGCGTGACGACCCGCTCGACGTAGTCCGGCAGACCCGCCGAGGTGACCTTGAGGCCGCGGACCTTGCGGCCGAAGCCGGCCTCCAGGCCGAGCGCGCCGCCCAGGTGCACCTGGTAGCCCTCGACCTGCTCGCCGTTCTCGTCCATGACCAGCTGGCCCTTGAGGCCGATGTCCGCCACCTGGATCCGGGCGCACGCGTTGGGGCAGCCGTTGATGTTGATGGTGAGGGGCTCGGCGAAGTCCGGCAGGCGCCGCTCCAGCTCGTCGATCAGCGAGGCGCCGCGCGCCTTGGTCTCGACGATGGCGAGCTTGCAGAACTCGATGCCGGTGCAGGCCATGGTGCCGCGGCGGAACGGGGACGGCTTGACCCGCAGGTCCAGCGCCTCCAGCGCCTCGACGACCGAGTCGACCCGGGCCTCCTCGATGTCGAGCACGATCATCTTCTGCTCGGCGGTGGTGCGCAGGCGGCCGGAGCCGTGCGTCTCGGCCACCTCCGCGATCTTGGTCAGGGTGGCGCCGTCGACGCGGCCGACGCGGGGGGCGAAGCCGACGTAGAAGCGGCCGTCCTGCTGCCGGTGGACGCCCACGTGGTCGCGCCACTGGCCGCTCGGCTGCGCGGGCGCCGGCCCGTCGGTCAGCTTCCGCTTCAGGTACTCGTCCTCCAGGACCTGGCGGAACTTCTCGGCGCCCCAGTCGGCGACGAGGAACTTCAGCCGGGCGCGGGTGCGCAGGCGGCGGTAGCCGTAGTCACGGAAGATCGAGATGACGCCCTCGTACACGTCCGGGACCTCGTCGAGGGAGACCCAGGTGCCGAGGCGGACGCCGAGCTTGGGGTTGGTCGAGAGGCCGCCGCCGACCCAGACGTCGAAGCCGGGGCCGTGCTCGGGGTGCTCCACGCCGACGAAGGCGACGTCGTTGATCTCGTGGGCCACGTCGAGCAGCGGCGAGCCGGAGACCGCGGACTTGAACTTGCGGGGCAGATTGGAGAAGGCCGGGTTGCCGACGATGCGGCGCTGGATCTCCTCGATGGCGGGGGTGCCGTCGATGATCTCGTCTTGGGCGATGCCGGCGACGGGCGAGCCGAGGATGACGCGGGGCGTGTCACCGCAGGCCTCGGTGGTCGAGAGGCCGACGGCCTCCAGGCGGCGCCAGATCTCCGGGACGTCCTCGATGCGGATCCAGTGGTACTGCACGTTCTGGCGGTCGGTGAGGTCGGCCGTGCCGCGGGCGAACTCCTCGGAGATCTCGCCGATCACGCGGAGCTGCTCGGTGGTCAGCCGGCCGCCGTCGATGCGGACGCGCAGCATGAAGTACTCGTCGTCCAGCTCCTCGGGCTCCAGGATCGCGGTCTTGCCGCCGTCGATCCCGGGCTTGCGCTGGGTGTAGAGGCCCCACCAGCGCATGCGGCCGCGCAGGTCGTTGGGGTCGATCGAGTCGAAGCCGGTCTTCGAGTAGATCGTCTCAATGCGTGTCCGCACATTGAGACCGTCGTCGTCCTTCTTGAACTGCTCGTTGCCGTTGAGAGGGGTGTGGTGTCCAACGGCCCACTGGCCCTCACCGCGGTGACGGCCGGTCTTGCGGCGCGCGGCGGCGGGCGTTGCGGGGGTGGAGGCCATGGCGGTACGTCCTTCTTCGGCGGCTCAAGGCAAGGGCAGGGGAGAGTGGCGGCGTGACCCCTGTGGCACTGGTGCCGCTGAGCAGGTGTGGCTGATTGCCGCCGTTTACCGGTTGTGCCGGCGGTCAGGGCGGTCTTCGGCCGTCAGGGGGCTGGCTGGTTCCGGCGCGCGCCGCGACGACGCTGTGCGGGCGCTGGTGCCGGTGCTGTGCGGCGTGGCTGGTTCCGTCAGCGCGCCGAACAGATGGCGCTGGACATGCGGCCGAGATCGACGTGCCGCCGACTCACCAAGGCAATTCCAGCTCCATTCATGGCGGAAGCGTGTCATGTGCCGATTGGAGGAGTCCACTACTGTCCATGATGCGGACGATGTCGTCCCGCATCGTGGGACGACGTGATGGCGGTCACCTTGTGGGACGCCGGATGGCCGGACCCGTGCGGCTCTGCGAAGACCGGCCTTTCGCGCCGGCACCGCTGCCCCGGCTGTCCCCATTCTGCCCCGGGCCGGCCCGGCGTGGCGCGGCGCGAGCCCGGGGCTCGGCGCAGGGGGCGGGCTCGGCGCGGTGGCCGGTGCGGGGGAGCGGCCCCGGGCCGAGTCGCACCGCGCAGGAGCGGGGGTCCGGGGCGCGGCGCCCACGGGTGCGCACGGCGGACTGACTGGACAGGGGAGGGCCCGTACTGCAGCGGTGCGCCCCGGCACGCCGCCGGCCCGGGACACCACGGCCCCCGCGTACACCCCCGAGGGCTACGCGCCGGGCCAGGGTCCCGGGGTGGGGGTGTCCTCCTTCTCCTCCGTCTCCGTGCGGAAGAGCTTGAAGCCGCGGCGGAGGTAGTTGTCCATCGCCGTCGGGCCGTCCTGGCTGCACGTGTGGAGCCAGACCCGCCGGGTGGGCTCCCGCTGCGGCCACCGGTCCGCGAGGGACCAGGCGGCGGCCACCCCCTGGGACAGCAGGTGCCCGCCGATGCGCCGGCCCCGGAAGTCCGGCAGCAGGCCGAAGTACATGATCTCCACCACACCGTCCGGCTGCGGATCCAGTTCCACGTACCCGGCCGGCGTCCCGCGGTCGTACGCCACCCACGTCTCCACCCCGGGCCGCGCCAGGTACTCCACCCACTGCGAGCGGGTCAGCGACAGCCGGTCCGTCCAGTGGATGTCGCCGCCCACCGAGGCGTACAGGAAGCGGCTGAACTCCGGCGAGGGGACCTCCGCCCTGCGGACGGCGATCTCAGGACCCGGGACGGCCGCCGGAACCAGATCGTCCGGGGAGGTCATTTCCAGGGACCACGTGGTCAGGGTGATGCTGCTCATGCAGGTCAGGGAATCATGCCCGGCCCCGGCCGGCCCAGGCGGGCCCTGACCACCGCCGGCGCCGTGGAGTGCGGCAACAGCGCCGAGGGGTCCTCCGGGCGGATCAGCTCGACCTCCACGTCGTCCGCGAAGCGGTACGGGCGGTGGGTCAGCACCCCCGCCAGGCTCCGGCGTACCCGGGACAGCTCCGCGCGGACCGTCACCGTACGGGTCGGGTCCCCGAACAGCTCCTGCGACAGCTCCGCCGCGGAGCGCCCCCGCGGGCTCTCCGCCAGCAGGAACAGCAGCTCCGCGTGGCGCGGGCTCAGCTCCTGCGACCAGCTCCCGGCCGCCCCGTACACCGTCGCCGACCAGGCGCGGGGGCGGCTCAGGTCCAGGACCACCCGGCTCGCCGCCGCCCCCGCGGTGCGGCCCTCCCCGACGCGCAGCAGCCAGCCGCCCGGCAGCGGCTCCACCACGCAGTCCCCGAGCTGCGGCACCCACACCGGTCCCGGCCCGAAGCCCTTCGGCAGCGCGATCCGGTCCGCCGGGGCCAGGCCGGTCACCGCCGCCGTCCAGCCGTGGGCGTCGACGGCGAGGGCCCGGCCGGGGAGCCGGGCCAGCAGGGGCGCCGCCACGGCGCGCAGGCGCTCCAGCGACTCCAGGTGCCGCACCCGGAGCTCCCGCTCCGCGAGCCGGGCCACCGAGGTCACCCAGGCCAGGGTCGCCGGGTGCATGGTGGCCAGCGGCCCGCTGACGTCCACCACGCCCAGCACCCGGCCGTCCCGCGGATCCCGTACCGGCGCCCCCGCGCAGGTCCAGTCGTGGTGGCTGGAGACGAAGTGCTCGGCCGAGAACACCTGCACCGGCCGGCGGGCCACCAGCGCGGTCCCCACCCCGTTGGTGCCGACCACCGCCTCGTCCCAGTCGGCGCCCACCCCGAAGCCGAGCCGGTCCGCCTTGCGCAGGATCGAGGCGGCGCCCTCCCGCCACAGCAGCCGCCCGTCCGCGTCGGCGACGACCATGATGTGCAGGGCCGTGTCCAGCGTCGGCAGCAGCCCCTCGCGCAGGACCGGGAGGACCTCCCGCAGCGGCGAGACCTGCCGCCGCTCCTCGGTCTCGGCGACCGACAGCATCCGCGAGCGCGCGTCCCGGTCCGGGTGCACCCCGACGGCCAGCATCCGCCGCCAGGACTCGGCGATCTCCGGACGCGGAGCCGCCGGCAGCCGGTCCCCGGCCAGCACGGCCGCGCGCACCCCCTTGAGCAGACGCGCCGCCTCCCGCGCGTCCATGGCCGAGATGCGCGCCACATCGACCGTGCTGCCTGCCGTGTCGGCCAACGGAACCTCCCCGTGTGGAACAGGACGTACGAGACTCAGAGGGTTGCAACGGTATGCAACTCTCGCCAACTCCCGGTCGCCCGACCGAAACTGTCCGGACGTCGCCCAGCGGCGTGACAGCTCCTCCTCGGGGCTCTCGGATCAGGGGTGGTGCCGAGTCGGCGCGGCGCCACTCCTGTTCCCGGTCAACGGGCCGGATCCCGGCTCGGAGCGGTTTGGGGACCCTCCCTCACCCGCGATCCGCGCCCGTTCCACGACCGCGGCGAGATCCAGGCTGTGCGGCAGCGTGCCGAAGGCCGCGCCCCCGTCCCCACCGAGCCGCGAGGCGCAGAACGCGTCCGCCACCGCGGGCGGAGCCCACCGCACCAGCAGCGACCCCTGCAACACCAGGGCCATGCGCTCCACGACGCGTCGGGCCCGCGCCTCGATGCCCTCCAGGTCGGCGAGCTCCGTCAGCAGGCCCTTGATGGCCGAATCCAGCCGGTGGTCGGCGCCGCGGGCCTGCCCGACCTCCTGGAGGAAGGCGTTCAGCGCCTGCGGCTCTCTCTGGAGGGCGCGCAGCACGTCCAGGGCCTGGACGTTGCCGGAGCCCTCCCAGATGGAGTTCAGCGGGGACTCGCGCAGCAGCCGCGGCAGTCCGGACTCCTCCACGTAGCCGTTGCCGCCCAGGCACTCCAGCGCCTCGGCCACCATCGGGGTGCAGCGCTTGGTCACCCAGTACTTCGCGGTGGGCACCGCGATGCGCAGGAAGGCCCGCTCCTGCGGGGAGTCCGAGTCCTGGACGGCGTCGTACGCCGCGGCGAGCCGCAGGGCCAAGGTGGTGGCCGCCTCCGACTCCAGGGCGAGATCGGCCAGCACGTTGCGCATCAGCGGCTGCTCGATGAGCCGTGCTCCGAAAGCAGAGCGGTGCTCCGCATGGTGCACCGCCTGCGTGAGGGCCTGCCGCATCTGCGCCGCCGAGCCGACGACGCAGTCCAGCCGGGTCGCCGCGACCATCTCGATGATGGTCCGCACCCCCCGCCCCTCCTCGCCGACCCGCCGCGCCCACGTCCCGTCGAACTCCACCTCCGCCGACGCGTTCGACCGGTTGCCCAGCTTGTCCTTCAGCCGCTGCAGCGCGAACACGTTGCGCGTGCCGTCCGGCAGCACCCGCGGCACCAGGAAGCACGTCAGCCCGCCCCTCCCCGCGGAGGCCGCCTGCGCCAGCACCAGGAAGCCGTCCGACATCGGGGCCGAGCAGAACCACTTGTGCCCGGTCAGCAGGTACTCGCCCGGCGCGTCCAGCGCCGCGGCCGCCGTCGTGTTCGCCCGTACGTCGCTGCCCCCCTGCTTCTCCGTCATCGCCATGCCGAACAGCACCCCGGCCTTCTGTCCGGCCGGCCGCAGCCCCTCCTCGTACACGTGCGAGGTCAGCCGCGGCTCCCACTCGGCGGCCAGCTCCGGATCCGCCCGCAGCGCGGGCACCGCCGCATGGGTCATCGACACCGGGCAGCCGTGCCCCGCCTCCGCCTGCGACCACACGAAGAACCCCGCCGCGCGGCGCAGATGCCCCGCCGGCCGCCCCCAGGCATCGGTGAGCCCGGTGCCGACCGCCCGCCCGAGCAGCCGGTGCCAGGCAGGATGGAACTCCACCTCGTCGATCCGGTTTCCGTACCGGTCGTGCGTGCGCAGCACCGGCGGGTTCTCGTTCGCCTGCCGGCCCCACTCCTGGGCCTGCGCGGAGCCCGCCGCCCGGCCGAGCCCGCCGAGCTCCTCCCGTACCGCGTCGCGCAGTTCGGCGTCCGCCCCGGCGAGATGCCGCTCCACGCCCTCGGTGAGGACCCGGTCGCTTCCGTAGACGTCGTAGCCCACCAGGGGCGGAGCCTGGTTCGTGACGGTGTGGGTGGTGGCTGCCATGCGGATACCGTAAGGACGTGCAGGCAGCAAAAGAAACACCCGAGTGGATCCCAGGACGGCTCCACCGGGCCCGTGCTCTCTACCGCAACGTGTCCAAGCGCAAGATGGCGTGGCTGCTGCTGAAGGACACCGTCAATTCGTGCATCGAGTACCGGATCCTCGGGCTGGCGGCCGAGGCGGCTTTCTTCACGCTGCTGTCGCTGCCCCCGCTGTTCCTGGGCCTGCTGGGCGTACTCGGGTACGTGGACGGCTGGACGGGCGGCACCTTCGTCGCGAGCATCGAGGAGAACATCCTGCGGGCGGTCGGCACCGTGCTGTCCGACCGGGGCGTCAACGAGATCGCGAAACCGATGCTGGACGACGTCACCAGCCGCGGCCGCCCCGACCTGATCTCGCTCGGCTTCGCCTTCGCCCTGTGGTCGGGCTCGCGGGCCGTCAACGTCTTCATCGACACCATCACCGTGATGTACGGCCTCGACGGACAGCGCGGCATCGTCAAGACCCGGCTGCTGGCCTTCCTGCTGTACGTGATCGCCCTGGTGATCGGCGCGGTCGTGCTGCCGCTGATGGTGGCCGGACCGGATGCCGTGGTGCGGTGGCTGCCGTGGAGCACCGAGGTGATCGCGGTGCTCTACTGGCCGACGGTCACCCTGCTGTCCATCGCCTTCCTGACCACCCTCTACCACGTGTCCGTGCCGGTGCGCTCGCCGTGGATCGAGGACGTTCCCGGCGCGCTGGTGGCACTGGCCATGTGGGTGCTGGGCTCGTTCCTGCTGCGGATCTACCTCACCAACACCGTCGAGGGCCCGACGATCTACGGCTCGCTGGCCGCGCCCGTCGCCGTGCTGCTGTGGATCGGCATCTCGGCCTTCGCGGTCCTGGTCGGCGCAGCCGTCAACGCCGCCATCGACCGGGTCTGGCCCTCCCTGGCGACGGCGGCCGCCCGTGAGGCCAACGAGCGGGCCCGGGAGGCGGAGGCAGCCCAGCTCGTCGCACGGGCCGCCGCCTGGCGCGCCCTGGCCGAGGGCGAGTCGGAGGACGACGAGGACGGCGACACCGGGATGCCGTCGGAGTTCCCGGAGCGGTGGTCGAAATTCCTCCCCCCGGAGGACTACTCCTCCCGCCTGCGCAAGCACTGACGGGGCCGGGGGGCCGGACCGGGCGAGCCGGTGCGGGCACCCCCTAGCCTGGGAGCGTGTACGAGGAGTGGCGGTCCCCGGCGGTCCCCGGCGCCGTGCTCTGGCGGGCCGCCGGACCGGGCCGCGTCGTCCTGCCCGACGGCTGCATGGACCTGCTGTGGGCCGACGGGAGGCTGCTGGTGGCCGGGCCCGACACCGGACCGCACCCCGCCGGAGAGGTGGCGGGCGCCGCCTTCGCCGGGCTGCGCCTCGCCCCCGGCACCGCGCCCGCCCTGCTCGGCGTACCGGCGTACGAGCTGCGCGACCGGCGCGTGGAACTGGCCGACCTGTGGCCCGGGCCGCAGGTACGCCGCCTCACGGAGCGCATCGGTGCCCGCCCCGACCCCTGCGCGGGCCTGGAGTGGCTGGCCCGCGGCCGCGCGGCCGCGGCCGGGCCGCCCGACCCCCTCACCGAACGGGTGGCGGCCGGGCTCCGGGCCGGGGAGCCGGTGGCCGCCGTCGCGGAGGCGGTCGGCCTCGGGCCGCGCCAGCTGCACCGGCGTTCGCTCGACGCGTTCGGGTACGGGCCCCGCACCCTCGCGCGGATACTGCGGCTCCAGCACGCGCTGGCCCTGGCCCGGCGCGGGCTGCCCCTGGCCGAGGTGGCCCACCGGGCCGGCTACGCGGACCAGCCGCACCTGGCCCGCGAGGTACGGGCGCTGGCGGGGACGACCCCGAAGGCCTACGTGGCCGGCGCCGCGGGGGCGAACAGGGACACTCCGCAGCCGTCGGGGTCCAGGACGACGGCGTAGCGCTGGCCCCAGAAGGCGTCCCAGGGCTTCAGGTGGCCCGCGTACCCGGCCTCCGTCAGCTCCGCGTACAGGGCGTCCACTTCGCCGGGGGAGTCGCACAGGAACGCCAGGTCGCGCCGGCTGTCCCCGGAGGGACGGGACCAGGAGGGGTCGAAGGAGCGGACGACCTCCTCCGTGTCGAAGCCGATCCGGATCCCGCCGGGGAGGACGGCCTCCACGTGCGGTTCGCCGTCCGCCCCGGCGGGGATGTCCAGCCCCAGGCGGCGGTAGAAGGCGAGCGAGGCGGCCATGTCGGAGACGACCAGGCCGATCATGTCGAGTCGGGGAGTCATACGGCCAGGCTAGGAGCGCCCCTGCCCGCCGTCTTGAACGAATCGGTCACGGGGCACCGGAAAAAGAATTGGCGCCGGGCCGCGGCTGCTTGTTACGGTGATCCCGTTCCCGCCGGTCGGTGCGGGACGTCGGCAAGTGGCATGACCCGGAGGTGAGTTCATTGATGACTGTCGTTGCGCAGGGCGCTGCCCGCATCCAGAAGACCATCAATGTCACTTCTGTGGCCACCGGCTGATCCCACACCTCTTCGCGCACCGCTGGGCGCGCGCTGCCGGGGCCACCCTGTGAAGGGTTCCCCTTGTCTCTCTCTTCTGCTTCCTCGTTCTCTTCGCTCCCGCACGCCCTCGGCCCCCTCGGCTGGGACGGGGCGTGGGAGGCCGAGTTCGCCCCGTACGCCGAACAGGGCCTGCTCCCCGGCCGCGTGGTACGGGTGGACCGGGGCCAGTGCGACGTCATGACCGCGGAGGGCATCGTCCGCGCCGACACCGCCTTCGTCACCCCGCACGACCCGCTCCGCGTCATCTGCACCGGTGACTGGGCCGCGGTCGAGGCTGCCGGAAACCCGCGCTACGTGAAGGCGTACCTGCCGCGCCGGACCGCCTTCGTCCGGTCCACTTCCTCACAGCGCTCCGAGGGCCAGATCCTCGCCGCCAACGTCGACCACGCCGTCATCGCGGTCTCCCTCGCCGTGGAACTCGACCTGGGGCGCATCGAGCGCTTCCTGGCCCTGGCGTGGGAGTCGGGCGCACAGCCGCTGGTCGTCCTGACCAAGGCCGACCTGGTGCCGGACCCGGTGACGCTGTCCCACCTCGTCCAGGACGTGGAGACCACGGCGCCGGGCGTCCAGGTGCTCACCGTCTCCTCCCTCACCGGAGAGGGCACGGACGTCCTGGCCGCCGTCGTCGCGGGCGGTACGAGCGTGCTGCTCGGCATCTCCGGCGCCGGGAAGTCCACCCTCGCCAACGCACTGCTCGGGGCGGAGGTGATGGAGGTCCAGGACACCCGCGAGGTGGACGGCAAGGGCCGCCACACCACCACGACCCGCAACCTGCTGGCGCTGCCGGGCGGGGGTGTGCTCATCGACACCCCGGGACTGCGCGGGGTCGGCCTGTGGGACGCCGAGGGCGGCGTCGGGCAGGTCTTCTCGGAGATCGAGGAGTACGCGGACCGCTGCCGGTTCCACGACTGCGCCCACCAGTCGGAGCCGGGGTGCGCCGTGCTGGACGCGGTCGCGTCCGGGGCCCTGCCGGAGCGCCGGCTGGAGAGCTACCGCAAGCTCCTGCGGGAGAACCAGCGGATCGTGGCCAAGACGGACGCCCGGCTGCGGGCCGACATCCGCCGGGACTGGCGGATGAAGTCGGCGGAGGGCCGGGCCAATTACGCGGCCAAGCACAACGGCCGCTTCTGACCGGCGGCCCCCGCGCCTGCGGGGGCAGGGCCTGCGGCCCGCGCCCCCGCAGGCGGCCCCGCGGCCGCGGCCCGGCAGCCGCCCGACTCCCTGCGGCCACCCCTCTCCGGGGGCCGTCAGTCCTCCAGGTGCCCCCAGGTGAACACCTGCTCCGGGTGGATCCGGATCACCTCCGGGCTGAAGTGCGGGCCCAGGACGTGCGGCCCCACCTCCAGCGTGGCGCGTCCGCGGATCTCGATGTGACATGGTGCGCGCGGGACTGTAATCAGGTCCCGGTAGGATCGGAGACGAACACTGTTGGTTACGCGAAGGAGACAGGCGGAT
>NZ_JBEXRC010000059.1:0-40937 GCF_040612915.1 Streptomyces sp. NPDC006326 | reverse complement strand
CCCTGATCGGGCTCGGCGGCGTCCTCGACCCCCGCAACTACCAGGACATCCAGACCCTGCTGATCAAGCAGCATGCCGTCGTCTTTCAGAGCAGCCGGGCCGCCGGGCTACTGCGTCCAGCCGGTCGCGGAGCGGATCGTCTCCAGCTCCTCGGCGGTGGGCGTACAAAACTCGAGCAGCTCGTCGTACCAGTCGAGCACGCCGCGGCGCAGCTCGTCGGCGATCTCCTCCAGGCAGTCGGTCTCGAACATGTCGTTCGCGTCCGCCGGCCTGCAGGGGGCCTCGGTGTCGTGGCGGATGACCTGGATGTAGTCGAAGGTCTCGCCGCTGCGGTCGTACGCCATCTTGCCTGCGGCCACGCGCAGGTAGAAGGCGCGGCCCTCGGCATCGGCGCCGATGCCCAGGAGTCCGTCCAGGGCGGAGTAGTCCTGGCTCATCCTCGTGCCTTCCTTACCGCCACCGGCGCCACCACGGGCGGCGGTGGTAGACATGGTAGTTATTCTTCACTTCTGCGACGACTTGTTGCGCCACTGGAAGTTGGACTTCCAGTGGCCGTCCGACTTGTGCGTCGGACGACGCCACTGGCGGAGCTTGTCGCGGGAGATCCGGCCGAGGTTGCCGCCGAACCGGCTGGAGCCCCGGCCCACCCACATGCGGCCCGCCGGCCAGGACGTGGCGCGGCCGGCGCGGAGGCCACCGTCCATGCCCTTCGCGGCACGCGCGACACGGACGATGCGGTAGGCCCAGACGGCAGCGCCGGCGCCCGGCTCTGCACGGTGCCGTCGGGGTTGACGGTGTCGGTGGCGTTCCAGACCAGTGCGGCGTTCTTGCCGTTGACCAGCGGGGCGGGCCAGGCGGTCAGCGGGGTGCCGCCGGAGGTGACGTCACCGGCCGGGATGGTCACCCAGGCGTCGGCCTCGGAGCGCCGCCAGGAGAAGGAGACGTTGTTGCACTTGGCGCCGTCGGCCTCCGCGACCAGCGGGAGGCGGCGGGCGGTGCGCTCGCCCTCGGCGGGCTGGACGAAGCCGCCCGGGCCGGCGTGGAAGGTGTACGAGACCGGCTCGGACTTGTTGTCGGCCTTGTCGACCGTGCGCACCTGGAGGGTGTGGGTGCCGTCCTTGGGCGGGGTGATGCTGATGGTCTTGGCGCCGTTGACGCCGCCGGTGACGACCTTCGTCCAAGTCACGCTGTCCAGGGACCACTCGCGCCAGTTGTGGTCGGAGGTGGGCGGGGTGACGGTGAAGTTGCCGGCCTGCCCGGCGCCCTTGAAACGACGGTCTGCGCATCGGTATCAGCCGCAATGAGACGCGGAGCCTGGCGGCCGAGCGCCGGCACCCACGACTGGTGCGCGGTGACTTCCCTCTCGTGGAACTTCCGCCCGCGGTGCCGCTTGAGGTACCAGGTGCCGCCACCCGCCCCGGTGAGCCGCCACACCCGGCTGCCGGTGCGCATCCAAGACACCTCCGTCGCCTCCGCGGTCCGGCCCGCGGCCTTCTCCGCGAACACGCCAAGCTGGTGGGGAAGCTCGACTGCATCGGTCGGCGGGCCAGGCAGGAGTCGGGTGCGGTCGGGGCCGTGCGGGGTGTGTGCGAACGGTGTCGCCCTGCTGCTGGAAGTGCACGGCGGCGGGAAGGTGAGCGCGGTAGACGTCCAGCCCGGCCCGGCAGTACCACCGTCGGCGTGGGGAGGGCGTCGGGCGGGCACCAGGCCATGCCGTCGCAGCGGTCCGGCTCCATGACTTGGGGCTCGCTGCTCCACTGCCAACCTCGAAGAACGCCCCGATTCGCGAGCTGGATCCCATCGGGGGCGGGCGGTGGTTCTTGGCCGGGATGCTTCCGGTGGAGCCGCCGGCCGGCCCGCCGCCAGCCAGTTGGTCGGCGGGCGCGTGGTGTGGCGGGCGGTCAGTTGGACACCGTGAGGGCGAAGACCGGGTGGTCGTCGGCCACGGCCTGCAGTTCCGCGTCTGAGGATTGCGCCGTGACGCCCTGGAAGAACTGGTTGACCTGCCAGCCCCACCTCTCCAGGTAGGCGCGGATCACCGGCGCCTTCTGGGCGGGGTCGGTGAGTTCGACGACCGTGAACGTACGCAGCTTGCGGCCCACGCGGAGCTCACCGCCGCCCGCCGCCCGCATGTTGCGGACCCACTGGGAGTGGCCGCGCGCCGAGACCAGGTACTGCTGTCCTTCGTAGGTGTGCGGGTTCACCGGGATCCGCTGCATCCGGCCGGACGTGCGTCCGCGCACCGACAGCTCGGCGGAGCCGGCGAGGCTGACGCCGAAGCGGGCGAGTTTGCCGAAGAGGGCGTTGAAGCGGGTGGCGAGCGGGCCGGCCTGGACGTAGTAGGGGGTGCGCGCAGTCATGACGACCTCCGGAAGCGTTTTGGAGAGCGGTGCTCTCGCTTGAGATCAGTGTGCACGGATCGATGCACCAAAGCAAGAGCAGTGCTCTCTAAATGGATCGGCGCTGCCCATTGTGGGCACTGCTCTCTCCGCGTGGCACACTGAGCGCATGAGTACCGTGCGAGGGGCCCGAGAACGGGCCCGCATCGAGGTGACCGCCGCCATCAAGGACGAGGCCCGCCGCATGCTCGCGGCCGAGGGCGCAGCCAAACTCTCGCTGCGTGCGGTCGCCAGAGAGCTGGGCATGGTCTCCTCCGCCCTGTACCGCTACTTCCCCAGCCGCGACGAGCTCCTCACCGCGCTGATCGTCGACGCCTACGACAGCGTCGGCGCCGCCGCCGAGGAGGCGGACGCCCGTGCCCTCGCGGCAGCCGCCCCGCCCCGCGCGCGCTGGGTCGCGGTCTGCGAGGCCGTACGGGCCTGGGCGCTGGAGCACCCGCACGAGTACTCCCTCATCTACGGCTCCCCGGTCCCCGGGTACAGCGCCCCCGTGGACACCGTCGGCCCCGCGTCCCGCGTCGGCAACACCCTCATCGGCATCGTCCGGGCCGCCTATGAGGGCCGAGGCCTCGCCCTCCCGCCGCTGCCCGCCGCGCTGCGCCCCGAGGCCCTCCGCATGACGGCGGACTTCGCCGAGGGCCTGCCCCCCGAGGTCACGCCCGCCCTGGTGGCGGCCTGGGCGCAGCTGGTGGGCCTGATCTCCTTCGAGCTGTTCGGCCAGTTCGACCGCGTCGTCGAAGACCGCGACACCTTCTTCGCCCACGCCGCGACCCAACTGGCCCACGGCATCGGCCTCCCCACCTCCTGACCCGGTCCGGGCCGGCTCCCGCCCGCTCTCCGGGAGCCACCGTCCCCACCTTCACCCATGACGCGGTCGCCCTGCCGAGCCCCCGCGGCCGCACCTGGGTCGGCCAGGCGCGGCGGTGGGGCGCGTCCGGTGGGCGGCCGCGGCCTCGCCCGTCGGGTGGCCTGACCGGCAGGGATCGTGCCGGCCGGGGTGCCGGGCCCACAGATGCCGTGCTTGCCGGGTGGCGTGACCGGGAGGTGCCGTGCCGCCCTTACCCGGTCACGGGCCCGCTGCCCCGCCGACGGGCGGCGGTGCCTGTGTGAGCCCTTGGCGGCCGGGTGCGCTGCTGCCCGTCGGCCGGTCCGGCACTACGGCGTGCTCGCGTCGGGGGCGGGGCGGTCGGAGCCGGGTGTCCGGAGCGCTGGCAGCTGCGCCGCCGGGCGTTCAGCCCTCGGCCCAGCGGTCCGAGGGCTGGAGCCTGAGCGTCCCCACCCGGCGTTCTGCCGGCTGCCGGTTCCCCAATGGGCCCGGCGCGCCGCCCCACGGCGCTCCGGGTCCGGTCCCGGTCCGCTGGGGTGCCGTGCCGCCGGTGGTCGGCGTCGGCTGGACGGTCTCGTCCGCCGAGTGGTGGCGGGCCTGTGGTTGGTGCCGTTTCCTGACGCGCCGGGCGTGGTCCGGCGGCGCGGTAGCCGCCCTCTGTCGGGCGGGCGCCCAGGGCTCCCGCCCCCGCGGTCGGCGTTGGCTGGGTGGGTGGGTGGGTGGTGGAGGCTCCGCAGCCCTGCCCGGTGCCTGGCCGCCTGCCGGGTGCCGGTCCCCGACGTGCCCCGCGTACTTGCCCGCCGGGCGGGGCACGCGGCCGTTGGACGCGTCCGGAGCCGGGGTTCTCGCCCTGCGGGCGCCGTACCGCAGGCTGCCGTGGCTGACCGTGGTCACGGTGGGGAGCGGTCTCGCCCAGAAGCTGCCCCCGGTGCCGCCCCCGTGCGGCTTGCTCGCGTAGGTCTCCGCGCGCCGCCGGGCGTGCCCGGACGGTCGGGGTGAGGGCCCCGGTTGCCCCCTTGGCGGGTGGTCGGGGCCCGCCCCGCTTCCGCCGGTTCGTCGCTGCGGGCGGTCGGATCCGGTGCTTTGGTGACGCTGGTCGTCAGATGCCGGCGGTTTCCGTCCACAGGCGGGCCAGCGTCTCGTCGCCGGTGACCTTCGGCCCGGCCAGTGGGAGGCGGTTCCAGAGGGCCGCGTACAGCCAGGACGCCTCGCCGGTCACCTCGCAGTCCGCGGGGCCCGCGTCGCCGAGCACCGTGCGGGGCGGCTCCTGGGACAGGTGGACGGTCCACACCGCGCCCGTGTCGGCGGCGCGGATCCGCAGGACCCGCGGCTGCTCCGTCCGGACCCGGCTGCGCGGGCGGGCGTGGAAGCCGACCAGCAGCTCGTCCACCCCGTCCTCCGCGAACTCCGCGGTCACCGGCCCGTACCCCGTACCGAGCGCCGCCTCCGCGTCCATCCGGTGCACCGTCGTCTCGTGCGCCTGGCGCCGTGCCCAGAACGCCAGCGGGGAGGGCGCGGCCGTCGGCAGGAAGGTCCAGCACTGGACATCGGCCGGGGCGTCGGTCAGCGTGCGCACCAGCGCCCGGTGACCCTCGCGGAACCAGGCCAGCAGCTCCGCTCCGGCCAGTTCCGGCGCGTCCGGGAACGGCGCGGGCTCCACGGCCGCGTCCCGTACGAAACCGGCCGCCCACCGGTGCACCGCCCCCGTGTGCCGCAGCAGATCGGCGACACGCCACTGCGGACAGGTGGGCACCGGAGCGTCCGTACCCGCCCGCTCCGCCACGTCGGCGAGCAACTCGCCTTCCCGCGTCAGGGTTTCCACATGCTCAATGATCTTCATGCGGGCAGTGTCGCAGCCGCCTATGACAATGGGGAGCATGAATGGGGAACTCTTCCCGCGCGAGCGGACCGAGATCGCCCCGGGCGCGGTGCACGTGCCCGACTGGCTCGCCCCCGAGCGCCAGCGCGAGCTGCTCGCCGCCTGCCGGACCTGGGCCCGCCCGCCAGCGGGGCTGCGGACGGTGCACACCCCGGGCGGCGGGACGATGACCGCCCGCCAGGTGTGCCTCGGACTGCACTGGTATCCGTACGGGTACGCCCGCACCGCCGTCGACGGCGACGGGGCGCCGGTCAAGCCGATGCCCGACTGGCTCGCGCAGCTGGGGCGGGAAGCGGTGGCCTGCGCATACGGCCGCGGCGACACGGGCCCGGCGGCCGAGGCGGCCTACGACATCGCCCTGATCAACTTCTACGGCGGTGACTCCCGCATGGGCATGCACCGCGACTCCGACGAGAAGTCCGGCGCGCCGGTCGTCTCGCTCAGCCTCGGCGACAGCTGCGTGTTCCGCTTCGGCACCACCGCCTCACGGGGCCGCCCCTACACGGACGTGGAGCTGCGCAGCGGGGATCTGTTCGTCTTCGGCGGCCCGGCCCGCCTCGCGTACCACGGGGTGCCGAAGGTCATGCCGGGCACCGGCCCGGCCTGGCTCGGGCTGACCGGGCGGCTGAACCTCACCCTGCGGGTCAGCGGCCTGGACCTGCCCTGACTGCCGCCCCGCTGATCCACGGCGCCGTGCACCCCACCGATCATGCGAGGATCGCTGTCATGAACGGCAACGGGGCCCCGCAGCGGGTGGGGGAAGTGACCACCGCGACCACCGCGACCTCCGCGACCTCCGCGACCACCGCGTCCGGCAGGACCAAACTGGAGCGGGGCCGCGGCGCCCTCGGCCCGGCGCTGGAGCTCGTCCACACCGGCCGGGCACCGACCCGCGCCGTCCTGACCGCCGAGCTGGGCGTCACCCGGGCGACCGCCGGGGCCGTCGCCGCCGAACTGGAGGCCCTCGGCCTGATCCGCGTCGACTCCCGCCCCGGCGGCGCGGGCGGCGGGCAGGGCCGGCCCTCGCACCGGCTCTCCATCGAGGAGAACGGCCCCGTGGCCCTGGCCGCACAGGTGCACGCCGACGGGTTCCGGGCCGCGCTCGTCGGACTCGGCGGCCGGATCGTCGCCACCGCCCCCGGCAAGGTCACCGTCTCCGCCGATCCGGCACAGGTCCTCGGCGCCGTCGTCGAAGCGGGCGCGACGCTGCTCGCCGAGACCGGCCGGCGCTGCGTCGGCGCCGGACTCGCCGTCCCGTCGGCGGTCGCGGAGCCGGAGGGCACGGCCCTCAACCCGCTGCACCTGGCCTGGCCGGCCGGTTCTCCCGTACGGGCGATCTTCGCCGACTGCGTGAAGGCGGCGGGGATCGACGGCCCGGCGCTCACCGGGAACGACGTCAACCTGGCCGCCCTCGCCGAGCACCGCCACGGTGCGGGCCGCAGCGCCCAGCACCTGCTGTGCGTGGCCACCGGGCACCGCGGGGTCGGCGGGGCGCTGGTCCTCGACGGCCGCCTGCACAGCGGGAGTTCCGGCCTCGCCCTGGAGGTGGGCCACCTCACCGTGAACCCCGAGGGGAGGGCCTGCCACTGCGGCGGCCGCGGCTGTCTCGACGTGGAGGCGGACCCGCTGGCCTTCCTCACCGCGGCGGGCCGCACCCCCGGCCCCCGGGTCTCCCTGCTCCAGCAGGCCCGCGACCTGCTGCGCGAGGAGTACGCGCAGCCCTCGGTACGGGCGGCTGCCGAAGAGCTCATCGACCGGCTCGGGCTGGGCCTGGCGGGCCTGGTGAACATCCTCAACCCGGACCGGATCATCCTCGGCGGCCTGCACCGCGATCTGCTCCAGGCCGACCCAGAGCGGCTGCGCGCGGTGGTCGCGGACCGCAGTCTGTGGGGGCGCAGCGGGGGAGTGCCGATCCTGCCCTGCACGCTCGACCACAACAGCCTGGTGGGGGCGGCGGAGCTGGCGTGGCAGCCGGTGCTCGACGACCCGCTGGGCACCCTCGGCGCGGCTGCCTGACCTCGGCCGGTCGCGGCTGCGGCGGCGGAACCGCTACCCGGGCCTGGCGCCGACCGACGCCGCCACCGACAGGCCGGCCGGGACGCCTCCCGGGTCCACGGCGACGATCGCGGCCGGGGCGGGCTCTCGTACGGGCTTCGAACCGATGCGCACCGGACGCTGCGGCGCCGCCGGTGCGGGGGCGGCGCGGAGGGAGAACCACACCACCTTGCCCGGGCCGTCGTCCTGGTGGCGGGCGCCCCAGGCCTCGCTGACCGCCGCCACGAGCGCGAGCCCGCGCCCGCAGGTCTCCAGTGCGTCGGCGGCCGCCTCGCGCAGGACCGGGAGCCGCGGATCGCTGTCGATCACCGAGACCGTCAGGCGCCCGAGGCGGAGTTCGATCTCGACCGTGCAGGTCTTGTCCGGCTGCGCATGCCGGTGGACGTTGCTGAGCAGCTCCGTCACGCCGAGCGCAGCCCGGTCTATGAGCGGGTCGAGCTGCCAGTGGCGCAATTGCGCGGATACGATCCGGCGGATCTGTCCGATCCGGGACGGCAGGGCCTGCAGTTCGACGACGCAGTGCCTGCGGGAATGACTGATCACGGCTGCGACTCCCCGACATGAGTGTTACGGGTGCTGCACCCTCGGTAATACCCCAGGGTCACCCACGGTGCCCATGTATGCAACCGAACGCGATCGAAAGCGATCCGCATGGATACCCAAAGTGACCGTTTGTGCAGGTGAGGGAGGTACATTGCGAAAGCAGGGGGCGAAGAAACGCACGAAGGAGCACGGCGCATGAGCACCACAGCTACCACCGGCACCACCGGTACCGCGGTCACGACGATCGACGTCGACCGCAGCGACGCGGACTACCGCGACTGGCTGAAAGAGGCCGTGCGCAAGGTCCAGGCCGACGCCAACCGCTCCGCCGACACGCACCTGCTGCGCTTCCCGCTCCCCGAGGCGTGGGGCATCGACCTCTACCTCAAGGACGAGTCCACGCACCCGACGGGCTCCCTCAAGCACCGCCTCGCGCGCTCGCTGTTCCTCTACGCGCTCTGCAACGGCTGGATCCGCCCCGGCCGTCCCGTCATCGAGGCCTCCTCCGGCTCGACGGCGGTCTCCGAGGCGTACTTCGCCAAGCTCATCGGCGTCCCGTTCATCGCCGTCATGCCGCGCACCACCAGCCCCGAGAAGTGCCGTCTGATCGAATTCCACGGCGGGGAATGCCACTTCGTGGACGACCCGATGAAGATGTACGAGGAGTCGGCGGACCTCGCGGCGCGCACCGGCGGTCACTACATGGACCAGTTCACGTACGCGGAGCGGGCGACGGACTGGCGCGGCAACAACAACATCGCCGAATCGATGTACCAGCAGCTCCGCTTGGAGCGCTACCCCGAGCCCGCCTGGATCGTGGCGACCGCCGGGACCGGCGGCACCTCCGCGACCATCGCGCGCTACGTGCACTACATGCAGCACGACACCCGGGTGTGCGTCCCCGACCCGGAGAACTCCTGCTTCTTCGACGGCTGGACGGGCAACGACCCGGACGCGAGCAGCGATTGCGGCTCGCGCATCGAGGGCATCGGACGCCCGCGGATGGAGCCGAGCTTCGTGCCGGGCGCCATCGACCGGATGATGAAGGTCCCGGACGCGGCCAGCGTCGCCGCGTGCCGTGCGCTGGAACGGGCCATCGGGCGCAAGGCGGGCGGATCGACCGGCACGGGGGTGTGGAGCGCGCTGAAGATCATCTCGGAGATGGTGGCGGAGGGCCGCACCGGCAGCGTGGTCACGCTGCTGTGCGACGGGGGCGAGCGGTACCTCGACAAGTACTACTCGGACGAGTGGCTGGCCGCGCAGGGCCTGGACGTCGCCCCGTACGCGAAGACGATCGAGACCCTGCTGACCACGGGCGTCTGGCGGGAACCCGCGGCCTGACCGGGCCCCCGCGGGTCCCACCGCCCCGGCCTCACTGCCCGCGGTCCGCCCGGCGCTGGGCCGGCAGCCGGGCGTCCAGCGCCTGGACGGCCGCGCGGAAGGAGTGTCCGAGGCCCGGGCGGGAGGCGCTCAGGGCGATGCGGAACGCCGCCGAGCCGTCCGCGGCGAAGGTCCAGCGGACGTGGGTGCCGCAGCCCGCATCGGCGGGGGTCAGCCGCCATTCCTCCAACAGGGCCCGGACGCCCGGCACGTTGGTCTCGTCGACGCGGTACGCATAGCGCTGCTCGGGGTCCGCGGCCATGATCGTCTCCTGGAAGCGGACACCGCCCAGCAGTCTGATCTCCCGGCCCGCCCCGCCGTGCGTCGGCCGGGCGAGGGTCACCGCCCGGAACCAGCGCGGCCAGCCCTCGACCTCCTCGGCCAGTGCCCGGTACACGGCCTCCGGCGCGGCGGCCGTCCGGGCGGCGAAGGTCAGACGTACCGGGGCGTACTCGGTGAAGTCCAGCCCCACCGGGCGGAGTCGGCGAGCCATGTCGGTCCCTCCTGCGGGTGCGACGGGGAAGCGTCTGCGGGTGTGCGGCGGCTGTGCGGGCGTATGGGTGTGCGGGGGTTGCGGGCACGCGGGCGTTGCGGGCGAACCCTACCTGTCGCGTCGTCAGATGTCTGCGGCCGGGCTCCTCTTACGGGGGACAACCCCTAGGCACGCGCCCGCCCGCGCGGGATGCTGGACCTGCGCTGATCCCGCCACCGTGAGCGGAGGCCGCCGTGCCGGACATTCCCCCAGCCCCCCGACCCCTGGCCCTCGAACTCCGCGTCCACGGAGTCCACGGCGCGTCCCCCGACGAGCTGCTCGGCGATCCGCGCACCGTACGCGTCACCGGCGACTCCACCGCCGCCGTCTTCCGCCGTGCCGAGGACGCCGACGCCGAGGCCCACCCCGAGAGGTACGCCGGCCGGCCCGTGATCGAGGCGTACTGCTGGTCCCGGCTCACCTCCGGCAACGGAGCCCGCGCCCTGTGGCTGCTGCTCCTGCCCTTCATGGTGGTCAACCTCGCGCACTGGGCCCGGCCCGCCCCGCCCGCCGCGGACGCCCCGCCGCGTGCGGCGCGGACGTACGGGCTCCTCGTACGCGTCCTCGCGCTGAGCCTCACCGTCCTGCTCATCGCCGCCGCCTGCGAGGTCGCGCTCGACCTGTTCGCCTGGCAGTGCGCGGGGTCCGCGCAGTGCACCGGCCGCCGCTCCTGGCTCGGCTTCCTGGCACCCGGCGGGTGGTGGGGGCAGCCCGGGCGGCGGCTCGCGCTCGGCGCGCTGGTGCCCGCCGCGCTGACCTGGCTGCTGTGGTTCCTGTCGAACCGCACGTGGAGCGCGTACGAGTCCCAGTCGCCCCCCGCCGAGACCCCCGCCGAGACCGCCGCCGAGACCACCGCCGAAGCCGCCGCGGACAGCGCGGGCGGCGAAGCCCCGCTCGAAGCCGCTGCCGGCGGCCCCGCACCCGCCCCCACCCCCGCGGCCCCCGGTGTGCCGCCCCCGCTCGGCCGTCCCGGATTCTGGTACGGGCGGCGGCTGGTGGCCCGGCTGCGCGCCGCGCACACCGCCGCCGGGCTGCTCACCGTCGCGGTCGCCGTCGCCGTACCCACCGCCCGGTACGACCGCCGCGCCGGCGCCCCCGTCCTCGAAGCCCTCGGCTGGGTCCTGGAACTGCTCCTCGCCGCCGGTGCGCTCGCCGTGGTCTGGGTGGTCTGCCGGCGCGGCCGTACCGAGGCACGCGCCGACCACCGCCTCGACCGCGCCGCCGTCACCGCCCTGCCCGGCGCGGCCCTTGCCCTCCTGGCCGCCGTCCTCCTCCACGCCGGCTGGTCGCGCCCCGGGTGGAGCTCCGCCGGGCGGCTCCCCGGCGACCTCGCCTTCGGCGCGCTGATGCTCGGCCAGGGCTGCTGCGTGCTCGTCCTCGCCGCCGTCGCCGTCCGCCTGTACCGGTTCGCGCCCGACCCCTCGGCCGCCCTGTACGGGCTCGGCGGGCCCGCCGTCGCCGTCCTCGGCTGCGCCCTCGGCGGGGTGATGTCCGCGGGCGTCGCCCAGCGCGTCGCCGACTGGCTCGACGGCGGCGCGACGCCCGGCCTCGCCGGCTCCCCGCTGGCCGGCCCGCCCGTACTGCTCTCCTGGCAGGCCGCCGTCCTGCCGCCGCTGCTGCTCGTACTGGCCCTGCTCGCCGCCTGGTTCGCGGTGCGCGCGGCCCGCGTCCGGCGGCGTCTCGCCGCCACCGTGGCCGCCGAGTACCCGGGGGAGCGGCCCGATGCCGACCGCAGCCGCCGGATCGCCGGCGTCCGGGCCGCCGCCGCGCTCACCGACGAGGCGCCCTGGCTCGTGGCGGCCGTCGCCGGGACCACCCTGCTCCTCGGCGCGGGCGCCCTCGCCGGAGCCTGGCTCACCGGGCAGGTCCCCGGCGAGGCCGCCCGCGGGGCGCACCCGCTGCCGGCCGCCGCGGCCCGCGCCGCCCAGGACGCCGGGTCCTGGCTGGTCGGGCTCGGCTTCGTCCTCTTCGTCACCTGGGGCCGGCGCGCCTACCGCGACCCCGCCGCCCGCCGCACCATCGGCGTGCTCTGGGACGTGGGCACCTTCTGGCCGCGCGCCGCCCACCCCTTCGCACCGCCCTGCTACGCCGAACGGGCCGTGCCCGACCTCACCTGGCGGATGGCCGGCTGGACCGCCCGCACCGGCCGCCGCCTGGTGATCTCCGGCCACTCCCAGGGCAGCGTCCTCGCGGCCGCCGCCGTCTGGCAGCTGCCGCCGCACGTCCGCCGCCGCGTCGGCCTCCTGACCTACGGCTCGCCGCTCGCCCGGCTCTACGGACGGTGGTTCCCGGCCTACTTCGGGGCGGGGCCGCTCACCGCCCTGCACGGGGAGGTCGACTGCTGGCGCAACCTGTGGCGGGCCACCGACCCCATCGGAGGCCCGGTGCTCACCGGCGCCGCCGGATCCGTGGACCGGGGGCCGCTCCCTGACCCGGTCGCCTACGGGCGCAGCGCCCGTCACCCCCTGCCCGCGCCGATCCTCGGCCACTTCGACTACCAGGCCGACCCCGCCTTCGCCGTCGAACGCGACGCACTGATCGCCCGCCTGGGCAAGCCCCCGCGGGCCGCCGTACCGGGCCCCCGGATCAGCAGGGAGCCGGCAGCACCGGCAGATCCTCCGGAAACAGCAGGGTGAGCTCGTCCGTCCCCGGATCCGCCAGCTGGGCCACCCGGCCCGCGTGCCGCTCGACCATCGACTCGAAGGTCTGGCGCGCCGTGCGGCCGTTGCCGAAGGCAGGGCCCTTGGGCAGCTCCGTGAAGTACCTCAGCAGCGCTCCGGCCGTGCCCTCGCCGAGCCGGTACTCGTGCTCCTCCGCCTGCTGCTCCACGATCCGCAGCAGCTCCTGCGGCCCGTAGTCGCCGAAGGTGATGGTCCGCGAGAAGCGGGAGGCGACGCCCGGATTGACCGTCAAGAAGCGCTCCATCTCCGCCGTGTACCCGGCGACGATCACCACCACCGCGTCCCGGTGGTCCTCCATCAGCTTCACCAGGGTGTCGATCGCCTCGCGCCCGAAGTCCCGGCCCGAGTCCTCCGGTGCCAGCGCGTACGCCTCGTCGATGAACAGCACCCCGCCGCGCGCACGCTCGAAGGCCTCCTGGGTCCGGATCGCCGTCGAGCCGATGTGCTCCCCGACCAGGTCCACCCGGGACACCTCGACCAGGTGCCCGCGCTCCAGCACTCCCAGGGAGGCGAGGATCTCCCCGTAGAGCCGGGCCACCGTGGTCTTGCCGGTGCCCGGAGAGCCCGTGAACACCAGGTGCCGGCGCACCGAGGCAGCCTTCAGGCCGGCCTGCTGCCGTCGCCGCCCCACCTCGATCATGTCCGTGAGCGCGCGCACCTCGCGTTTGACGCTCTCCAGGCCCACCAGCGCATCGAGCTGGCCCAGCACCTCGCCCGAGGCGCGCGCCGCAGGCACCTCCCCCGCCTCGTCCGCGGGGCGCGCCGCGGGCACCTGCCCCGCCGCTTGCGCCCCCTGCGGTACGGGGCCCTGCGCGGCGGTGACCGTACGGATTCCCGCCCGCCCGCCGGTCTGGGCACCGCCCGCTCCCGCGTGGGCGGCGAGCCGGGGGCCGGAGGCGTCGCCGGTGCAGTCCTCGGCGACCGGGCCGTCCTCCGCGAACTCGTACCCGCCGCGGGCGCAGCGCTCGGTGTGACAGCGGGTCAGCAGGGTGCGGCAGCCGTCGAGGACGTGGAAGCCGAAGCCGGCGCTGCCGGTGACCCGGCAGGAGTGGAAGTTCCCCCGGCCGCCCGCGGACACGTAGAAACCGGCTTCGGTGGGGGAGTCGACGGTGCAGCGCTCCAGTGTGGGATCGGCGCCCTTGGTGACGATCACCCCGGTCTGCACGTCGTCGATGGTGCAGTTGGCCAAGGTGCCGCCGCTGCCGTGGTCGCGGAACCAGGCTCCCGTCGCCGCCTCCCGGATCCGGCAGTCGTCCAGCTGCGCCGTCGCCCCGTCGCTCACCGACACGGCCGTGTTGCGCACCTGCGACAGATCGCTGTCGACCACGTCCGCGCGGGAACCGCGGTCCAGCACGAAGACGGCGTCGGGAACGTCGTGGACCCGGCAGGACTCCAGGGACACGGTCGCCCCGTCACTGATCCACACCGCCGGGTAGTCGCCCGTACTGTCGTGGATCTCGCAGGATTCGGCATCGACCCGGGTGCCCGGGTCCCACACCGACAGACCGTTGCGGCCGAAGCGCCGGACCGTGGTGCGGCTGAGGGTGAGTACCGAACGCGAGCGGAGGTCCACCGCGTTCTCCGGGATGTCGTGGATGTCGCAGCCCGACAGCGACAGCACCGCGTCGGTGTCGAGGGTGACCCCGTCGGCCGAGGTGCGGTGCACCGCACAGTCGGTGAGGCGGGCCGCCGCGCGGGCGGCGATCTGCACGCCGGCACCCTGGACCTCGTACACCTCGCAGCCCAGGGCCTCCAGGGCCGAACCCTCGCCGGTGACCGCGATGCCCGCGCCGGAGGTGTGGTGGATCCGGCACCGCTCCAGCCGGGGACGGCCGCCGCCGCGCACGACGACGCCGCTCTGCCCGGCGGCCACCACCTCGCACTCCTCGAACACCCCGCCGCCACCGTCCACCACGGCGATCCCGACGCCCGCCGGGTTCTCGACGGTGCACCGGCGCACCAGGGGCCGCGCCCCGCCGCGCACCTCGATGCCGGCCGCCGACCGGGTGCTCACCCGCAGCTCGGTGAGCTCGGGGGAGCCCTCCTCGACGAGCAGTGCGGGCGCCGCCCGGTCCTGCCCCTCCACATGGAGGTCCTGGATCACGGCCGAGGCGCGCAGGGTCAGGGCCACCCCGTCGGGCGGGGCGATCCGCACCGAGCCCACCGCGCCCTCGGGTCCGCGCAGGGTGACGGCATGGTGCAGCACCAGGTTCTCCCGGTAGGTGCCGGGAGCGATGGACAGGACGTCCCCGTCGCCCGCGGCGGCGAGCGCGGCGGCCAACGTCGGATACTCGGCGGAGCGGCGCCGCCACCGCGAAGACCCGCTGTGCGTCACCTGGACCGTGCCCTGTGCCATCGTGCTGCCGTGCCCCCGCCCTCGTTCTACGCGCTGTCGAACCGACCGAACCCACCGAACCCGCTGAGCCGCTCACAGCGGTGAACGGGCTGCTCCGGCCGGTCCACCGTAGCGCGCGCGGGGCGGCCAGGGCGCCAGGTCAGCTGCCCGCGCCCGCCCGGCCCCAGTCCGGTCCCACCGCGGCCCACGCGCGGTCCAGGGACGCGTACCTCCGATGCACCAGCCGCCGTACGACCAGCCGGCGGACCGTCTCCGCCAGTGCCGCCACGCCCACGCCCGCGGCCAGTCCCACGACCGCCGCATTGCTGCTGGCGGACGTCGGGTCGAGCGGACGCCCCACCAGCCGGCCCTGCGTATCGGTCCATATCCGGAACCGGTCGCCGGCCTGCGGCGGTTCCTCCGCGGCCGGCACCGTGCCCTGATGGCTGCTGCCGTCCGGGGCCGTCCACGCCGCCACGATCTGCGTGCGCTGCGGGGTCTGCCGCTGCGCCGACGGGTCGGCGCCCGCTCCCGCGATCGGATCCTGGGCCGGCCGGAGCACCACAGCCGGAACCAGATACCGCTCCTGCCGCTGCTCGCGCGCAGCGCGCTGCAGCGTCCCGTCGACCCTCAGGCCCGCGATCCATCCGACGGCCGGGGCCACCAGCAGGACGCACACCAGCGCGGTGAGCGCCACCCACGCCTCGAAGAGATCGGTCGGGCGGCGCAGCGGATTGCGCCGCCAGCGCCACACACCCATTGCTGTCCACACGGTCCGGCTCCCCCAACTTGTGCCAGCCTCCGCCTGCCTGCCGTCCAAGACTCCCGCAGACTCCGGCTGCTCGCATTCCGGGACGTACGGGATCACGCCACCCGATCCGGTGCACGGTCACTGCACCTTCTCGTCGTACGTGTCGTCTGATCCAACGGCCCGGCGGCACCGCCCGGTTCCACAGTTCCCCCAGAGCCCCTCGAAGGTGTCATTCCGCGGGGCTCACGCGTCGGCTCATTCCAGGACGCGGACCTCGTCGCCGACCCGTACTGTGCCCGTCCGGACCGGCACCAGCTGCCGGCCGAAGGCCAGCGACTTGCCGATCCTCCGGTGCTTGGCGAGCGTCTTGAGGGGCTCCTTGCCCCGCTCGGCCGTCCGCTGGTCGGTCGTCGTCACGATGCACCGCCCGCACTCCCGCACCCCGCGGAAGACGGCGTCGCCGATCGCGATGCGCCGCCAGCCGTCCTCCGCCCAGGGCTGCGCCCCGGCGACCACCACATTGGGCCGGAACCGGTTCATCGGCAGCGGACCCTCCTCGGGATGGTCCCCCTGCGCGATCAGGGAGTTGAGCGCGTCCAGCGACGCGAGCGTGGTGAGGAGCACGGGATAGGCGTCGGCCAGGCTCACCGTCTCGCCCGGCCGTGCGTAATCCGGGTCCACGGGCCGCCGTACGGCAGGGTCGTCCATGTGCACCAGGCGCACCCCGGTCCCGAGGTACGCGCTGAACCAGTCGGCCGCGGCTCCCGCGGCGACCACGGCTTCGATCTTCTTGCCGAACAGCACGACCGGCTCCAGCGGCCCCGGCTCGGGAACCTCCACCACCAGATCGGCCATACCGGGCGCCCCCAGCGCCACCCCGCCGCCCCCCAGCGGCCGGGCGTGCGCCAGAGCCAGACGCGGCTGCTGGCGCTGGGTGAGGACCGTGCCCTCGGCATCCACCAGGGCCCACCGCCGGTCACCGGACAGGCCCCAGGGCTCCACGGCCACCTCGTCGGGAGCTGTCCCCGCTACCGACTTGACGGGATGTACGTGGAGTGCCTGGACATACAAGTTCGCCATGGGAGCATCCTGCCAGGCGCTCCCACCGCCACCCCAGCGGGCGTCAGCGCCCGCTCAGTAGCCGCGCCCCTGGTAGGGGCGGCCGTACGGGTCCTCGTACGAGGCGGCCGGCACCGGAGCCGGAACCTGCATCGGACGCGGCGCCGCCGGGCGCATGGACTCGTACCCGGTGGCCGTGGCGACCGGGCGGGGCTGCTGCGGCTGGAGCTGCGGGGCGTACCCCGCCCGGGCCCCGGCCGGCTGCTGCTGCGGGATGAACGGCGCGGGCGCGTTCTGCAGCGGCATCGGCTGGGCGGCCTGCTGCTGGTACGGGGGGTACCCGTACGCCGGCTGCTGCTGCGGCGAGGCCGGGGGCAGCGCGGGCAAAGCGGAAGGAAGGGCCGGGAGGTACCCACCGCTCTGGTAGCCCGCGCTCGGGGAGTCGTACGCGGCCGGAACGCGGATCGGAGCGATCTGCGGAGTGCCGCGTTCGGCGACGAGGGAGTCGTAGATGGGGGTGTCCGGGAAGGAGGGCGCGGAGTAGTAACCGCCGCCATAAGTGGAGCGGGGGGAGGTCATGGGACCTAAGTTAAGCCCACGACTTCACCGGGTCCATAGCGAGGTGTGACGAACCCCCCGCTGACCTGCATATTCGCAGGTCAGCGCCACAGCTTTCACTTCACGTTCAGGTGCACGATTCGCCACTTCCACCCCGGCTTGTTCCTACTCGTGCCGGACGGTTGGCTGTTGCACCGACTTGGTGTTGACGCACCGTCACAACGCGGTGACCTCGGATGACGTTGTCCCGGACGGCAGTTTGCCGTTTCAGGCGTCGCTCGGACGGGCATAGGTACGGCCCTTCCACGCCGCCCCCCGGCCCCGGTGGTGCTGCACGGCCGAGTCGACGGTCATCAGCAGGTACAGCAGCGCCGTGAGCGGAAGCAGCGGCGCGAACAGCGCCGACTGCCGGTAGTACCGCAGCATCGGCAGGTACGTGGCCGCCATCAGCAGCCAGGCGAGCGCGCCGGCCCAGGCAGTGGCCGGCCGCCCGGTTGCGAGCCCCGCGCACAGGGCGGCCGGGGGGACGAGATAGACGAGCACGAGCCCGGCCACCGCCGCGGCCAGCAGCAGTGGCCGGTGGCGCAGTTGCGCGTAGGCGCTGCGCGAAACCATCCGCCAGAGGTCGGCGAGGGCGGGGTAGGGGCGCACGCTGTCCACCCGCTCGGCGAGCCCCAGCCAGATCCGGCCGCCGGAGCGCTGCACGGCGCGCGCCAGCGAGACGTCGTCGATGACGGCCTGCCGGATCGATTCGGGCACGCCCGCCCGCACGGCGGCCTCCGTCCGCAGCAGGACGCAGCCGCCGGCCGCGGCGGCGGTCCGGCCGGTGGGGCGGTTGACCCGGCGGAAGGGGTAGAGCTGGGCGAAGAAGTAGACGAACGCCGGTACGACGAGCCGTTCCCAGAAGCAGGCGACCCGCAGCCGTGCCATCTGCGATACGAGGTCCAGCCCGCCGGAGGTCGCGGCGCAGACCAGCTCCCGCAGGCTGTCGGGCTCGTGCGCGATGTCCGCGTCGGTCAGGAGCAGGTAGTCGGGCTCGGTCGGGTGGGAGGTGCGGGCGATCCGGATGCCGTGGCGCAGCGCCCAGAGCTTGCCGGTCCAGCCCGGGTCGGGATCGCCGGGCGAGACGACGGACAGGGGCAGCCCCGGCTGCTCCCGAGCGAGCCGCAGCGCGAGGGCGGCGGTGCCGTCGGTGCTCCCGTCGTCGACCAGGATGACCTCGGCCTCGCCCGGATAGTCCTGGGCCAGGAGGGAGGGCAGGCTGTACGGCAGCACCCCGGCCTCGTCCCGGGCCGGGACCACGATGGCGACGGACGGCCAGCGGGCGGGCGCGCTCCGCGGGGGCAGCCGTACATCGGTCCGCCAGAACATCCCCTGGGCGAGCGTGAGCCAGAGCCATACGGCGAGGGAGAGGCAGGCGGCGCTGAGAAGGCCCATGCGGGCAGTGTGCCGAAACCTGCGGGGCCTGTCGCGGATTTCGGCGGGGTGGCGGGCGGCGGGCCGGGGTGCCGGAGTGGCCCGGTGCCGGTGCGGCCCGGTGCGGCGGAGCACCGCGCAGGCCCTCCGCCCACCCCTCGGCCCGGCCGGCCCCCCGCTCACACCCCCGCCCGGCCCGCCGGGGGCCGCCGTCGGAGGGGCGTCGACTAAAGTGGCCGGGTGAAGATCGCGCTCATGGACTCGGGAATCGGCCTCCTCGCGGCTGCCGCCACGATGCGCCGGCTGCGGCCGGACGCGGACCTCGTCCTGTCCTCGGACCCCGACGGGATGCCGTGGGGGCCCCGGACCCCCGCCGACCTCACCGAGCGGGCGCTCGGAGTCGCCCGGGCCGCCGCCGCGCAGCGCCCGGACGCGCTGATCGTGGCCTGCAACACCGCCTCCGTGCATGCCCTGCCCACCCTCCGCGCGGAGCTGGAACCGGTGATCCCCGTCATCGGGACCGTCCCGGCGATCAAGCCCGCCGCTGCCGTCGGCGGGCGCGTGGCGATCTGGGCCACGCCCGCCACCACCGGCAGCTCCTACCAGCGCGGGCTGATCCGCGACTTCGCCGCCGGGGTCCGCGTCACCGAGGTGCCCTGCCCGGGACTCGCCGACGCCGTTGAGGCGGCCGACGAGACGGCCGTCGCCGCGGCGGTTGCGGCCGCCGCCGCCCTGACCCCGGCCGACGTCACCGACGTGGTGCTCGGCTGCACCCACTACGAGCTGGTCGAGGAGGCCATCCGGGCCGCCCTGAACGAGCGGACCGGGTCGGACGCGTTCACCTTCCACGGCTCCGCCGAGCCCGTCGCCCTTCAGGCGCTGCGCCGCATCGGCGCCCGGCCCGAGCCGGACCTGCCGGCGACCGGCACCCTGACCGTCCTGCTCAGCGGCCGGGAAGGCGCGCTCCTGCCCGCCGCGTTCGGGTACGCCGAGGGTCGGCTGCTGGCGGGCGGGGAACTGTCCGCCGAGGGCTACGTTCCCTCTGCGAGCCGCTGAGCGAGCTCCCGCAGCCCCTCCGCGTCGAGCACCCGCTCCCCGAACCCGGGCAGGGGCACGTGCAGCGGCGCCGTCCACTCCGGCGGGATCGCCGCCTGCCCGTAGCGGGCGCCGGCCAGTGTGCCGGTGACCGCCGCCACCGTGTCGGTGTCCCCGCCGAGGTCCACGGCGGCCCGTACGGCCTCGGCGAACCCCGTGGTCGTCCGCAGGGCCCAGACCGCCGAGCCGAGGCAGGGCCACACCGCGCCGTTGAACTCGGTGGCCAGGCCGGGCTCCCAGTCGGGGGCGAGGACGCGGGCGTACCGTTCGCGGTGGTCCGGATGCACCGCCCCCAGGGTCCCGGGGAGGGCGGCGAGCGGGTCGGATCCCTCCAGCGCCACCCGTACGAGCTCGTGCAGGATCGCGGTGCCCTCCCAGGCGGCCCGGTCGCCGTGCGTCAGCGCCGCGAGGCGCCGGGCGGCGTCCATCGTCGCCTCCCGTCCGGCCGGGGCGAAGTACACCGCCGAGGTGGAGGCCCGCATCAGGGAACCGTTGCCCGCCGCCCGCGCGTTGAGCTGGAAGTGCCGGGCCGCGGCCAGGTCCCAGGGATGGCCGTTGGTCAGGACGTCCTCGGTCTGGAGACCGATGTCCTTGGGTGCGGCCGCCGCCCAGCGCCGGAAGCGGTCGAAGACGTCCGGGAGGACGTCGAGGAGTTCCTGGCCGTGGTGCTCCAGCAGGGCCTCGCCGACCAGGACCGCCATCTGGGTGTCGTCGGTGGCCTCGCCCGGATCCCAGCCCCCGCCCCCGAGCATTTCGCGGCCGCGCGCACTCAACTCCCCTGCGGGGCCGAACTCGTAGGGCGCACCGAGCGCGTCACCGGCGGCCGAGCCCAGGACGGCGCCCACGGCGCGGTCGAGTCGGGTGGTCACCGTTCCTGCTCGGGTGGTTCGGGGCACACGAAGGCCAGGACCCCCCGGGTGAAGGCGTCCAGGTCGTCGAGGCCGGCGGCGGCCAGGGTGTCCGGGGCGCCGGTCAGCAGGTGGGGGATCGCGCCGTGCAGCGCGAGCGTCAGGGCGCGGGCCCGTGCCGGCCCGCCGTCCAGCCCGGCGCCGTGCAGAAGGTGCCCGTACGCGGCGAAGTCGGCCGCCCCGATGGGGTCGAGGAGCGCCGCGAGCCAGGGCCGCCGGGCCGCCTCGGCCTGCAGTTCCAGATAGGCGAGGACGCGCGGTCGCCCCGGCCCGGCCACGTCCCGCAGCAGCCCGGCCAGCAGGGCCGCGAGCCCGTCCCGGTCACCGGGGCCGGGGCCGGCTCCGGCCAGGGCGGCGGCCAGTGCCCGGTACTGCTCCAGGCAGCGCTCGGCCACGGCCCGCAGCAGGGCGTCGCGGGTGGGGAAGTAGTTCTTGGCCGTGCCCAGCGGTACCTCGGCCGCCGCGTCGACGGCCCGGTGCGTCAGCCCCCGACCTCCGGCGTCCGCCAGCACGGAGACGGCCGCATCGCGCAGCCGGTTCCTCCGGTCCTGATTCACCGTGACAGCTTAACCACGGTCGTGGTACCACAAATGTAGTACCACGGTTGTGGTGGTTACCAGATGGGCGATCACGGGCCGGGGCAAGGGTGCGGGCGCGGCGCCGGCCGGGCCGTCGTCGTCGGAGCGGGGGTCGGCGGGCTCGCCACCGCCCTCGGGCTGCGCCGGGCCGGCTGGTCGGTCGACGTCCTGGAGCGGCGCCACACCCCCGAGCGGTACGGGACCGCCTTCGGCATCCACCCCACCGCGCAAGCCGCCCTGGACCGGCTCGGCCTCGGCGACGCCCTCCGGGCCCGCGCGGTCCCGTACCGCGGCGGGCAGATCCGCCGCCCCGACGGCGCCGTCCTGGCCTCCCTGCCGCTCGAACGGATCGAACGCAAGGCCGGTCGGCCCGAACTGCTCGTCTCCCGGCCGTACTTGATCGACGCCTTGCTCGCCGCACTCGACCGGCTCGGCGGCACGCGGATCGGTTACGGGCGGCGGCTCGGCGGTCGCCACGAGCTCGACTCTCTGGACGCCGACCTCGTCGTCGGCGCCGACGGCATCAACAGCGCCGTCCGCACCGTACGTTTCGCCGCCGCGAGCGCCCCGCGCCCGGTCGGCACCGTCGCCTGGATCGGAATCGCCGGATTCGAGACCGGCGTGTACGGGGAGACCTGGGGCGCGGGCCGCTTCTTCGGCATGACCCCCATCGAGCCGGGCCGCACCAACTGGTACGCGACCGCGCCCGAGGCCACCACCGCCGAAGAGCTCCGCGCCGCGTTCCACGGCCACGCCATGACCCCGAACCTGGGCCAGGGAGCCTGCACCGCACTCCTCGACGCCGAGGCGCTGAGCCGCGCGGTCGCCGCCCACGGCCGGTCCGCCCTGCCCTCCGCCCTGCGGGCCTACGACCGGGAGCGCCGCCGCAGCGCGCAGCGCGTCGCCTTCGGGTCCCGGACCCTGCACCGGTTCGCGACCACCCGCCGCCCGGCCCTGCGCGACGCGCTGCTCGGCCTGCTGCCGGGCTGAACGGGCCCCGGCGCGGCCGCCCGGGGCCGGGTCACCCCCGTCGACCCGGCCCCGGCGTGCGCCCGTCCTGCCTCCCCGTGCGCCTATCCGGCCGTGCTCTGCCGGAGCCGGCGCTCCAGTTCCTCCCCGGAAAGGTCCTCCAGGTGGGTCAGGAACACCCACAGGTGCCCGTAAGGGTCCCGGAGGATGGCCGTCCGGTCGCCGTGGAACTGGTCGGCCGGCGCCTGTACCACCTCCGCGCCCTCGGCCGCGGCCGTCCGGACGAGAGCGTCCACGTCCGGTACGAACACGTGCAGGGCGGCCGAGGTTCCGCCCAGGGCGGGCGGGGCGGTGAAGGGGCCCTCGGAAACGTCGCCGAGCATCAGCACGGCCGCGCCGATCCGCACCTCGGCGTGCATCACCCCGCCCTGCGGGTGGTCGAGCCGGAACTCCTCGACCGCTCCGAAGGCCCGCCCGTAGAAGGAGAGCGCGGCGGCCGCGTCGGTCACCATGATGTGCGGCACCACCGCGGTGCGGTAGCGCTCCGGGACCGTCTTCACTGCCTCGTCGTACGTCATGTCGGACCTCGTGTCGTAAGTCATGTCCGCGACCGTAGGACCTCAAGTTCACTTGAGGTCAAGGACGGGTAGGGGCCGAGTGGACGAGAGGTTGGTGGCACGCATGCGGTACGTGAGTACGCTGCTGCACATGACGGTTCACCCCCCGGGTCCGCTGTGGACGGGCAGAGCCTCCAACCGCGGGCAGTGGCTGCTCGCGGCGGCCGGTGCGGCCTGTCTCGCGCTCGGCATCGAGCTCGCCGTCCACGGTTCCTGGACCGCCGGAATCGCCCCGCTCCTCATGTCCGTGATCGGCTGCCTCGCCGCCGGGCTGCTGATCCTCTACGGCACCCTCGCCTTCGTGCACGTCGCCGTCACCGTCGACTCCGAGACCCTGGTGGTCCGCTGCGGCCACATAGGGCTGCCCCGGCGGACGATCCGGCTCGCGGACGTGTCCTCCGCCGAGTTCGTCCCCCGGATCACCCCCCAGCAGTGGGGTGGCTGGGGTTACCGCTGGCGCCCCGAGAAGGGCACCGCCGTCATCGTCCGGCGCGGTGAGGGGCTGGAGCTCCGGCTCGGGGACGGCAAGGTGTTCACGGTCACCGTCGACGACGCCGAGAACGCCGTCCGGGTCATCCGCACCCACCTGCGTGCCCTCGCCCGCTGACCCCGGGCCGGGGTCTTGCATGTGGGGGCGTGCGGACGGGGGACGTACACTCCGCCAGATGAGCAGCAGTGTCATCCGAGAGCCCGACGCCACCGCACCGCACCCCGGGCCGGAAGCCGCCCCGCACGCCCCGGCGGACGGCGACGGGAAGCGCCTGCGCGGACCCGCCGCCCGGCTCCTGCGCCCCGCGCTGGCCGTCGGCTCCGGTGTGCTGCTCTACACCGGCTTCCCGCCCCGCACCCTGTGGTGGCTGGCCCCCCTCGCCCTCGCCGTGCTCGGCGGGGTCCTCCACGGCCGCCGGGCCCGCGCCGGCTTCGGCCTCGGTCTCCTGCACGGCCTGGGATTCCTGCTGCCCCTGCTCGTCTGGACCGGTGAGGGCGTCGGCCCCGTGCCGTGGCTGGCCCTCGCCACCGTCGAAGCCCTCCTCGTGGGGCTGACCGCCCTCGGTATCGCCCTCGTCTCCAGGCTGCCCCTGTGGCCGCTGTGGGGCGCCGCCGTCTGGATCGCCGGCGAGGCGCTGCGCGCCCGCGCCCCCTTCGGCGGCTTCCCGTGGGGCAAGCTCGCCTTCGGGCAGGCCGACGGCTTCTTCCTGCCGCTGGCCGCCCTCGGCGGGACACCGCTGCTCTCCTTCGCCGTGGCCCTGTGCGGCTTCGGGCTGTACGAGGCCCTGCGCACCGCCCTGAACCACCCGCGCCGGACCACCGCCGCCCTCGCCGCCCTCAGCGTCGCCGCCCCGCTCGGCGCGGCCCTCGCCGCCCGCCCGCTGGTCTCCGACGCCGCCGAGGACGGCACCGCGGTCGCCGCCGTGGTCCAGGGCAACGTGCCGAGGGCCGGCTTCGACTTCAACGCCCAGCGCCGCGCGGTGCTCGACAACCACGCCAACCGCACCCTGCAGCTCGCCGAGGACGTCCGGGCCGGCCGGGTGCCCAAGCCGGACTTCGTCGTCTGGCCGGAGAACTCCTCCGACATCGACCCGTACAACGAGCCCGACGCCTACGGCGTCATCGACCGCGCGGTCAAGGCCATCGGCGTCCCCGTCGCGATCGGCTCCGTCCTGGTCCCCGAGACCGGCCCGCTGCGCAACACCATGATCCTCTGGGACCCGGTCAAGGGCCCGACCAGCACGTACGACAAGCGCAAGATCCAGCCCTTCGGCGAGCGCATCCCCATGCGTTCCTTCGTCCGGATCTTCAGCGCCGACGTGGACCGGGTCAGCCGCGACTTCGGGCCCGGCAAGGAGCCGGGCGTCTTCGACATGGCCGGCAGCGGCGTCGGCATGGTCACCTGCTTCGAGGCCGCCTTCGACGACGCCGTCCGCTCCACCGTCCGCGACGGCGCGCAGGTGATCGCCGTACCGAGCAACAACGCCACCTTCGGCCGGACCGAGATGACCTACCAGCAGCTCGCCATGGACCGGGTCCGCGCCGTCGAGCACAGCCGCACCGTCCTCGTCCCCGTCACCAGCGGGGTCAGCGCGGTCATCCGCCCCGACGGCAGGGTCGTCCGGCACACCGAGATGTTCACGGCCGACGCGCTGGTCGCCGAGATCCCCCTGCGTTCCACGCAGACCCCTGCGACCCGCTTCGGGCCGCTGCCGGAGTACGGGCTGCTCGCGCTCGCCGCAGCCGGGCTCGGCTGGGTGCTCGTACGCCGGACGCGTGCCCGCCGGGCCGCCTGACGGGAGGCGTACGCCACGCCTCGTAGGGTCGGAGGATGACCACGCCTGAGTTCATCCGCGCAATCCGCGCCACGGCCGGGAACCAGCTGCTCCTGCTGCCCGGTGTCACCGCCATCGTCCTCGACGACCGGGGGCGGGTGCTGCTCGGCCGCCGCTCCGACACCGGACGGTGGTCCGTGGTCGGCGGGATCGCCGAACCGGGGGAGCAGCCCGCCGACACCGCGGTGCGCGAGGTGTACGAGGAGACGGCGGTGCGCTGCGTCCCGGAGCGGGTGGTGCTCGTGCAGATGCTCGCGCCGATCACCTACCCCAACGGGGACGTGTGCCAGTTCCAGGACATCACCTTCCGCTGCCGGGCGGTCGGTGGGGAGGCCCGGGCCAACGATCACGAGTCGCTGGAGGTTGCCTGGTTCGAGGTGGACGCGCTGCCCCCGCTGGAGCCGTTCGCCGTCGACCGGATCCACCGGGCGCTGCGGGACGAGCCGACCTGGTTCGAGGCCCCGGCCGCGCTCCCTGACGGCGACGCGGCCGAGGCGCCGTGTCCGGTCCCGGGCCAGGGCCGGTAGGAGGCCAGGGGCCCCGGCGGCGGCTCAGCCTGCCTCGGCCGCCTCCCGGTACAGCTCCACCGCCTGGTCGTCCATCACCGCGCTGTACGAGACCTCGGGCACGCTGCCGCCGTCCTCGTGGCCGCCGAGTACGCCCGCGAGGGCTCCGTCCACCAGCCACGGGCTGCCGCTCGTGCCGCTGCTGAGGTCGGGGCAGTCGATCCGGCGCTGGGTGGCGGAGAACAGCGTGGTGGCGTTGGCGCAGCGCAGCGGGGCCTCCAGGCTGCTCGGGTAGCCGAGGACGGTGACCGTCGCATCGGCCGGCTGGTCGGCCGCCACGCGGAAGCCGCCGACCACGTCCTCGACGTAGCCGGGCTGCCCGCCGGCGACCGGGGTCACCGTCGCGAAGGCGATGTCGGCGTCCGGGTCCCGGCCGTCCGTCCAGCCCGGCGCCACGTACACGCTGGTGATCCGCCACAGGCCGTACGGGGCCCGGCCGTCGCGGTAGGCGGGGGCGAACACCGTGTTCTGCGGGTCGCCCACGCAGTGCGCGGCGGTGGCGATCACGTCGCGGCCGTCGCTGTGGACCACCGCGGCGGTGCAGAAGTGGCCGCCGTCCAGGTTGCCGGCGAAGAGGGCGCCGACCCGGTTCGCCGGTGCGCCGGGCTGCGCCTGCGCGGTGACGCCCAGGGGCGGTGCCGCCTCGGCGGCGGGCAGGTCCACGCTCACCAGCGTGGCCATGGCGGCCACCGCCAGCAGGATCCGGGACGTGCGCCGGGCGGCGCGGGTGCGGTGCGCCGGGCGGGGTCGGGGAGGCATGGGCGGGATCATGCACCGAGCCTGCCCGCCGAAACTGTGTCCGGAGCCAGAAATTCCGTGTGAATCCGCTGTGAATCGTGGACCTGCTGTGAACCGTTCGCGCGGGCGCTTCCACGGGCCCTCCCACCTGGCCCTCACCGGCGCCGCGCCGCCCCCCGGCCCTTCAGCGGTGCGCACACCCGCGAGCGCGTACGCCGGCCGCGGCGGCCGCCGCCGGCACCGACGGCAGCCGCAGCGTGGTCGTACGCGCCCAGAGGACCTCGAACAGGCCGTGCACCGGCATCCGGTGCAGCCCGGTGTGTCGGAAACCACGAAGCGGGTCGGGTCGTCGGCGGGCGGTTCGGGCGGAAGGCACCAGTCTATGGACGACACGGAGGGGTTCCCGAGCGGCTGTTGTGCACCGCGGAGCGTGAGCGCCGGGCCCCGCCGCCCCTAGCCTCGCCGCAGGAGCACGAACGAGGGGCGGTACCCGGTGAACTGGCTCATCCACGACTACCGCGAGAGCGATCTCGCCGCTGTCGTCCACCTGATCGACAGCACGGCCGAACTCGGCCAGGAGTCGGTCTTCTCGCTCGCCGAGTGCATCAGCGCCCTCACCGACCGGCAGCCGTGCGTGGTCGCCGTCCACCAGGGCGTCCCGATCGGCGCCGCCCTCGCCTGCGTCACCGGCGAGCGGGCCTGGGTGATGCGGATCGCCATCGCCGCCGGCTGGCGGGGCCGGGGACTGGCCAGCGCCCTCCTCGTCGAGCTGGAGCGGCGGCTCATCGCCGCCCGCGTCGGCCGGATCGCGTACGTGCTGCCCGAGGAGGACCTGCTCGGCGAGGGCCTGCTCAACGCCGGCTACACCCGCCAGCCCGCCGTCGCCTACTTCGAGAAGACCGAGCCGCTGCACGGCCCTGCGGCCGGACTCCTCGACGACCTCGGCGGCCGCTTCCTGCCCAACGACCTGTGGGCCAAGGTCGCCGGCATGGAGAAGGAGAAGGACCTCATAGAGCGGCGGGTCGTGCTGCCGCTCGCCGAGCCCGAACGGGCCGCCTCGCACGGTGTGCAGCCGCCGCGCGCCATCACGCTCTTCGGGCCGCCCGGCACCGGCAAGACCACCTTCGCCCGCGCCATCGCCTCCCGGCTCGGCTGGCCGTTCGTGGAACTGCTGCCGTCCCGCCTCGCCGACGAGGGCAACCTCGCCGCCGCACTGCGCGACGCGTTCGCCCGGATCGCCGAACTGGAGCGGGTGCTGGTCTTCATCGACGAGGTCGAGGAGATCGCGCCGGTGCGCACCGAGCCGGCACAGCCCGGCGGGATCCACGGGGTGACCAACGAGCTGCTCAAGCTGATCCCCGGTTTCCGGGAGGGCGGCGAACGGCTGCTGGTGTGCGCCACCAACTCCATCCGCTCCCTGGACCCGGCCTTCCTGCGGCCGGGGCGCTTCGACTACCTGATTCCGATCGGCACCCCGGACGCCGGGGCGCGCGCCGCGATCTGGTCCCGCTACACGGCGGGGCGCGCGGACGTCGACGTGGCGGCCCTGGTGGCGGCGAGCGAGTTGTTCACCCCGGCCGACATCGAGCACGCGGCGCGGATCGCGGCGCAGGTGTCCTTCGAACGCGACCTGGAGGCGGTGGGTGCGCGGGGCGCCGCGGCCGCGCAGCTGGGCGCCTCCACGCAGGACTACCTGTCGGCGATCGCACAGTGCAGGCCGACCGTGACCCCCGCGATGACGGGCGAGTTCGAGGCGGACATCACCGCCCACGCCCGCTTCTGACCGACCTGCCACGGACAGGTCGCCGCGGTGGCCCGCAGCCCCTCCCCGAAGCGGCTGCGGGCCACCCACGCGGACACACGCGCCCTACCGATCGCAGCGGTACGTGAACTGCGTGGCGGCCGACTGCCCGCCTGGCGAGAGCACCTGGAGCCTGGCCGAGGCGTCGTAGCCGCCCGTGCCGTGGAAGGTCCACAGCAGGTGCAGCCGGGCCTCCTTCCTGCCGCGCGGCACCCGCTCGGTGAGCTCCTGCGACTGCGTGCCGTCGCTGCGGACCCACCGGTACACCAGGGTTCCGGGGCGCCCGTCGGTCCGTACGACGGCCACCACATCGGCGGTCGCGTCGCAGCCCGGACCCTTCGGGTCCGCGACGGACACGGCCACGTCCCGCACGCCGAGGGACGGACCGTACCGCTGCCAGCCGAGGTAGGCGAGGACCGCGAGCAGCACGACCGCAGCCAGCGTGTACCGGCGCCACCCGCCGGATCCGCGGCGCTGCACGGCCGGCGGGGCGGTCACCGGGAACGGCGCCGGCATGGCCGCGGTGACGCCCGGCCCGAACCGCAGGACCGACCCCTCGACCCGGTCGGGCACGGCGTCCTCGGGCTGCGGGGGACCGCTGAACCAGTGGCTGCCGAGGACAGTGGCGCTGTATTCGTCTTCGCTCATCGGATCATGCACTTCGTGAGCCAGACCTGGGCGGTCTGGGAGCCGTTGCCTGCGGCCGGCCTGGTGGTGACGCGCACGCCCCAGTAGCAGCCCTGGCCGGAGAAGGTGTGCCGCCGCACGAGCGCGCCGCCGCCCGGCTGGTACGTCAGGGTGTCCGCGCGGCCGTCCGCCGCGCCGAGCACGCCGGACTGGTTGCTGCTGAACCATTCCACGGTGACGGCCACCGGGGCGGTTCCCTTCGCGTCGATCGAGATGCTCGCCACCCCCACCGTGAAGTCCGCCTGCCGCAGGTCCACCTTGACCGCCCCGACCACCACCGTCGGCCTCGGGGACGGCGTGACCGGCGGCGCAGTGGTCGGCGGGATCACCGTGGGCGTCGGCGTCGGGGAGGATCCCGGGCTCGACGAGGGCGACGGGGACGCGCTCCCGGACGCGGACGGCGAGGCCGACGGCGAAACCGACGCCGACACGGATGGCGACGGCGAGGCCGAGGAGCTCGGCCCGGGTGCCGGGAAGCCGCCGCCCGGGGCGGGGCTCGTCGTGGCGAACGCGCTCACCGCCGCTGCCCCGTCCGGCTGCTCACCGGCCGCCTGCGAGGCGAACACCAGCATGGCCCCGAGCACCAGCGCGAGGCCGGCGGCCACCGCTCCGCGCCGGCCCGGCAGCCAGCCCGTGGGCGGCGGCTTCAGTACCGTCGTCGCCACCGCGGTCGTGCCCGCCGCCGCGCCGCCCGAGGAGGGGAACAGCAGCGGCAGCAGCGCGGCCAGCGCCGCGAGCTTGCGCTGACCGCGCTCCTCCCAGTCCGGCCCGTACGCGCTGCGCGCCACGCCCTCCAGCTCCGCGACGAAGGCCTCGGCGTTCTCCGGCCGTTGATCCGGGGCCTTCGCCAGGCCCCGCCGGATCAGCGGACGTACCGGCTCCGGGGCCTCGGTCTCCGGCACCGGAGCCTCGATGTGCTGCACCGCGAGCTCCGCGAAGTTCTCCCCGGCGAAGGGCTTGCGCCCGGTCAGGCACTCGAAGAAGGTCGCCGTCGCCGCGTACACGTCGGCCGCGGGCGAGGCCGGCCGGCCCTGCCACTGCTCGGGGGCCATGTACGCGGGGGTGCCGGCCACCCCGGGCGTCGTACCGCGGCGTGCCGCGATCCCGAAGTCCACGAGCCGGGAGGAGCCGTCCGCGGCGACGAGGACGTTCTCCGGCTTGTAGTCGCGGTGGACGACGCCCGCCCGGTGCGCGGCGGCCAGGCCCAGCAGGGATCCCTTGAGTACCACCAGCGCGGCCTCGGGGCCGGTCTGCCCGGCCTGCTTGAGCAGCGCGCGCAGGGAGATCCCGTCGACCAGCTCCATCACGATGGCGGCGCCGCCCGGCCCTGCGGTGTACTCGCAGTACTCGTACAGCCGCACCACGTACGGCGAGTCGAGTCCGCCGAGCAGCCGGGCCTCGGCACGGAACTCGCCGACGAACGCGGGGTCCTCACGCAGCCGCTCGGCGAGGTACTTGACGGCGACCGCCGTGCCCGTCGCCTCGTGCACGGCGAGGACCACGCGGCCGCTGGCGCCCGAGCCGAGTTCCCGGACCTCCGTGTAGCCGGGCACCGCCCATGCTTTACCCATCGCCTGCCCCCTCCGTGGCGTCGCCGTGTCCCGGGCCTCGCGGCACCGGCACCGGTCGTGCTGCACGACCGGCCAACCCCAGGGACACGGTTTCCGCCACGGCTGGTTCCCCACCCCGGCGTGTCTCAGGCCGCTGCCCGCACCGCGCCGATCATGGCGTGCAGCCGGTCGGCCGCCGACCGGCCGAAGACCGGGTCGTTGATGTGGGTGTCGTACTCGTGCAGTACGGCGGCGCTGCCCCGCAGCCCCTCGCGCAGAGCCGAGAACAGGGCCCGGTCTGCGACGGGGTCATGGTACGGGCCGCCGGGCGCGCCGAGTGTGGAGAGTCCCCGCAAAGGCACGCACACCGCGGTGGGGCCGGTCGCGCGACGGAGTTTGGCGGCGACCCGGCGGCCGAGCTCGGCGCACTCGGCCTCGGTCGTACGGATCACCGTGATGGACGGGTTGTGGACCCGGACCCGCCGGTAGCGGACCCGCTCGGGCAGGGTCTGCGGCGGCCCGAACTTCACCATGTCCAGCGCCCCCAGGCTCACCACCTGCGGAACCCCGGCCCGGCCCGCCGCGCTGAGCCGGTCCGGGCCGGCGGTGAGTATGCCCCCGCACAGGTCGTCGGCGATCTCGCTGAGCGTGAGGTCGAGCACGCCCGCGAAGACCCCCTGCCCGGCGAGGGTCTCCAGGGTGCGGCCGCCGGTGCCGCTGACGTGGAAGACGAGCACCTCGTAGCCCAGTTCGGTCAGCCGCTCACGGGCGGCGTCCACCCCGGCCGTGGTCACCCCGGCCATGCTCGCCGCGATCAGCGGGCGGGAGCCCGCACCCAGCCGGACCGGGCGGTGCAGGTCCGTCGAGGACCGCTGGAAGGCCTTGGCCATCCCGGCGATCGCCTCCGCCGCGTTCGCCAGCACGGGAGCGGAGATGCTGTTGATCCCCGCTATGTCCACGACGCTGTACATCATCGTGACGTCCGAGGAGCCGACGTACGGGGCCACGTCGCCGGACGCCATCGACGAGACCATCAGTTTGGGCACGCCCAGCGGCAGGGCGCGCATCGCCCGCGTGGCGATGGAGGTGCCGCCGCTGCCGCCGATCGCGAGCACCCCGTGCAGCCTGCCCTCCGCGTGCAGGCGTAAGAGGACGGCCTCCGCGCCGCCGGCCATCGTGGTGACGGCCGCGCCCCGGTCGGCGGCCGCCCGCAGTGCGGACAGTTCCGCTCCCGCCGCCCGGGCCACCGCTTCCCGGGGGACGTCCGCGGGCACCCGGGGTTCGCCCATGATTCCTGTGTCGACCGTGATCACTTCGACGCCGGCCCGCAGCAGCCTCTCGCGCAGCCAGCCGTACTCGACACCCTTGGTGTCCAGGGTTCCCACCAGCACGACGTTCGTCATAGGTGCAATGTCCACGCAGCTGGGGTTCGTTGGCAAGTCAAGGTCGGGTCAACCCTCCAGGAGCCCCAACAGCCTCTCCAGAAAGGGAACTTGAGACTTGATCAGCTTGGTTTCGGCCACCTGCGGGGTGAACCAGGCCACCCGGTCCAGCTCGGGGAACTCCTGCACGTTCCCCGAGTGCGGCGGCCACTCCATGGAAAAGGTGCCGGGCACCATCAGCCCCGGGTCGAGGTCCGCCTCCACCGCCCAGACCGTCACCAGCTTGCCGCTGCTCAGCACCACCTCGCCGAGCGGCAGGTGCTCGCCGTCCGGCGGCGGCAGCCCGATCTCCTCGGTGAACTCCCGGCGCGCCGCGTCCCGAGGGGACTCGTCCGGGCCGTACTCCCCCTTCGGGATGCCCCAGCCGCCGGCGTCCCGTGCACTCCACAGGGGCCCGCCCAGGTGCCCGAGCAGGACCTCGACACCGGGGGCGGGCCCGCCCGTACGGCGGAACAGGAGCAGTCCGGCGCTGCGCTTCTGTGTCATGGGGGATCCCTGCCCCGCCGGAACGCCTCCTAGGCAGGCCGGGCCGCCGGGCCGCCGGCCCGGGGGCGGCCCCCGCCGGGGCGGGGCCGGCTAGTGGGCGTGCGGGCCTTGGCGGTGGACCGGGCCGTGCGCGTCCGCGCAGTGCGGGTCGTCGGCCGCCTCCTCGCCCGGACGGCCGACCGTGAGCAGGGCCTCCTGCTCGTGGTCCACCTGGAGGGTGGTGTGCGTGATGCCGTACTCCTTGGAGAGCAGCCGCTCCAGATCGCGGCGTACGGCGTGGCAGTCCCCGGCCGGCTCGACCAGCACGTGCGCCGACAGCGCCGCCTGCCCGGAGGTGATGGTCCAGATGTGCAGGTCGTGGACCTCGGTGACGGGCGGGTGCCCGACGAGCCGGTCGCCCACCGCGTCCGGGTCCAGGTGGGCCGGGGAGGCCTCCAGGAAGATCCGGCCGGACTCGCGGACCAGGCCGTAGCCCGCCTTGACCATCAGGACGACGACCACGAGCGTGGCGATGGCGTCGGCCTGCACGAAACCGGTGGTGAGCACGATCAGACCGGCCACGGCGGTGCCGACGAAGGCGAACAGGTCGTTGAGGATGTGCTGGTAGGCGCCCTCGACGGCGAGGGAGGAGCGGTTGGCCCTGGAGATGCACCAGGCCGCGGCCACGTTGACCACGATGCCCGCGAGCGCGGTCACCAGGACCGCCCCGCCCGCCACCGGCGGCGGCTCGACCAGCCGCCGGACCGCCTCGTAGGCTAGCCAGACCGCGAGCAGGAGCAGGGTGAGCCCGTTGGCCTGCGCCGAGAGTATCTCCGCGCGCTTGAGGCCGTACGTGAAGCCGCCGCGCGCGGGCCGGGCCGCGAGCCGCATCGCGATCAGCGCCAGGACGATCGAGACGGCGTCGGTGAGCATGTGGGCGGCGTCGGAGATCAGCGCCAGGGAGTGGGCCAGGATGCCGATGGTCACCTCGACCGCCATGAAGGCGCCGATCAGACCGAGAGCGATCGCCAGCCAGCGGCGGTCCGCGTCCGCGGCGACCCCGTGGCTGTGACCGCCGTGGGAGTGGCCGTGGTCGTGGTCGAGGGCCCGGCTGTCGTCGTGATCGTGATCGTGGTCGTGCACAGCCATCACTTTCCCCCGTTTGTTCGGTTCCGACGCGTGAAGTGAAGCGCACCGCGGCGCAATGGGCAAAGGCTGCAACGGGGACCGTTGTCATTCCCCATAAGACGGCCCTGACCTGCGGCTATGCCCGCCCGGTCGGATCGTGGGAAAATCTGCTCATGGTCCAGCGCTCCGCTGTGCCGACCGTGCGGCTGCTGCGCCGCCACAAGCCCGCGATCGTGCCGAAACAGCGGAAACAGCGGAAACGGCGGAAGTGGACGCGATGACCAGTCCCACGGAGTCCGGCACCGACTTCCACCCCACGCACGTGGTCCCGCAGGAGGGACTGCCCGCGTGGGAGGCGCCCGACGTGTCCCGGCCCACCGCGCCCCTCGATCCCTTCCTGCCCGTCCAGCTGCTGTCCCGGCAAGGCGCCTGGGCGGAGATCCTCTGCTCCAACGGGTGGTCCGCCTGGGTGGACGGCCGCCTGCTGGTCTCCGTACCGCAGCCGCCGCCCGCCGGCGGGGGGCAGCCGACCCGGGCCGAGGACCCGCGCCCGCTGCTCGCCCGCAGCACCGACGTGCTGGCCCGCTACCGGCAGGCCGCGGAAGAGCTCGCCTCGGGTCTCGTGGACCCCGGCAGGTTCCGCGACGGCACCAGGGGGCTGCGGGCCGGGGTGGTGATCGACGGGGAGTCCGTCTGGCTCTACGACGAGTCCACCGGCCGGTGGATGTACGGGGACGGCGGGCACCTGGTGACCTACGCCGTGGTCACGGGACCCGGCGGCTCCGGGCAGTCCCCGGCGGCGGAACCGGAACGCGGGGCGGCCGCCGGCGGGCCGGCCGGGACCGAAGGGGCGGACCGGGCGGGCCGCGCAGCCCAGGTGGACGACCGTGAGCCGACCAGGGTCGTCATGCCGCCCGAAGCCAGGGAGGGCTGATGTCCTCGGAGTCCCTGGGCGGCCGCCCCACCGACCTCAGCGGGAAGCAGATCGCCGGATACCTGATGGAGTGCGAGATCGGGCGCGGCGGAATGGCGGTCGTCTACCGGGCGCGGGACCTGCGGCTGGACCGGACCGTGGCACTGAAGCTGCTGGCGCCGGAGCTCGCCCGCAACGACACCTTCCGGCAGCGTTTCGCCCACGAGTCGCGGGTGGCGGCGGCGATCGACCACCCGCACATCGTGCCGGTCTTCGAGGCGGGGGAGACGGAGGGGCTGCTCTACATCGCCATGCGGTACGTCGCCGGGCAGGACCTGCGGGCCCTGCTGGACCGCACTGGCCCGCTGCCGGTCGACTCGGCGGCCCGGATCGCGGGACAGGTCGCCTCGGCGCTCGACGCGGCCCACGCGCACGACCTGGTGCACCGCGACGTCAAACCGGGCAACATCCTGGTCGCGGAGGGCACGGACAGCGACCACCCCGAGCACGTCTACCTCACGGACTTCGGGCTGACGAAGAAATCCCTGTCGCTGACGGGATTCACGAGCGTCGGCCAGTTCGTGGGCACCCTCGACTACGTGGCTCCGGAGCAGATCGCGGGCAAGCCCGTCGACGGACGCTGCGACGTCTACAGCCTGGGCTGTGTCGTGTACGAAACCCTGGCCGGGGGCCCGCCGTTCCAGCGCGACGACGACATGGCGCTGCTGTGGGCCCACCAGTACGATCCGCCGCCCCCGCTGACCTCGCACCGCCCGGATCTGCCGCAGGCGGTGGACGAGGTGCTGGCCAAGGCGCTGGCGAAGTCGCCGGAGGACCGGTGGAGCAGCTGCCTGGAGTTCACCGGCGCGCTGCGCCGGGCCGGCACCCGGGCCGGGGCGGGCGCCGGCCCGCGCCGGCCGAGCCGCACGTCGACGGCGGATCCCGGTCCCGCCCCGCCGCCCCCGCGCTGGGCCGAGCCGGTGTTCCGCCCCCTGGACCGGTAGCCGCGGCCGGTCACCGCCGGCGGCTGCCCGGCGAGGCCGGGCTCCTCGCCCCTCGCGACCCGGCTCGCGGCGTCCCTCGCGACCCGGCTCGCGGGCACCGCCGGACGGGCGCACGCCATGGCCCGGGAGAGTGACCGGGATCGGCACATGGGCCGGGAGGGGCCAAGACTTACTAAACGCAGAGGGAATGCGGACAGCGGAAGCGGAACAGGAGCGCCCGTGACCACGCAGCCACCCGGGACACCGTCGTCGGGGCGCCCCACCGGACCGCCCGCCGGGCCGCTCTCGGGCGGCCGGCCGGGACGCACTCCGCCACCGCCGCCCCCGGGCCCTCCCCAGGGCCCGCCCTCACAGGGGCCGCCTCCCCAAGGTCCGCCTTCGCAAGGGCCGCCGCCCCAAGGCCCCGGGGAACCCGGCGGCGAGCCGTCGAAGCCCTCGGGGCCGTCCGGCGCGCCTGCCAGGCGGTGGTGGCGCTCCGTACCCCGGGTGGCCGCCGCCGTGACGGCCCTGGCCGCAGCCGTGGTCCTCGCGATGGTGCTCACCCGGCCCACCGGCACGACCGGGGGCGGGGAGGTGTTCCTCCAGCCGGCCGCCGCCCAGGGCCGGGACCCCTTCACCGAGTCCACCGCCAATCAACCCGCCGCCCCGCCGCCCGCGCCCTCCGCCCTGCCCCCGGCACCGGCGACCGGCACCATCACGACCCAGGCCGTCCCCGGCTCGTCCCCCACCCTGTACGGAGGAACCGCGGACGTCGCCGGCTGCGACAGCGAGAAGCAGGCGCGCTTCCTGGCCGCCGAGCCGGACGTGAACCGGGCCTTCGCCGAGGCGCTGGGCATCCAGGCCACGATGGTGCAGGGCTATCTGCAGTCCCTGACCTCCGTCACGCTGCGCAAGGACACCCGCGTCACCAACCACGGCTACCGGGACGGCCGCCCGACGGCGTACCAGGCGGTCCTCCAGGCCGGGACGGCCGTGATGGTGGACAACCACGGGGTGCCCCGGGTGCGCTGCGCGTGCGGCAACCCGCTGGGGGAGCCGAAGGCGCTGAAGCCCGGTTACGAACGGCGGGGCGAAACGTGGGCGGAGTACCGGCCGCAGAACGTCGTGGTGATCCAGCCGTCGGTCGACTCCCTCACCAGGATCACCATCTACGACCACACCAAGGGCCGCTGGTACGCACGCGAGACCGGCCAGAAGAAGCCCGACCAGCCCGTGCAGGCACCCGCCGTGCCCCCCACGGACAAGCACACGGGCGCAGGGTCCGTCTCGCCGGCGGAGTCCCCGCCGTCGTCCCCGCCACCCCCGCCCCCGTCCCCGCCGTCGTCCGCACCGCCGTCCCCGCCCCCGTCTTCGGAGGAGCCTTATCGGCCCTTGGCGCCGCCCTTGTCCCCGCCCTCCTCTCCGCCGTCCTCTCCGCCGTCGTCCCCGCCGTACTCAGCGCCGCCCGTGTGAACTGACCGGCGTCGCGGGGCCCTCCCGGCGAGGCACCGTACCGACGCGTCGGCTCCGTCACCCGCCCGCACCCTGGGCGGCCCGCGCCCGCCACCGCCGCGCGCGGCGCCGATCGGTGAGACCCTGGCTGCATGGCCGAACGGGGAAGCCCAGAGGTCCAGTGGCCCGCGCGGCCCGACACGAGCCTCGCGCTCAACCGCATGGGCACTTTCGACTGGGACCTTGAGGGCGGCCAGATGCATCTGGACCCCACCGCCCTTGAGGTCTTCGACCTGCTCCCCGAGGAGTTCAGCGGCACCCCGGAAGGGCTGCGCGACCGCGTCCCGCCCTCCGAGGAGGCCCGGCTCGACACCCGCGTCGCCCAGGCCCTCAAGGACGGCCGCAGCCACTACGGGGCGTACTTCCGGCGCCGCCGCCGGGACGGCACCCCGGCCTGGACCCACATCCAGGGCCACATCCTCCGGGACGCGAACGGACGCCCGCACCGGATCATCGGGATCGTCCGCGACGCCGCCCACGACCCCGACGAGCCCGGGGCCACCGGGGAGCAGAGCGAGGGCCGCCGCAGGATGACCGGCGTCGTCGAGCGGACCACCGCCATCCTCGCCCACGCCCGCACCGTCAACGACGTCACCGACGTCCTCAAGGACCCCGAGGCCCTCGGCCACCTCGGCGCGGTCAGCGTGATGCTCGGCGTCGTCGACGGCGGCCGGATCCACCTCGTCGCCGAGGGACAGCTGGGCACGTACGTCCCGGAGATCGAATACACCCGCATCGATGCCCGGCTGCCGATGAGCGAGGCCGTGCGCACCCTCCAGCCGGTGTTCATCGCCTCGCGCGAGGAGTTCGAGCTGGGCTACCCCGAGTTGTGGCCGTACATCGAACCGCTCGCCGTGCGCAGCGGTGTCTACCTGCCGCTGATCGCCCAGGGCCGGGCCATCGGTGCGCTCGGACTGCTCTACCGGCGGGACGGCGACTTCACCGCCGAGGAGCGCAACCTGCTGATGGCCCTCGGCAGCGGGATCGCCCAGAGCCTCCAGCGCGCGATCCTCTTCGAGCAGGAGCACGACCTCGCCGAGGGACTCCAGCGCGCCATGCTGCCGCGCCGGATCCCGGACATCCCGGGCGCCCGGATCGCCGTACGGTACCGGGCCGCCCGTATGGGCCGGGACATCGGAGGGGACTGGTACGACGTCGTTCCGCTCGGCGAGGGCCGGGTCGGGGTGATGATCGGAGACGTCGAGGGACACGACACGGACGCCGCCGCCGTCATGGGCCAGCTGCGGATCGTGCTGCGCGCCTACGTCACCGAGGGGCACACCCCCGGCACCGCCATGGCGCGGGCCTGCGACTTCCTGCGCGAACTGCAGACGGACCGCTTCGCCACCTGCACCTATGCGGAGCTCGACCTGAACACCGGCGCGGTGCAGATGGTCCGGGCCGGCCACCTCGACCCGGTGGTCCGCCGCGGCGACGGCAGCTGCCACCGCCTCCACGTGGCCGGCGGGCTGCCCCTGGGGCTGGCCCAGCGGGAACACCCGGGCGCCGGCTACCCCGTCACCAGCCTCGAACTGCATCCGGGCGACACCCTGGTGCTCTGCACGGACGGGCTGATCGAACGGCCCCGGGGCGACTCCGAGACCGGCATGCGGGAGCTGATGGACGCCGTCTGTGCCGGCCCGGTCGACGTCGAGGAACTCGCCGACGTCCTGTGCGACCTGGTCGGGGACGTGGGTGGCGGCGACGACATGGCCCTGCTCCTGATCCGCCGCCGGGGCACCCCCTCCCCGCGCGGTGGCGGCCCGCTGCGCCTGCGGCTCGCACCCGGCGACCCCCAGGGCCCCAGGACGGCCCGCCACTTGATCCGGGCGGCGGTGGCCGCCTGGGGCGCGCGGGAGCGGGCCGACGAGATCGAACTGGCCGCGGACGAGCTGATGACCAACGCCCTCGTGCACACCGAGGGCGGCGGTCATGTCGGCATGCGGATGACCGCGGAGGGCCGGATCCGGATCGAGGTCGAGGATTCCAGCAGTGCCCTGCCGCACCGGCGCGAGGCCGACGACTGGTCGCTGTCGGGGCGGGGCCTGCTGCTGGTGGAACAGCTGGCGGAGGAGTGGGGGGTGGAGCCCCGGGGCGGCGGGAAGTGCGTGTGGTGCGAGTTCACCGTGCCCGTCCCGGCGGCCCGGGCGGCGGTCCCGCCGGTCGGGGCCGCCCGGTGAAGGCTCAGGCCCGGGCGTACAAGCCCTGCATCGCCTTGGTGTGCTGCAGGGACGTCAGCTTGCGGACGAAGATGGCGGCGAGCACGGCCGCGGCCACCGTGAGCAGGTCGCAGACGAGCCCCACGGCCCAGGCGTCGCGCAGCGATGCGGCGGTGTCGGCCCGCTTGAACATCTGGTCGAACACGCGGTCGGCGAACAGGGAGGCGACCCATGCCGTCCACCAGGCGGTGACGGGCGCGGTGGAGACGTGGCGGTAGGAGCCGTCCGGTCCGAGCTGGGTGCTGGCCGCCCAGATCTCCTTGGCGATCCGGAACGGGATGAACAGGTTGCCGACGGGGATGAACCAGCCGCCGATCGCCCAGCCCCGGGTCCTGGTGAACGCATCGGGGCGCATGACCTCGCCGTTCACGCGCACCCGGTGGAACCAGAGGATGAAGACGACCATGGTGGCGAGCAGGCTCAGCGTCTGGAGGATGCCTGCGACGGAGGCGAGGACGTCCGCGAGCGGCGTGCCGTCGGCCGCCGCGGCCGGGGCCGCGGCGGCGTCCCGCGTGAGCGAGAAGAGGCAGGCGCTGACACCGGCGGAGAACAGGTTGACGAGCGCCGCCAGGGCGAGCAGCAGGACCAGCGCGAGGGCCAGAGCGTGCGGGGACCGCAGCACGTCCGCGGCGGGGCGCAGACCGTCGGGCGACCAGCCGGGGTACGCCGGCTGAGCGGGCTGCCCCGGCTGCGGCACCTGCGCGGGCTGCGGTACGGGTGCGGGCCGGTGCGGTGGTGCGGGCTGGTTCGGTGGTGCGGCGAAGGCCATGCGGAGCTACCCCCCAGGGAACGGACGACACTGGATCTGCGGCCCGCTGACCTGCGGCGGAGCCTGGTCGAACCATGTCAGCCCGCCGCCCGTCGGCCAAATGGAGCCGCTACAGCCGTACGAGGGTGACCTCGGTGGCCTTCACGCTCGTCCACACCTTCGTGCCGTCGGCCAGGCCCAGCTCGGCGGCGGCCTCCGGCGTGATCTCCGCAACGAGGTCGGGCGCCTCGGGCGAGCCCACCAGCACCCGCAGCCGGCTGCCGACCGCGGTGATCTCCCGTACCGCACCGGGCCAGACGTTGCGCGGACTGCCCGCCGGGCGGTCCCGGTGCAGGGACACCGCCTCGGGCGCGATGATCGCGAGAGCCTCGGCCCCCTCGGGCAGTGCCTCGGCCACCACGAGCCTCCCCCCGGAGGCCAGCGCCAGCCCGTCGGCCGAAGCGGTACCGGGCCAGGCGTTGCGGCCCAGCATCCGGGCCACCCACGGAGAGCGCGGGTGACGGCTGACCTCCGCGGGCGGGGCGTCCTGCAGGGCCCGCCCGTCACAGAGCACGAGCACCCGGTCGGCCAGGGACACGGCCTCGACCGGATCGTGGGTGACGACGAGGCAGACCCCGCCGAAGCCCGCCAGATGGGTGCGCAGGGTGTGCCGCACGTGGGCCCGGGTGGTCTGGTCGAGGGCGGCGAGCGGCTCGTCGAGCAGCAGCAGCCGCGGCCGGGCGGCGAGCGCCCGGGCGAGCGCCACCCGCTGGGCCTGTCCGCCGGACAACTGGGCGGGCTTGCGCGCGGCGAGGTGGCCGACCCCGAGCCGGTCCAGCCAGAGCTGCGCCTCGCGGCAGGCCTCGGCGCGCGGCACCCGGCGGGCGCGCAGCCCGTACGCGGTGTTGGCCAGGGCCGTCAGGTGCGGGAACAGCGCCCCGTCCTGCGGGACCCAGGCGACCTGGCGCCGGTGCGGGGGCAGTGCGGTGACGTCGGTGTCGCCCAGGCGGAGCACGGCGTGGGCGCGGGGAGTCAGGCCGAGCAGGGCGCGCAGCAGGGTGGTCTTGCCCGCGCCGTTCTCCCCGACGACCGCGATGGTGGTGCCCGGCTCGGCGGACAGGCTGAGCCGGTTGAAACCGGTGACCTCGGCGTGCAGGGGCCACCGGCCACCCTCGTGCCCGGCGGCGGGCGGACCCGCGACGGCCGGGGGCCGCGCAGGCGCCGCCTCCCCGGAAAGCCCGGCGTCCCCGGGGGACGCGGGGTGTTCCGGGGAGGCGGCG